>JAWXBV010000147.1:0-14748 GCA_034440335.1 Nitrospirota bacterium | reverse complement strand
TGCCGGCGTACATCGCTACCTCCCCGGAAAATCCGGGAAGGTTGCCCAGAACCGCGCACCAAGTTCAAGTCGTTAACATCTTGACATGCCAGGAAATCCTTTCCAGTCCTAGCTTTCAAGCCGATACCCATTGAATCTGTCGGACACTATTGATGCACCAGGATGACTCACGCGTGACGAGCGAGAATCCGAGAATGAAACATGTTCCATTGAGTTTTTTCATCCCCAGCCCAGCCCTCCCCTACCCCCGTCGAACGGGGAATAGCCCTGCCTAACAGGGCTCTGTACTATGCCCCTACATTCATTTTGACGTCCCAACAAGGAGGCGGACATGAAGTGGTTGTTCTTTCCTTTTTCATTGTTGAAGCGTGCGAGAGGCGCCGAGGCGGCAGTCCTCTCCGAGCCGGCCTATTCTGCGACTGAAGAGTATGTGAGTCGGCTGGTGAACCTGCCGCTTCCAGTGGTCTCCACAATCTATAGAGCGGGACGCCCCTGGCCTGTTTCGCTGGACGATTTTGACCGAGTCGCGCAGCAGGAAGCCGCCGATTTACATTGTTCACTCGATCAGGCCAGGCTGATCGTCATGAAACGCATGCAATGGCAACGGGCGAACTCAGACTGTGGGGGAGCGCCGATGGATCTCGCCGCCTACCGAACATGGCATCGGCATCGTGAACGAGTTGCCCAACGATTGAAGGAAGAAGTTGCCACCGTGACCAAAGTGCATCATGGCGTGCTGAAGTATCGTTGGCAGGAAGGGAAAACTCCGGATTGAGTACAAGGTTGAACGTGGGAAGCCTGAAGGCTGGATTCTCACGTTCCGAACACTTCAGCCTCATCCGAACCTTCAGCTTCGTTCGGAAGAGTCTCGCCGATCGCTCCACTCGCCCGATACTTTCCCACTGCTCCACCGTCGGAATCAATGCATGAATCCTCGTCTCGACGGTTCCCAGTCGCTGTGTCAACGTCGACATTTTTCGGTCGGCCTCGACCTGTTCGAGAACCGGATCGAGCTGAGAGGCCGTCACCGAATCCATCGCCCCTTGCGCTGTAAATTCAAAAGAATGGCGCTGATGATTGGAATCCGCCGACGGACTGCTTGAAGGAACTCTTCATCGAGTCGGTCGAGTTCAGTTACGATGCGCCAGCCGCCGGCGACATCGACATGGCACGAGCTTGTTGAAGGTCTCGAAGGGCATAAAGGAGCGGGTTACCCGATCGCTTCATGTCCATAATTGGCAGCCTCAACCCGCATTATTCATGACGCTTCGTCGCGAAATCGCTGAGCCGCGTCGCGAGAGCGGCGCGCGGAGCCCTGAGGACCTGAGGCGTACTCGTGCAGTACGTTGAGGGTCTGAAGGGCGAGCCCGCCGACCGAAGGCTCGTCGCAGCAGCGGATCGGCGATTGCAGCAGAAGTGTTCATGAATAATGCGGGTTAAAGTCCTGCACTGGAGCCCGATCGATCCATCAATGCTCGCTCGATAGCGACACAGTCCCGTCGTCTGTCACAGGAGTCCTGGATTTGACAGCGCCTTGAATCGCACTCGCGAGTTGGTCTAAGGTTTCCAATAGCAACGTAAACTGATCGGAGGCCGAGGGGATAACCTCAGATGTCTTGGCGCGCATCACATCCGATGGAAACGACAGACGTGCCACGTCAGGAGGCGCTAATGTTTCGACGATCGACACGAGCGGGGTGCGGCTCAGATCGAGCTGCAGTCCCTCCTGGCCATCGACCGCATCGCCCTCGATCCGCACGACTGGGCGGAGAGGATAGCGCGTATTCACTTGCATAACAGACCCGACCTCTCCGGTGGTTAATCGTACCGAGGTACCCAGTGGATAGGCCGACAGCTGTTCAACCAAGGCTTTGACGACCTCGCGAGGGAAGGCCGTCCGTTCCGCCACAATCAATTCCTGCACCGCTTCATGTGGAAAAAATCGTCGGCGATATCCGCGCGGGCTCACAAGGGCATCGAAGATATCTACCGCGCCGATGATTTGAGCAAACTCGCAGATTTGCCGCCCATTCAGCCTGTTCGGATACCCCTGTCCGTTCCACCTTTCATGAGCCTGACGCACCACCTGTGCCAGCCAGTCGTACTTCTGACCAGCCTTTCGAATCGTGTGATAGCCGAGTTCGGGATGTTGCTCAATGAGCGTACGTTCATCAGGGGTCAACCGACCAGACTTTGTGACCAGTGACTGCGGCACGGCAAAGAGGCCGATGTCGTGCAGAAGCCCTGCGAAGGTAAGCCGTTCCAGCTCTTCCCCGTGATATCCCAGCCTGGCGCCGACCTTCGTCGCCAAAATCCCGACATTCACAAGATTCGTAATCAGCGGAGGGCCTGCAGGACCACCCATCGCCTGAACAAGCAATTGATCGCTTCTCTTCAGCGCCTCGGTAATGTCCGTCGCCAGGGCAGATACGGCTTCCAAGTCGAGATCGTCTCGCCGTTGCACGGCAAGCGCCACCGCCGTCAATCGTTCCTGCGCAATCCGATACCAGTCTGTCGTGCTGTATTCATTCATGATCTGAGGGCAACCTAGTGAACCTTTCGAGCAGCCATTATCTGACTTGCCCGACCTGCCGAACAAGTCGCTCATCGATTTGTTTGGCATGCTCGATCGCTCCGGCAAAGAGGCATTGATCACAGAGGGCATTGATGAGCCGTCCGATTCCCTTGCTCTGTTCATAAATGCCTGCCAGCGCCTCTTTCGTAAACACGTCTGTCCGATGAGTCACGGCTCCCATGCGTGCCGTAATATACGACGTCGTCTCCTCTGCGGTGAAGGGGCCCAGATGCGCACGCACCGCGATCCGCTGATTTAACTGAGGAATTTCCGCAACACGCTGGCGTAATTCCGGCTGGCCGATCAGCACAACGGTCAAGAGGAACCGATCGTTCAATTGAAAATTCGTCAGCAATCGGAGTTCCTCAAACCCTTTGACACTTTCAATCGCTTGCGCTTCATCTACGACCAGCACCGAGCTGATCTCCCGTTGCGCATTCAACTCCAGGCGTTCATTGAGTCTCTGCAATCGTCCGGCTTTTGATTCCACAAGGTCGAGTCCGAACTGAGACAATACCTCATCCAGCAATTCGGAGGGAGACAATGCAGGATTGGCGACAAGTGCGACATCATACCGAGCAGGCGAGAGCCCGACGATCAACCGACGACTCAGCAACGTTTTTCCGCACCCAATGTCACCCGTGAGCAGTAGGATGCCTTTGCGGGCCTGAATCCCATAACTCAACCATTTGTGCGCTGCGTCATGTTGAGAACAGGGAACGTAGAATCGCGGGTCCGGCACATTGTCGAACGGAAGGGCTCGCAATTCCCAATATCCCATATACTCGATGTCTGGGTTCAGAGTGGCGCTATCATCGGTTGGAATAGGCGATTGCATCATGGACCTCGACGAATCCCTAGGTGAGAGTGCCACCAGGCATCACGAGTGGCCGGCTGAGAGCATCTGATCGATCGCTGCACGCTGGGCTCGCCCCTGTTCTACCCACCCGCACATGGGGCTACCCATCGCATGCACCCGTGCCTTCACCGATTCCACCCTCGCGGCAATCAGAAGCACACGTCGCTGCGCCACCATGGTCAGTAGGCTGTGCAGACCGGTCAAAAACATCACGGCTGAACCAGCGTTCACCTGCTGCGCTTCCGCGCGCAATTGCGCCACGTCTTGCAAGGCGGCGTTGAGGGCCATCGCGCGCGCGGAAGCTTCATTCCCGTCTATCTTGAGATCGCCCATTTGTTCGAGAATTTCCGGCACTCGTTCGTGTATCGCCTTCACAAACGACTCTTCCCCTTCAGACACTCGCGCAAGGTATCCTTGAATGACCGCAACATCGATACGTTCGACACCGGCCTGAACCTGTCTCTCCATCTGCTCCATCAGGCTACCGATAATATTGCGCCCTGACGCGACGCCGAGAGACTCATGTTTTTGTAACTCTTGAAGCAGGTGCAGAAACTCTCCGGGAGCAAGAGTCGTGCGCACCGCCTCAGCGGTTGCACTGTTCCCATCCGCTTCAAAGGAGATGCCGGTCGCGCGGGTCAACGTCGTATGAATCTGGCCCAGTTGTTTGCACAGCGAGAGAAAGTCCTGAGCGGAAAACGTTTTCTGCGGATCTCGGAGGGCATCGATAAAGGGAATGGCGTCGAAGCTGGCCTGCTCAACTTCCGGAAGATTGATCGTGGCAGCAGATCCACCGAGATTGGTCACCCCGGCAGAAATCGTCCCGACCAGCTTCGCGTGGCGCTCCGGCGCAGGCCCCTGTTGCAGCTCGTCCAAAGCGACATGAATATTCTGGAGCCATTCCTGCGCTTCCTGAACGAAAAGATCGACCAGTTCTTTCTGGAAATCATCCGTAGTGTCGACAGCCATGACGTTAGTCCTTCACGACAACGACTATCCACGAGAAGGGATCGTCCTGGGCAGGGACGTCACTTTCCATTTCCCAGCTGAGAGGCCAACCCCGCAATCTCGCCAAGTTTTCTGGCCATCTCTCCGAACCGCTTGGTGGCTTGCTCAGCCGTTTGCTCAGCCTCAGATACGCGCTTCATCAGAAGGCTATTTCGTTCTCGTTCCGTCTGAAGGAGGGTGTCTTGCTCCGAATCTTTTTGCGATGCCCCCTCACCTTGGGAGAGTTTCAAGGTAAGATCTCTATTTCTTTGTTGTTCGGTGGCGAAGGCCTGCTCTAACGCGCTCAATTGAGCGGTAACCTGTTCACGCTCGGCCCAGCGAGGAGTCACGGCGTTCGTACGCTCCTGCTCTTGCACAAGCTGTTGCATCAATGCCTGAGACCGAGTCGCCGCCTGTTCCATCTCCGTCATTTGTTCAACCAGTTGTGTGGCAGCCTGGCGCTCGGCATGCAGAGTCGCCTCCAGCTCCAGTGCACGATCCGCGTTCTTTTGCAGCTCGGTCACATAGGCTGTCTGTTGCGCGCTGCCGTCCCGTTCTTTCTGAAGTGCCGCCTCCAATTCCCCCACACGCCCGCCAAGGCTCTCCGCCAGGGATGCCTGATTCTTCGCCTCGAACGTCCGCTCACGTTCGGTCTTAAGTTCGAGTTCGAGCTCATGCACTCGCGCAATCGCACTATCGGCATCTCGCAGCTGTTTCTTTAACTCAGCAATCTGCCCCCGCTCCATTGCCAACGCCGATTCGAGTTCCTGGACACGGCGCACCTGTCCTTCAAGTTCCGCTATGCGCTGAGCACCATGTGCCGTTCGTTCTCGTTCGAGCGACAGTTCTTCCTCCAGCGGCTTCACTCGCGCAAATCCCTGCCGATAGAATTCGACTTCCCCCTCGCTCACCTGCACACTGTGAGTCGGCTTAATGGACTCCATCACCTTTTCGGCAGATGTCATAGCCGGCGCGACAACGCTTTGCCGTTTAGCCAACAACTCGATGACCCGATCCTTCAGCGATGTTCCCTGAAACGGCTTTTTTAACACTCCGTCTGCATGACAGGCTTCAGCTTGTTTCGTCACTTCATCGTTTACGATCCCGGAGATCAAGAGCACCGGCGTATTCGCTGTCGTGCTCTGCGCACGCACGAAGGCACAGACCTCGTAGCCGCTTTTATCGGGCATAATCACGTCGGTCACGACCAAATCAGGTGTTTCTTTGGCCAAACAGGCCAAGGCCTCTTCACCGTTGGCCGCAAGCGTGACTCCAAATCCCGCTTCAGTCAGCAACCGTTCGGCGACTTTTCGCACCGCAATACTGTCATCGGCGATCAACACTTTCGTCATCGATGCCTTCCTCCAGCACTCTTAACGGGTGACAGTATCTTGGGTCGGGCGGCCTAATCGCTGCAACGCCAGGATCACCACCTCATGTCCCCCGATTGTGACTGAGCCGAGCGATTCAATATCCCCTCCGCCGTTCGGGCGAATCGACGTCCCCTCCACCGTCTCGATAGACGGCACATCGGCATCGATACAGATGGCCAACGGCCCGTCAAGATGACGAGCCACGAGGCACAACAACGGAGATCCCTGTACCGTACAGCTCAGTCTGGCTGCAAAATCGTACACCGGCATGACATGATTGTTCCGCTTCATCATGGCCTTCACGAACGGAGTCCGACTCGGCACCGGAATCGCCTCAGTCCAGGGGGACACCTCCACAACCTCTTCAGTCCTTGCGGCGAACTTCATTCCACCGACGGAAAATACCACGACATGCCACGATCGTTTCGTACCGTGAGCTTGCTGTTGCCCACGAGCCGCCCTCAGCATGATCCACCGACCGTTATCGGGGTTTCCGCAATCGGCTGTTCCGCCTGCCAAACGGATACAGCCGTGACGCCGGGCGACTCGCCCAATGCCCACAGAGGATTCAGGATCAACACCAACAGATCCGCATACAACACCATGCCTCCAAACCAACTTCGTTCATCGCGTTGGAACTGTAGCGGCAAGGGAAGACAGTCCTTCCGTGCCACCTCCACCAATCCCACCACCTGCTCAACACGAATCGCACCATGAATCCGCTCGGTCGAGTACAACACCATCCTCATGTAGGGGCCGGACAAGTCGGCGACCACCGAAAGCCGTTGAGCAAGATCCGTGAGTTGGTAGACGGTTCCCATCGCCGTCACAACCTGTTCATACCCAGCCTCTGCCTGCGTGAGCAGACCACGAACTCCAGCTGCGGGAAGCGCGAAATAACTGCCCCCAAGGCGGACGACCAAGAAACTGGCCGTTTCCACCGGCATGTTCGGCGAATTGTGACGCCCTCGTAAACCCATAATTCACACATCGTGTTAACCCGCACGATGTCCCCACCCACATTGAAACATTTACGTCATGAATCTTATTGCCGTGCCACAGCTTCCTTGCCGATCCAACGTGTAATTTCCGCGATCAGAGCCCGTTCTTCTACCGGCTTCGCAATATAGGAATTTGCGCCGATGTCGAGCGCCATTTGCCGGTGTTTGTCGCCGGCTCTCGTCGTCATGACAATGACTGGTGTCTGCTGCGTTTGCTCCCGGCTGCGCAGTCCCTGAATGACTTCATAGCCATTCAGCTTCGGCATCTCAAGATCTGTAATGATCAGCCGATACTGTTGCGCGGAGGCCTTACGAAGGCCTTCTTCTCCATCCACCGCCGTGTCGACGGTATACCCGGCCGATTCTAACATCCGACCCACGAACTTTCGGATGCTCAGAGAGTCGTCGATCAAGAGAATCACGCGAGCTGATTCTTTCGACTCCGGTGCGCCGATGGAGGGACCCAGCAAGCCCCCCGCCGCCGCGTCCGACAGCAACTCCGGCGTGGCAGCCGTGGACGCCTCGCGCATCATCAATCGAGCAGGATCCAACACCAGCACCACACGCCCTTCCGGATCGATGGTCGCGCCGCCGAAGCTGGAACGCTCCAAGGACTTCAGCGATCCCAACGACTTGATCACGATTTCCTGACGACCGAGCAATTCATCAACGACGATGCCCATCATCCCCGCAGCCGTTCGCACAATCACCGCCGGCTTCCCCATTTCCAGCGGCACATGGTGTCGATGGAGGAGCTGCTGAAGCGACTGCACTTCGATCGCTTCATCCTCGATATGTAAGATCGATCGTTCGCCCATCCGATGAAGCACCGTAGCCGTTATCATGGTGACTTCGCGCACCGCCTGCAACGGTATCGCATAGACCTCACTCCCTGCCCGCACCATCAGGGCTGTGGCAATCAATAAGGTGAGCGGGAGGCTCAAGGTAAACTTCGTTCCCACGCCTCGAACGGATTCGACGTCGATATGGCCGTTCATACTTTCAATGACGCGCTTGACCACGTCCATGCCGACTCCTCGCCCCGCCTGATCGCCAATCTGGACGGCTGTCGAAAACCCCGGCAAGAAAATAAACTTAATGACTTCGGATTCGGACATCGAACGGGATGCATCCTGGCGGATCAATCCTCGCTCGATCGCCTTCGCTCGGATCCTTTCGACATCAAGCCCGGCCCCATCGTCTTCCACTTCAATCGACACGGCGCTCCCGCGATGCGCCGCATGAAGATAAATTGTGCCGGCTGCCGGCTTTCCCTTCGAAACACGCTCGGCCGCTGGCTCAATCCCGTGATAGACCGCATTGCGCACGAGGTGAATCAGAGGATCGACCAGTTTCTCCACGACGCCCGTATCGACTTCGGTGTCTTCGCCGGACGTCACCAATACCACTTCTTTTCCTGTCGCACGCGCCATCTCGCGCGTAGCTCGGCGAAAGCGGGTGAATGGCGTCCCGATCGGCACCATACGAGCTCGAGCGATTTCATCCCGCATACCGAGAGTCAGCTGTGCCAGATGACTCATGTCCTCATGCGAACGGCGGATCGATTTGCTCAACTGCGTCATCGACTCTGAAATGTCCGACGTCACCTCTCCGATGCGGCGGGCCAGAATATTAAAATCATCGTACTTGTCGAGTTCTAGGCTGCCGAAATCAGTGAGACCCGCAATGCCTTGAGTCGGAGGAATTGGAGCCGCCGTTGGACTGGAGGAAGCGGTCGGTAGTGTAAAGATATGTTTTCCCTCAAACGAATGGACCGATTCCACCAGCCGCCCCTTGTACTTCAAGACTTGTTGCGAAAGTTTCTCCAGCGTCTGTAGCCGCTGCTCGAGACGTCCTCGACCGATGACAAGCTCACCGACCAAATTCAACAACCGTTCCAAGCGATCGCGGCTGACACGGATGACTTCGCGATCTTCTATGGTTTTTCCCTCTCCCGTTTTCCCATTCGCCCCATGAGCAGGCTCGCCTTCTTCTTGATTCTGTGGTTCTTGGTTCGCCGGAGCATCGACAGGACGAACCGCTGAAGCAGACTCGCCCACCTGAGCCGCCGGCGGCTGATCCAGCTGTTTGAGTTCTTCCATTGCGACGGCAAATCGCTGGCGCAATATGTCGAGGGACGCGGGGTCCCGCCGCATCAACAGACGCACGACATCGACCGAGCGCAACAGGACATCCGCATGCCCCGCACCGACCTTCATACGGCCCTCACGCACCGCCATCATGAAATTCTCGACATAGTGCGTCAGATCGCCGATTGCCTGAAATCCCACGGTGTAGGCGGACCCCTTGAGCGTATGCGCCGTCCGAAAGAGTTGGTCGATCACCTCTCGATTGTCCTGCTCATTCTCAAGGCGAAGCAGTTGGGCCTCCAGCGACTCGAGATATTCTTGGGCTTCCGGGGCAAAGTAGGAGAGCACCTCCGCATCGAGCGCGGGCAAGAGATACTCGTCCGGCAAAAAGCTTGAGACCGATGACGATCCCACATCGACAACGGCAACCTCCTCGATGTGATCGACCATGCTCGCCGTCACCTGAACAACCGGAGCGATCGACTCCCCTACCTGAGCCGCCGACGGCTGACTCCAGGTATCAGAAGATTCCTCAGGACGATCCAGGACTGCTGTCGCCACATGAGCGACCGGCTCGACCGACTCTGCTGTCTGAACCATCGAGGCCATCTGTTCTCCATTGCGGATGTGCGCCAGCGCCTGAGTCACTTCCGGCACATCGTGCTGAAGCTTGGCGACTTGGCTGTCATCACGGCACAGGAGCAACCGAATGACCTCGACAGCCCGACCGATGACCCCAATCGCATTCGACGAGAGGGAAACTCGCCCGTCGCGAACGGCAATGATGTAATCTTCGACAGGATGAACCAGGTCCCCGATCGCCTTGAACCCTATTGTGTGGGCCGCCCCTCTCAGCGTGTGAGCCATGCGATAGAGCTGATGAATGGCGGCCCCATCCTGGTTGTCCTGCTCCAGGCGCTGAAGCAGCGACTCCATCGTTTGCACATACTCATCCGCTTCGGGGGAGAAATAGGACAGAACCTCAGCATCGAAAGCCGGCACAAGATAGTCGTGTCCAAGCAATGCCGTTGCCGGCAGGACCACGGCAGGCGGAGACGGAAATAATCCACCCACTTCGCCTTTCCATTGCGCACCGATCGATAGGTCTTCAGCCCCCCCAATTGCGACAACTTTCAATTGGGACTCGAATGAAATGACCATCCCTCGCAAGATATTCAAAGCCTTCGGCCAGAGAGCAGCCTCGATAGACGTCGCCTCTTCCAGAGTGGATTCAAGCAAGGCCCCCATCAGAGCCAACCCTTCATAGCCGTAGAGCGCCGACGCCCCCCGGATCTTATGCGCCCACACGTATTCTGTCTGCAGCTGCGTGGGGGTCGGCGTCGTCCCATCAGACGGATGGAACGCCTTGGTCAACACTGCAAGCGCTTCCGACATTTCGGTCACGAAGATATCAACGAGACCCTCCCGGTCGATTTCAGAACTCATCGCGGTCCTTTCCGACCTTTAGCACCCGGAGGATGCTCCGGGAAGACGACCAGGGAGGACGATAAAAAAAATCCCTCGCCAGTCTTGTCTCTGTGATCTATTCTGTCCGTCTGGCCTGTGTAATGACATGTAACGACCCAGAGGAGCCAGCCCAGAGCGGACTGGGCTGGTCTCGTGGGGCAGACCTTTGAATTTCCATCGTGCCATACCAGTATGTCCGTAGCCTGCTAGGCCAGTTTGAACTGGGCGACGGAGGATGTCAGTCCTTCGGCGAGTTTTGCCATGTCCTCGACGGTCATGCGTGCCGAGTCCGTCGCTTTTTGCGTCTCCATAGCGCCGCCGGCGAAATCCTTGATCGAGCGACCGAGCAGATCCGTTGAAGCCGTCTGGCTCACCGCAGCACTCGCAATGGTCTGTGCCAACTCCGACGAGCGCTGGGCGATCCCTGAAATTTCTTTAAACACTTCGCCCGTACGTAGCGCGGAGGCTGACCCAGCTTCCACCACCTGAGTTTCCTGCTCCATGGCCACGACTGCGGATTGCGTTTCCAGCTGAATCACTTTCACGAGTTCCGCAATTTCGCGAGTAGCACCCGTAGAGCTTTCGGCCAGTTTTCTGACCTGATCTGCCACGACGGCAAATCGAGCCCCGGCTTCACCGGCGCCGGCTGCCTCGATGGCCGCGTTCAGCGCAAGCAGGTTGGTCTGACTAGCGATTTCTCGAATCGTCGACACGATCTGTGAGATTTCTAGCGATCGATCGCCCAGCGTTTTGACCTGTTTCGACATGCGTTGCACCGACGAGCGAATATTCTGCATGTCCTGCACGGTTTCTTGCACGGCCACGCGGCCTCGTTCCGTCGCCTGCAACACTTGATTCGCAGACTCGGACGAGGCGCCGGCGGTGGTCGAGACCTGCCGCATGGAAGAGGCCAACTGCTCGACCGCGGTCAACGTCTTCGTGGATTCGTCCGCCTGATGTTTGGCCGTACCGGCCATCTGCCCTGCGCTGTCTCGAAGAGTCCCAGCCGACCTATTGACGTGTTCGGCTGAATCTCGAACCTGTTTGAGCAATTGCCCGAACCGACTCACCATGAGATTGAACGCGTCCGCAAGGTTGCCGAACATGTCGGTCGTCACTTCGCCTCGCTTCGTGAGGTCTCCCTTACCGACATCCGACACCAAGACCAGAAAGCTCATCAACCGCTTTTGCATATCGTCGCGTTCGGACTCCGACGTCACCAACATCGTGAGGCGATCCAACATGGTATTGAACGATGTGGCCATCTCCCCGAGTTCGTCCTTCGATTCAACTTTTGCTCGGGCTTGGTAATTGCCGCCTGCTGCCAACTCCGCCACATGCGCAACTTGGCTCAGACCGAGTGCCAGCTTGCGCGCTACCCAATACCCGATGCCTAACCCCAGTAACACGGCGAGAGAACCACCGACGATCAGGGCCATGGCGCCGTTCTTGGCCAATTGAGCCGCCTCTTCAGACAGATCTTTCGCAACGGCCTGCAACGTGAGAATCTGTTCGTTGTGCCGATACGTGACCTGCTCGTATGCCGGGGCGATACCCACGGTCAGAGCGAGCTGTCCCAACTCGCGCATTTGCTCGGTCTCCGACACATTCAAGGTTTTCGAATCGAAGCTTTCTGCAAGGGCGCCGATGCCGGCCTCGGCCTGGGTGAAGAAATTATCCAGCGTCGCCTTGAGTTCCACCAGGTCCTTCGCTTCGTCACGGCCAGTGCTCGACACACGCAAGAGCGTCGCTTCATAGGCGGTAATCTTTGCCTCAACCTCCCCCTTATACAGGTTGAGCTTGACGCGGTCGGCTCTGAAATCCGAGGCATTCGTCGCCTTCGCAAGGTCCTGCAGCGTCTTGTTGTATTTACCGGCGTTCAATAACAGCGTATTGAAGTCGATGAGCGGGACGGTATAGTCGACGTAAATCGCTTCAGCATGTTGTCTCAGCCGTTCGTTCGTCCACACACCCAGCGAGGACATGATGACGATAATCACGCTGACCATGCCGAATGTCGTCAGCAGCTTCGCCTTCGTGTGTAAGTTCTCAAACCATTGCAGGGGATTGAACTTTAGCCTGAACATGGAAACCTCCTCCTTCTAGCTATCGATCGAGATTCACAGGTGACACACCGTGGTGAGAGGAGCCTCGTTTAGCCCGTGCCTTCAAAATGAGAGAGCAGGGCTGAGGGCTCCAGCACCCCGCGCAACTGGTTTTCGAGTTTGACCACTGTCGACACAAAGGGAAACGTTCCCTTCCCCGTGCCGCTTGGAGCCGGCAAAAACTGATTCATGGAAAGGGAGCGAATCTCCGGCACCGTATCCACCAAGATGCCGACCTGCCAATTCCCGTGCTTCACCACCACGGCATACTGCAACGCCTCGCCTGCGTGAAGGCCAAACATCGTCCGCAGATCGAGCAGCGGAATCACGGTCCCGCGCAAATTCGTGACCCCCGCCAAGCCGGGAGGCATTCCGGGGACCGGAGTGATGGACTCCACGACAAAGACTTCGCGTACGCTTTTCAGCTCGATGGCAAACAGCTCTCCAGCCAACGAGATGATCGCGGCACGCATGGACGCGAGCCCGTCAGCCCGCACATGACTGGATCCTGGCGAAGAGGCCCCCTGTGGAGTCAGCGCACGATCTGTCGCCATTGAACGCGGTGCAGAATCCATCGGCGTCAGCTTATCGCTTTTTTGACGGCAATCAGCAGGTCTTCGGGCTTAAATGGCTTGACGATATAGCCGTTTGCCCCTTGCTGCTGCCCCCAGAACTTGTCGCTTTCGTTGCCTTTTGACGTACAGAGAATGATGGGGATATTCTTGCAGCGATCATCGCTCTTCAAATCACGACAGGCCTGGAACCCGTTACGTCCCGGCATCACCACATCCATGACGATGAGATCCGGCTTCTCACTGGCCACTTTGTCTTCGAGTTTCTCAGAACTGGAATAGGAGACCACCGTATGATTGGCCCCCTTGAGACACCCTTCGATTAATTGTAATTCGGCGTACGAATCATCCACGACGACAATCTTGCTCATCTTTCTCGCTCCTTTGGTAATCTATCGTGATTTTGCACACGCACATTCTGTCGGTACAGTCTTCTGAGGCTATTTCAAGGGCAGCACAATACTGATTGCCCCGGCTAAATCCCCTTCCTTCCAGCCATCCTTTTTCAGACCGGCCACATTGAGCTTGCCTCGTGGCATACCATGGCACGCCAAGCACGTCGGGCTTGCATATTCCGGCTCTATCATACGAAGAACCGGTCGCCCATCGACCGTCGAATTCCGCACATAGGACTGTCCCTTGGGGTGGCGCGAGTCGCTGAACATCCGCAATACTTCCGCCTCGAAATCATCTGGTTTATACGTGGCACTTCGATAGTTGATCGCCGTGAGCTTCATCTGAACACCAGACTTCTGATACAACCGATCTCCCACTCTCTGGGCAAACACGTCAGGGAAGAATCCCTTGAAGGAGATACCCGCCCTGTCAATGACCGGTTGGGCTTCGTCCACCACCTCTTTTTCCGATTGCACAACCGCAAGGTAGAGATTTGCCTGCGGCACGACGTTGGGAATCCGGAGATCGAGTTTTGTGATTTTCTTAAAACGTTCGAGGACCTGGCCTGCCATGTAATCGCCGGTAAATCCTTTCTTAGCCTTCGATGCGTCATTGATCGTCTCCATCTGCTCCGACACGATCACGCGGCCGATCTTGAGCAGTTGAATCAAATGCTCCGCTATTTCCACATCATTCCCTGCTCTCGCCGGCACAGCCCATAGCAATGAGATCATGATCATCCCTACTACGACGATCGAAAGAACCCGTCTAGACACAGCTATTTCTCCTTAGGATCAAGTTAAGACTGTGTATACGCGACGCCTCTGTGAATGTGAACTTTCGCACGTGAAATTGAGTGTAGCCTGTCATTCGTTATTAGCAAGCGAATCGACAATTTCAACACCTGCCGAATCTCATACCCTCATCTCTTCTCATGGACTTCATGAACGTGGGCTCATCAACAGCACAGATTTCGCTCGCTGCTTTCCAGCAGTCTAGAAGCCTGTCCGACAATGACCGTTCTACTGCGGCGAACGAGCCGCAACCATCTGCATGGTGCTCGGCCAGAAATAATCCTCGATGTATTCCGACAAGTACATCTACAGTTTTCATGGCCTGCGGCCTTGTATCTGGCTGCGCCTCCTTCGCCTCGTGACGAAGGCACTATCGGACAGGCTCCTAGCCCGCATTATTCATGAGCGCTTCTGCTACAAGCGTAGATATGCGGCTGCGACGGGCAGTCTCGCCGCTCACCCCTTCGACATACTGCACGAGTATGCCTCAGGGTTTCACGGCTCCGAGTGCCCGTCTCGCTTCGCGTCT
>JAWXBV010000146.1:0-7092 GCA_034440335.1 Nitrospirota bacterium | reverse complement strand
TATTTTCGTTCCCTCCGAGCACGCTGGCATACGGCATACCCGACACGTTCTGAACACCGAACACGACACCCCCATATGAGCTAAAGGAATTCAGGCTGCCGCCAACCAAGTTGTGCGAACCGTTTCGCACGAGAATCGGGGTCGGCGCGGTATTTTCGTTATAGCCAATAATAAGGTTCCCGAGCCCTGTCGCAGATCCATTATCATTGGTAAACCCAGAGCCACTACGAACATGCACATTGGCGCCGGTAATCAACACATGGGGTCCACTCATACCCGAGATCTCCTTGGTATCGACCTTGACATATTTACTCAGAGCGACGCTGTCGGCCGTTTTTGCCTCCAGTGCGATAACAGTATCCTTCACGGCATCTACGCTTCCCTTCACCGTAGTGACAGTGCCCTGCATCGTCGTAACAGTACCCTGCATTGCGGAAATATTGGCCTGCGCAGCCGACAACGCATCCTTCAACATTCCGTTGTCGGTTATCAGCTGGTTGACGCTGACCGTGAGAGCGTTGATCGTCGCTTGCATCGTTGCTTGCTGGACCACGAAGGGATTTTTGGAATTGTGCGGATGCTGAACCAAACTGTGCTTGCCCCTATTATCTCTTCGGTCTCCATCCCGTCCGTCGGCGAACGTAACAGAGGGAAGGGCCGTCAGCAGAGTGCTGACCAAGAATCCCGCCATGATCGCCCCACGAACCATGGTGATCCCGTTGGTTGCCTGCCGGGCGTACATGTGATTACTCGTCGTATCCATTTCATTCCTCCCTTGTTGTTCCTCTTCGCAGAAACCTGGCGATAGAAATCCAGTTGCGAGTGAGGAAATATTTCAAATCTGCCAGGCTCAGTGAGCAAGGCGCATGCCGTTTTGATTTTCCAGACACTTAGCTTGGTCCGATTCCTGCTCATACCGTAGCTATTCGCCCTGAATCCGACGAAAAATGGTCATGTGTGTGACGGGAAGTGCGACTCACTTGTTCAGAAGCAGAGGGACATCAGGATGATATTGCTACGGGAGGACTGCGTGAAAGCCGAATGGGAGAATGGTGGGCGAGCATGAGGGAAATGCTACAAAGCCATGCTTCCTGGCCTATTGAAGCGCACTTACTTCATCGCGACAGAACGAACCTGTCGAAATGTTGTCAGGCCCTGGAGCACCTTCTGAATGCCGTCCTGAACCAAGGTGATCATGCCCTCCTGCATCGCCAGGCTCAACATCTCGACGGGACGGGCTTTTGATTGGATACGGGTTTTCATCTCTTCCGAGCCGATCAAGAGTTCATGGAGCGGAACCCGGCCTTTGAACCCGGTCCTGTTGCACAGGTCGCATCCTCTTCCACGATACAGCGTTATCGATGTAGCGTCCGTGACGCCCCATTGCTCCCACTCGCGCGCTCCATAGCCTTGGACCAACTCGTCATACTCCTGCCGACTCGGACGATATGCCTCTTTGCACTGGGTGCAAATCCGTTTGCACAGACGCTGGGCAAGCACTCCCAGCATAGCATCGGCAAAGTTAAAGGAATCACAGCCTAAATCCAACAGGCGCACCACTGTTTCCACCGCGCTATTGGTATGGAGGGTACTGAGCACTAGGTGGCCGGTGAGCGAGGCTTCAAGGGCGATGTCGGCCGTTTCTTTGTCCCGCATCTCGCCGATCATGATGACGTCGGGGTCGGCACGCAAAAACGCCCGCATCGCAGTCGCGAAGGTCAACCCGATCTTCGGGTGGACCTGAACCTGGCGGAGACCGTCCTGGGTAACCTCAATGGGGTCTTCGGCCGTCCAGATTTTCCGCTCGTCGGTGTTAATGTGCTTGAGAATCGCATGCAAGGTTGTTGTTTTTCCTGACCCAGTCGGCCCAACACACAAGATGATCCCGTACGGTTTTTCCGCAATGGCTTGAATCGCCTGCAACGTGGCTGGGGTAAATTCCATGGCCTCGAGCGGCATCGGCTGTTTGGCCGTCAGCAGACGCAGCACGACATCTTCATTCTGTCCCGATGTGGGCAGGGTCGCAACACGCAGTTCAACCTCACGATCCTTCGTCAACCGGTACCGGATCTTGCCGTCTTGGGGTTTGCGACGTTCGGCAATATCGAGATTGGCCATGACCTTGATGCGCGACACGACTGCGCGCCGGTAGGTCGCTGGAATCTTCATGAACGTCGAGCATGTACCGTCGATGCGCAGGCGCACCGCCATGTCTTTACGATCCGCGTACGGTTCGATGTGGATGTCAGATGCGCCGAGGCGGTCGGCTTCGGCAATCACTTGATTGGTCAGTCGCACAATGGCTGAGTCGTTCTCGTCGATCCCACCTGATAGAGGGTCGATGGTGGGCTCAAGATGAACGTCATTGACCAACTCACCGAGAATGGCGCCGATAGAGCCACTGGTTCCCTGGCCTCTGGCCAGATGGAGAAATTGCTCGATGTCGCGACGCAGACCTACGGCATAGCGAATGGTCATTCCAGGGAATGTACGTCGTACGTCCCAGCCCTTGTCGAAGTCGTGCGGATCGCTGGTGAGCACGTCGATCAGTGAGCCGCGCCGCGTGATCGGCAACCAGAGGTTCTTCTTGAGATAGTCGAAGTTCAGCGTTTTGAGCAGGTCGGCATCGATGATCGTTCGTTCGTCATAGGGCAGGTAGGGACATTGATAAAAATCACTCAGAGCGGACCCCAACGCGTCTTTCGGGACATGATAGCGGTCGAGGAGCACCGATTCGAGATCGAGACTACCATCTTTCGAATCGTCCACCGCCACCGATACGTCGGAAAGACTGATCATGCCGCGATAGACCAAACTATCAAGTACGTTTTGCTCGATCGCACAACGGAAGGGTTTTGGCACGCGGCTGCCCTTCTTCCCTCCGGTTCCACCAATCACCACATCCGTTTCGACCGTCATACCCAATGCCTTTCACGTGTACCTTCGTGTTAATACTTCGCCAACCAGGTCCCAGGCGCTCGATACACGACCGGAAGCCCCCGAAAGAGTCCCTGTGCCAAATCAGCGTTGTACCAGACCTCGATACCAATACCGGCTCCGATCGACGTCACACTCTGTCCTGCCATGATCGCCCCGTACACACGAGCGGAGCGTTCTATGCTGATCACACCAGCTGCATACAACAGGCCGTTGACGTGGATGCCGGACAATTGCACCGGCACCCTTGCCCCTAGCGATGCTGTCCCCATCGGAGATGGACTGAGAACTGGAACAGATTTTCCCGCTGCACGAGGCCTACACACCACATGACCTTGTACAACCAGCAGACCTTCGACGTAGTCCGTCTCCAGCACCAACGTTCCCATATTATCGACGCGTGGCGGTCGCCCATCGATGGTGTCGATGAAGACCAATCCACGATGGTCTCCGATGACCTGAGATTCTAGGACATCTGTCGGTGTAAATCCCTGATCAGAATCCGAGGCTCCTTGCGGATGGAGCTGCCCCGCAGAATCGATGCGATAATAGGTCCCCCAGCGCAAGGCGATCTCCTTGATCGTGTCGTAGTCCCACTGATCGAGCCTCACCCCAGGCATCGGATCCTGTTGCAGATGCACGTTGTCAGGAAGCGGAGGATTCGCACCTTGCCCTGGTGGAGGAGAGATGACCGAGACGGTTCCTCCAATCCAATATTCCGTCCAGCGATCCTGAGCATAGAGCATCTCGCCATACGCTTGACCGTTGACTGGGGCCTCAGTACGATTGAGGGCAAGATCCTCGACTCGCTGCACCGCAAGATCGCCTAAGACCCGTTGATCGCCCCAATGGACCATAACGGGAGATTCGCCGCCTGGCTGCATGGATCCAAGCGTCTGCCCGACTTGCACTGCCGCACGAACCGCGGGAATCTTCACCGCCCCCAGCTGGAGTTGAACCGTTCGGGTTATTGGCCGGCGATCAACCGTCGTAGCCGTGACCTCAACCGTGCTCAGCAAGCCTGGTTGCAACGGACCATACACTTTCACCTTAAGAATTCGACCAAGTCTTCCGAGTCCACTGGAGAACCCGCTGGGCGAATCGTTGAGCGTCTGATTGTCCGCTTGGTTGGCCGCATCGAGCATAATGTCGGGACGGTCAGCGGTCCCGGCAAACTGTGAACGCCCGGCTTCGTCGAAGAACGACGGTCCGCTCGCAAGGCCTCCTTGGCGCTTGGCAAGCAATCCGGCAAGGCCCGCTGGCGTGGCTGAAGAATCGTGAAACCAACTCATCACCACATCCGCCGCACCGTCGGCCAGCTGTTGCGCGACGTTGTCCTCTTTCATGGAACTGATGCCCGATCCATCCTGACCTGCCAGATGCAGAGACGTCATGCCGACGATGCCAAGCAGAACGATCAGCATGAGTGCCGCGAGAAGCACGTGACCCTCGTCGCCCCGATGGAGACATTCCGTTGCGCGTTGTTTTCCCGTCCTCATGTTCTCACTCCCCTTCGTATTCGAGGCGCCACCGTTAGGTCCTGAGGCTGATTGCTCGAACCGCACGAATTCCTCGATCGGACATCATCACTTCAACGACAACCAGCCTGACAAGCGGCAGCTGTGTCGCGACCTGACCATTTTCATCCCAGTAGGAAAACCGAACCTCCCTGATATCTCCAACCAGGACACTCGCGCCTCCATCGACCTGCCGCAGCAACCTCAGAACGCCCTGGCCATCACGACGACTGTAGTAATGAACATGATTCAGGAGGGAAACAAAGGCTCCTGATGGTATCGCCCTTGTCAGCGGCTGCCGTATCGTCAGCAGATGTCGTTGTCCATCACGAGCCAGGGCAAGCGTCTCGCAACGCTTAGCCCAACAGGCCACAATCGTTTTCCGATCACCCCACCCTCGCCCGTCTTCGACCGACACAGCCGTTTGGCCGACCGCCACCATCGCCGTGACCGTCGTCGAGAAGCCTTGTAGGTTCGCCGAAAACTCGACTGAGTCTGACGCCACGGTGATGAGGGAAGCAGGCCCTGCCAGCCGCAATTCCTGCTCGAGCACTTCTAGCCCCAGGCGAAGATCTTGCTGTTGCGCAACCTCACGTTGTTGCTTCATAAACTGTTGCTGGAAAAATGACAGGGCTTGAAGCGTGGCGCCAAAGACGACCAGCCCCGCCACCATAGCAACCATCATCTCGATCAGGCTGGTCCCCGTCTCCGTCCGCATTCTCTGGGGCATGCTTCTTGTCTGTCGCCTGATTCGCATCCTGTCTCCTTCCAGTGGGGTCACGTTACCGGCTCCCTACGAACATGGGATTGGCCCGCAGGGTACCGACTCGTACTTCACGCTGGCTCTCACCGGCGGCATAGACTGCGCGAGCCTCAATCTGGACATGCCCTGAAGCCGACAGCGAACCGGAATGGCTCGGCGTCACCGTCCAAATGAGTTGTATTCCATCCTGGTCCCAACGACCGGAATACACCCCGTCACCTGCCAGCACATCGCCGCCGACTCCATCGTCATGCATGACAAGGTCCATCACACCATCGTGATTCAGGTCGTCCAGCAAGAGACGATCCCATCTCACAGATCGCTTGACTTCAATTCGAGATTCCGCCATTGCCAGTGCACGCGTTGCCAATGTCCCCGTTCGAACAATCCGTTCTGTTGCCTGAAAGGCCCCCATGGCACCGACCAGTCCAATCAACGTCAGCGTCATTGCCACCAGCACTTCGGCAAAACTGGCTCCACTCTCTGCATGAAATAATCGATCCCGTATCATGAGACGGACACTCTTCCGGTGATACTCACTGTAAACTTGGTTTCCCGGCCCTGACTGTCGCGGACGCGAATGGTTGTCGGAGTCACCGATCGACCACTGGGATGAAACAGCAGTTCAGGGCCCGCAGTTGGCTCTTCCACGACCACTCCCTTGTCCGCATAGTCATAGACGTGAAGGATGCCCTCGGCATCCGCACGTTGAAGCGTGATCGTACGACCCTCTCGATCAAATACGACTCGAAGACGCTCTCGCCTGGCCATCGCCAGTTGTCTGGCGAGCCGGAGCTCCGAAGCAATCTCTACGGTGGCGCTACGCGCCTGGACCCTTGCGAGTAACGACTGATAACTCGGCCCAGCCAACACGGCCATGATGCCTATGATCGCCAATACGGTGAGGAGCTCTGTCAGGCTCCAGCCTTGCTCCTGTCTCTGCAATGCTCTCGGCATATCTCCCTTTCGCAAAGAAACTCCCCCTACGAAGATGAACTCAGTATCCAAGACCCATGCCCATGCTGACCCACACCCAGATAATCGAATACATTGTGCAGAGCAGGAATGGAATACTTCGCAAGTTCATGCCGTTTCGCGTTGCACGAGGAAACATGGAAGCAGAACCGACCTGTGCGCTGGCTGAGCAAGAGAAAGAAAATCAGAAACGCACCTTACCATTTAGATACAGTGAATCGCCCAAAGAGATACAGGGAGCCAGTTTGGAGGCTATCAGGCATTGATGCTCACCACGAGTTGAAGGAGGGAAAAGCAGATGCGAGACTGAAGGGTTCGAACAACCGGACGTGCATTCGCTGGGCCGGTTCACGTTCTAGCTGAAGCGAGCCGTGCTCACCCGTTCAAGACCCAACAGAACATCCGTTGGAACGCATGCTTACTTGATGACCGCGATGCGACGATAAAAAGTGGACGCCACCGTGGGGCCGACCAAGCGCGGCAAGGTGACACCATGGATGGTATGGGTTGATGGCACGGTCACTCCGTGGAGAGGTTACCGGGACTCAGCGCCCCCGGCTGAGTCCCGGCTCCTCGAAGCGCGCCGCGACCCATCGCCGTCAGACGGCTAGGCTAGCCAGGGCACCTAGCCCGCATGATTCATGACGGTTCGTCGCGAAAGCCTGCAGGCGCGAAGCGAGACGGGCGCTCGGAGCCGTGAGCCCCCGAGACGTACTCGTGCAGTACGTTGAGGGAGCGAGCTGCGAGCCTGCCCGCCGAAGGCTGGTCGCAGCAGCGAATCGGCGATTGCAGCAGAAGTGCTCAGTAGAGTCGAACATGGGCGCTAACCTGGAGCCGCTCTCGATGGTTTCGATGCACGCATCTACCGCCAACCACAGCGGTCAGGAGTTTCCCACATCC
>JAWXBV010000145.1:0-4147 GCA_034440335.1 Nitrospirota bacterium | reverse complement strand
GCACTTCGTGGGGCCGTTCGCCCGTACAATAGATCTTGGCGAACGGAAAAACCCCTCCAGTGTTTCCGATTTCCGAACAACTCTCGTTGAGCCTCTGAGTGATGCGAGAACGCCGCTGGCGGACTTTTTCAGCATCCTGCCAGGTGCGAACCGGAGTGCCGGGTGTGGCGGCTTTCTCATGATCTCCGACGATCAGTGAATGCAAGGTCATGCCTTCGAGGCTTTCTGCAACGGCAACGGCAGCGTCGCGGCGCCGGAGGAGTGCGTCGATCGGTTCGCCAGGTGTGTGTGACGAGCCGAGATTCGCGCCTTGTCCTTTATGGATCAGGCTCAGCACGTCGGCGAAAGCCATCAATTCCGGTGGTGTGACGAGACCGATGCCTTCCGGTTCGTTCATGCGAGCGAGCAGGCCCTGGTCGAGCAGAATAATCATCCAGCTGACATAGAGCCAGAGAAGAAACAGCAGGAGTACAGCAAAGCGAGAATAGATCGCACGGTATTTTCCCGAAACTGCGACGAAGGTGGCGAAGGCTTCTCCGGCCAGTCCCCAGAGCCGCGCCGCCCGAACGGTGACGAGGGTCGTGGAAACAAATTTGCAGATAACCGTGAAGAGGGCGCAGGGCAGGACGAAGGGCATCAATTCCGCCGTCCAGATAAGCAGGATGCCGAACGGTTGGACATCCCTCACGCGGTCTATAAGCGCATGGCGTTGCACTGAGGCGAGCAATCCAACCGCGGTGAAGATCAGCACCGGTCCGACTAAGACGACGCTCAAATCATCGGTGAATTTTCGCGCCCAGGTTCGCCCCTGCTCGATCTTGTCGATGAGCGAATAGGTCTCAGAGAAGGGACCGGCCACCCCGACGGTGCCGAGCACGCCGACCTTGAGATTGTCGACGAACCAGATCATGTGGCTGCCGGCCTCTGCGCCTTTCGGACCCAGCGGTTCGAAGACGTGATTCGACAGAGGCGCAATATGCTGATGCCATTCGAAGGCCTTGAGCACTGAAAACATCGCTGCGAGAAACGGGACAAGTGAGAGGAGCGTCGTGTAGACGAGGCCTGCGGCCCGCGCATCCAGTAAGCGAAAACGGAATACTACCGCGACGGCGATGACCCATCGCCACGCATGCAAGGCCAGGCGTTGGATCCGCGGGATCGCGTCCAGGTCCATGGTCCAACGATCCTGCGCGACGAATTGTCGAACGCGTCGTGCTGTGTGCATCGATGACATAGTGCCCTCTCTTTGCCTACCATACCCTGAAGTGAAGGAGGACGGAAGCAGGAATTGTGACAGGCTTCTTGGAGGAGGCGGGCCATCTTCCGAGGATGGTCTCGGACACGCAGGGTGAGCCATCGAGACTGTGCAGATTGTGCCTGAGATTAACCGCGATGATCTCTCAGGCTTGTGGTATGGTTCGGAAATGAGGCACAGTGGGATCTTCTCCGAGATGTTTCAGATGAGAGGTTTCGTGGAGAGCGGTCGAGCCATTGGAGGTGAAAGAGACAGCACATGTCGGATTTTTTCCAGAATGGAGTGGTCAGCGTCCTCCATCGCTTGGGTCCCCCCAACGTGGAACAATTGGAGCGGGAACTCGAACAGTATCGGTCCGTCAACCCCATCGCCTTGGTCCTCCCCTCTCTCTATTCTGAGCTGGATGGCCCTGCGCTTGGCGGGATCATCGAGGAATTGAAGGGCGTCACCTATTTGCGCGAGATCGTCGTGGCGTTAGGCCAGGCCTCGGCCCTCGAGTTTCGGCGCGCCAAAGAGTATTTCAAAGTGCTTCCGCAGGATGTGCGTCTCGTGTGGGTCGATGGAGCACGGGTGCAGGGCCTCCTCAAGATGTTGGTCGAGCGCGAGATTGCCGTCGGCTTGCCGGGTAAGGGGCAGTCCTGTTGGCTGGCCTTCGGGTATGTCCTGGCGCGCCATCGCAGCCAGGTCATTGCGTTGCACGACTGCGATATCGTGAGCTACAAGAGGGAATACCTTGCTCGACTGTGTTATCCGCTCGCAAACCCGAATCTGGGCTATGAGTTTTGTAAGGGCTACTACAGCCGGGTCACGGATCGTTTGCATGGTCGGGTCACCAGACTATTCATCACCCCTCTTGTGCGCACGATGCAGCAAATTGTCGGGCCACATCCTCTCTTGACCTTTCTCGACAGTTTCCGCTACCCCCTGGCAGGAGAATTTGCGATGGTGCGAGACCTCGCCTGGGTGAACCGCATTCCGGGAGATTGGGGACTTGAGATCGGCATCCTGGCGGAAGTGTATCGCAACTGCGCCTCCCGCCGCGTCTGTCAGGCGGATATTGCCGACGCCTATGACCATAAACATCAGACGCTATCCCCGGACGATCCTGAAAAGGGATTGTTGAAAATGTGCGTGGATATTGCGAAGTCGTTGTTTCGCCACCTGGCCAGCGAAGGGGTGGTGCTCGGCGATGCGGAGCTCAAAACGTTGCGGGCGACCTATCTCCAAACGGCTGAGGAAGCCATTCGCCGCTACGAAGACAGCGCAGCCATCAATAGCTTGACGTTCGACCGGCATTCTGAACGCACGGCGGTCGAGACATTTTTGAAAGGTATCAAGCTGGCAGCGGAGGTCTTTCAGAAAGATCCGTTGGGGGTGCCTATGATTTCAAATTGGAGTCGCGTCGCAGCCGCTGTTCCGGACGTGTTCGATCGGCTGATTGACGCAGTAGAGGAGGATCACCGGTGGGACCCGACACAAGAGAGCCGTCTGACATCCAGCTGAAGCACCCATCGGTGGCGCTCACGCCGGAGACCGAGTCTCTCGTGCAAGCGATCGGTGAAGTGGAGATCCTCGTCGGCATTCCCAGTTACAACAATGCCGACACGATCGGGCATGTGGTTCGCGCGGTCAGCGCGGGACTGGCGAAGTATTTTCCCGATCGGCGCGCCGTCTTGATCAATTCCGACGGCGGGTCGTCGGACGGGACGCCCGATGTGGTGTCGCGGGCGGTCGTGGATTTCGGCGCGCTGCTCATCAGCGATCAGCAGAGTCAGCTTCAGAAGATCATCACCCCCTATCACGGAATTCCAGGTAAAGGGAGCGCGTTTCGCACGATCTTTGAGATCGCCAGGCGCCTGAACGCGAAGGCCTGCGCGGTGGTAGATTCCGACCTGCGCAGCATCACGCCGGAATGGATTGAACTGCTGCTTCGTCCGATCCTGGACGAGGATTACGACTACGTGGCGCCCTACTATCTGCGTCACAAGTATGACGGCACGATCACGAACAGCATCGTGTATCCGCTCACACGGACGCTCTATGGTCAACGGGTCCGGCAGCCGATCGGGGGCGATTTCGGATTCTCCGGACGCCTGACAGACCATTATCTCGATCAGCATGTATGGGAATCGGACGTCGCGCGGTTCGGCATCGATATCTGGATGACGACAGAGGCGATCGCCAGCGGGGCCCGTGTCTGCCAGAGTTTTCTCGGAGCCAAGATTCACAATTCCAAAGATCCGGCTGCTGATCTGGCTGCCATGCTGATGCAGGTGTTGAGCGCGGTGTTTGCGCTGATGGAGAAACACCATGAGGTCTGGAGCCATGGGCAGGGGTCGACGCCGGTCAAAATGTTCGGTTTTCAGTATGAAGTGGGCGTTGAGCCGGTCAATGTGAACGTGGAGCGTATGATCGCCTCGTTTCAACAAGGATTGACGGATTTGGCTCCCATCTGGGAGCAAATACTGGGTCGGGAGACGGTAGCGGAGCTGAAGCCGCTGCAAGCCGTGTCCTCCGCGGAGTTCCGCATTCCCGATGACCTGTGGGTTCGCATCATTTACGAAGCCGCCTTAGCCTATCACGCGCGTCTGATGCCTCGGGAACATCTTCTGAAGGCCCTCACCCCACTGTATCTCGGTCGAACGGCGACCTTCGTGCTAGAGACGCAGGGACTCACAACGGCTGAAGCGGAAGGACGAATCGAGCAATTGTGTCTGGCGTTTGAGTCGAAGAAATCCTATCTCGTCGGCAGGTGGAGCCGAGAGCCTCGGACCTAGCCCGCATGATTCATGACGGTTCGCCGCCCTTCGACAAAGCTCAGGGTCCCGAGCACAGTCGAGGGACGAAATCGCCAGGAAAACGCGTTCCTCGTGAAGCGTATCTCGTGTAAGT
>JAWXBV010000144.1:0-8170 GCA_034440335.1 Nitrospirota bacterium | reverse complement strand
GCCGACCAGCCGCATCGCCTCGCGAGGAGTGCTCAGTCCTGCCTCTACCTCCGGACAGACCGGGACCCACTCCACATAGCGACCAAACACATCGGTCAGAAAACTGTCCTTCTTATGTCCTCCATCGAACCGGACTTCGTCTCCGAGGAGACAACGGCTGATGCCAAGGCGGAGCGGCGTGGTCGTCATCTCGTTCCCTGTAGTGTGCCGAGGGCTAAATATTCATCGCGGGCTTGCCTGTGATCCACAGTGGGCAAAGGATAGTCTATACCAATACAGCATCCGGCCAGGGCCTGTTCTTCACGGGTCATCATATGCGGCGCATGAATTCGGTCAGTCGGAACGGCTGCAAGCTCCGGCACATGCTGTCGAATGTATACACCGTCCGGATCGAATTTTCTGCTCTGCAGCATGGGGTTGAAAATTCTGTACCCCGGCATAGAATCCGTCCCGGTCGAGGAGGCCCATTGCCAATTGCCATTATTGGCGGCCAGGTCGGCATCGATGAGCCGTTGCATGAAATAGCGCTCACCGCTTTGCCAATCGATCCGGAGATCCTTGATGAGAAACGACGCCACGACCATCCGCACGCGATTGTGCATCCACCCGGTCTGGTTCAACTGCCGCATGCCTGCATCCACCAACGGATAACCGGTCTGTCCTTCACACCAGGCGGCATAGAGACGATTCCGCTCTGCTCCAGGCAAACGGGGTCTCGGCAGTCCGTCCTTGCTTCGGAACGGACCGGAGGCCACTTGCGGAAATGCGGACAGGATTTGTTGAAAAAACTCACGCCAGATCAATTCATCCACCCAGGTAGACACGTCGCGACGTGACGGGTGGTCGGCTTTGGCGAGCGTCCCCAAGGCCGCATGCACAGCGGTTCGCACTGAGAGCGTCCCAAACCGGAAGTGGGGTGACAGCTTGGATGTCCCGTCAATCGCGGGGAGATTCCGTCCTTCAACGTAGGAGTGGATGGGACCGTCAAGAAACCAGCGAAGCCGTCGCTGCGCTTCCTTCTCTCCCGACTTGATC
Source organism: Nitrospirota bacterium (assembly GCA_034440335.1). Classification (GTDB taxonomy): domain Bacteria; phylum Nitrospirota; class Nitrospiria; order Nitrospirales; family Nitrospiraceae; genus Palsa-1315. The sequence continues at coordinate 7,135 of JAWXBV010000144.1, read as the reverse complement.
GACAAGGGAACTGTCTGATAGCCGAGATCTTCTGCCGTCGGCAACGCGGTCAGGGGCGGCACGGCGCCAGTGCGCTGACCCCGTAGCCTGGCTGGGAAGGAAAGGAGCGGCGGGGTCGCGGCGTGCCACTTGCTCCACCACCGGGCACGATAGGCGCTGTATCGCTGCAATGGATCTCCCGTGGATCCTCTGATCTCTTCAGCTTCGAATACCACATGGTCTTTGAACGTGTGGACCACCACTCCACGGGTCATGAGTGCCTGCTGAACTTTTCGATCCCGCTGGATTGCCGCCGGCTCGTAATCCCGATTCCAGTAGACAGCATCGGCCTTGACGTCCGTAACGAAACGGAGCACCTCCTCGATCTGATTTCCCCGGCGCCACTGTAGGGCAAGTCCCCGAGCGGCCAGGGCATCGGCGAGTTCATCAAGACAGGAGAGCATGAACGTCACGCAGGGCGGGCCGAACTGCCGTGAGCGTAAGAGGGGGTTGTCGAATACGAAGAGGGGAATGACGTCGTCGCAATCTGCGCAGGCGGCAGTGAGTGCCGGCTGATCTTGTAGCCGGAGGTCCCGTCTGAGCCAAACAACTCCTCTCATCAATGTAATTCCTCGGATACAGGGGTGTGGTGCTTCGCTGCCAGGTCATCATCCGAAAAGAGGGCTCGATCCCTCGCAATATACGCGACAAGCGGCAATGTCGTGGACACGAGTCCTGATCGAACAGAATGCAAGGGCCAGCCAGCGGATAAACATCACGATGACCTCGATCATTTCTCTTGCAGTGTGCCCTCTAGCGCAAGTCGAGGGACGGCTGAGTCACGTGACCGTCCAATGAGTGCATCAGGAACTTCACTGAGTACTTCCCCTGCGCCAATCCCGTAGCCAGTTCGAGCGTATGAGCTTGTACCCGAGCCAGGCCAGGAGCAGCATGCCGATGAGGGGGACTGCCACAGTGCGCGCAAGCTTCTGGTAATCGGTCATCTGTACCCGCAAAAGATACTGCGGGCGCTTCATCAGATTCTGTTTCTCTGTCGCAAGGATCACCGTATACAGGCCTTCGTCCAGCCGGACTTCGCCCCTGAGCACTCCGTCCGGGTGGGTGCTCGGACGAATATCTGCCACAATCTCACCTTCTGCCCCATTGGTACCCTTCACGATCCGCATGCCGATCGGCTCGTGGCGCAACGCCTGGTCCACGAGGTCCACGACCAGGAAGGTGTCGCCTTCCCGGGGAATATCCGTGCAGTATTGATCTTTCAGCTCGTATTGGGGCTGATAGGCGTTGAAATGCACCACGCTGTCGCCGACCCTGCGCAAGCAGGGGTCGTCTTCTCCGCTCACGCCTCCATGTGCTGCGGCTCCGTCGGGATGACACAGTACCGCAACAAGCAGAATCACCGTCGATCCTATCCCTGCCATTCGCCTATTCATGGCCGAACCCTCCCGTTGTGGGCCTTGTACGGTTGAGATGTATCGCCAACGCACGTTGACCTGACGCAGAAAACCCAACGTGGACGCCTGGCGTCGATCATGATACCTATCTATCGCGCTGACCTACCATGTGATCCCATCTGGTTCTTATAGAGTGTGTCGCCGGCGACTCGGGTGAGCGTCATCTCGCGCACATCCCCATCTCTCTTCATGCCCAGTTTCACCGTGGTACCAGCCTCCCCGCGCACCATCTGTATCGCCTGCTCATAGGTCTTGCCGGCGACTGCCGCCCCATTCACAGTTACGATTTCGTCTCCATGCGTAAGGCCTGCTTGCTGTGCCGGACCCTCTGGATGCACATGGGCTACATACAGCGAGGCCGGATCGCCGATACGTTCTGCACCGACATGTAACGACAGGCCAATGACACCTTTCGGCAGAGTGGCATCGTCTCCATGCGGTCGCTGGGTCTGACTGTCTGGTTTGTCCTGATCCTCAGCAGCCCTGACCTCGCTCGTTATCCATGAGATCTGACATAGCCCGACAGTCAACAGGCTCAATAATACGATGGTCATGACGCTCATCTTCTTGGTCATCATGTGAACACCTCCTTGGTCATACGATCAATGTGCAAGTGAAAGCACCAGAAGAGTCTAGGATTATGCAACACCCTCCCTTATCGTTTCGTCAAGATCGCCCGCAAGGCCGGCTCCAGGGTCGGATAGCGAAAGCTGTATCCCCCAGAGAGCGCCTTGGCCGGAGTGATCCGTTGGCCTGTCGTCATGAGCGTCCCCAGTTCACCCAGCGCGATGTCCAGGGCAAAGCCCGGCACTGGCAGCCAGGAGGGCCGGTGGAGCACTCGTCCGATCGAGTCGCAGAACCGGTGCATCGTCACAGCCTCGGGAGCCACAGCATTGACGGGGCCAGAGACGCTCGGCGTCGTGAGTGCCCATTTGATCAATCCGATGTGATCGAGTCGATGGATCCATGACACCCACTGAGTCCCCGGCATGATCGGACCGCCGGCGAAAAGCCTAAACGGCAACAGCATCTTCGGTAAGGCCCCACCGTTTCGTTCGAGCACCATCCCGGTCCGCAACATGACGACGCGGACACCGAACTCCGTAGCCCTCAGCGCCTCTGCTTCCCACGCAAGACAGAGATCGGGCAGAAAACCTTGGCCGGGAGGGGCTCCCTCATCCAGCACACGATCGTCGCTGGCTCCGTAGTAGCCGATACCAGAGGCGCTGACCAGCGTCCGTAGTTTCGAAAAGCGGCGGGATAGGGCTTCTACCAGTAGACGAGTCGTGAGGACCCGGCTTTCCACGAGGAGCTGCTTGCGAGCCTCGGTCCAGCGCCCATCGGCGATCGGCGCGCCGGCGAGATGAATGACGGCATCGGCCCCGTCGAGACAATGCTCCCAGTCTCCCGCCGTTCGGCCATTCCACTCGACGGCCGTGACGGTCGAGTCACAGGACCGTTCCGCTTCAATCCTTCTTGTAAGGAGCGTGACCTGATGCCCCTCCTGACAGAGAGCGGCGCATAAAGGCCGACCGATAAATCCTGTTCCGCCTGTCACAACAATCTGCATGGTCTCACCTGGGTACCAGGACCATCACGCGGAGACGTCAAATGGTGAGTCTCCAGACCGCGTGTCATTCCCATGGTCGTTAGGTAGTGGGTCAGCTTGATGGAGCATCATTAGCATTTTCGCCAAACAGAAAGTGGTCAATAGTAGACATCTTTCAATTAAGTCCGTGAGCCGTAGAATCCATTATGAGATTTACATGCGGTGGCATAGCTGAATTCAATGACCACTACCGGCCCTTACGATCCAAGTTTTCTGCCTCATCCTGACCGATCTGTTGAGCATATTTTCTCTGCTTCGCGCCGTGCAAGAGATCCGGAGTCGGGCTCAATCGGTTCCTAAGAATGACGGGATCGATGACCTCGCCACAACTCGTGCAACGCAATCCTGTGATGCCGATTTGACCAGTATCGTCCTGGAGGTCTAGGTAATACTCCATGACCATCAACCCTCCGCAACGCGTACAGATGGCTTCGCCGGCTTGCGAAGCGGAGGGTAGAGGATTGTCTGGTTTCCCATTCGATTCCACTGGAAATCCTCGATGGCGATCACAATACTCAAGAGTCTGCTCCTCACCTGACTCGAGGCCTACCGACTCCGGTCTGTCGCCGTACCGCCACAGCCGTTCTCCATCGCGCGGCGCTTGCCCACCAGAATATCGTCACGAGTGCCATGATCACCAAAATGATGAGGTCCATACTGTCCTCCCTCTTACTCTCACTGACCGTTTGGCCGGCCCTGCCCTTCGGGATCCGGAGCGCAGGGCCGGCTCACCGACACCAACTGCGCGGCTTAGTACGGAATCACGTGCAAGCAGTCCTTGCTCTCGTTGTTCCACACCACATCGCACAGGTTCGACATGCGCGCCACGATCTGCGCCGCCACGCCGCCGGTCCCGCCGAACAGCCCGCACCAGCCCAGGGTCACAAAACCCCAATGCAACGGCGCGGCAAACAGTTCATCGACAAACCAGAAGGCATGGCCCCACTCATTGAGTCCCACGTTCGGCAGAATCATCATCGGCCCCACGATCGCCCCCACCAACGGGAACGACACGGCCTTGCTGAACTGCGGCAACCGAGTCATGGCATAGAGATAGCTCGCCACGCCGCACGTAATGTACAACGGGAACGTGAAGTAGAAGGCAATGATATGGCTGGCCGTGAAGCTCGTGTCCCGAATGATCACCTGATGCCACGAGGCATCCTGCTCCAGGGTGTAGGACCCGGCCCAGTACACGCCGAACACGTAAACCGCGAGCCACATCATCCAGTAGAAGTACCGCTTGAGCTCGGTCTTGGGATCCACGTTGGCGACGTTGCGATCGCGTGTGTTCCAAATCCAGCCCAGCGTGGCCGCCGAGAAGATGATGTTGGAAATCACGTTAAAACGCCATAGGTTCATGAAGGTGTTTTCGAACTCCGGGGTCATGGAGTCTAAGCCCGTGCTGTACCCAAAGACGCGCTGAAACACGACCTCGGATCCCACCGCCGCCAACATCGCAAACCACCCGATCTTGAGGGGCCGGGAATCGTACCAGAGGGACATGTCATACCCACTGTCGCTCCCCCCCAATGTTGTTGTGTTAGCCATACACTGACCTCCTTGTTACGGAATTGAACCGCACTGCCTATTGAGACCCACCCCTCACCCCTTGACTGCCGACAGTTCCGGTCCTTCATTCTTGTCATCCGCTTTCATGGCTCACCGAGCAGACAGGCCCCTCCGGGGTGTAGAGAGGAGCCTGTCCACCTCAGCGGGAGACGCCGAAGGGAGTTGCGGCGCCACCTCGACGAGAAGAAGAAACTGGCCTCCATATCTTTGCTATGGTCATCTGGTCTCATCGCCTCACCTTGCCGACCCACTACTTCTGTTGGGCCTGGCCCTCAAGACCACGGACACAGCGAAAGCCTGTGCCGTGGTTCTGTAGCGCGAATCTGCCGCGTCCGTTCGTCACGTGATCGCAACACGTACACAGAGTTTCGCCGTACCGGTTCACCCAAAAGTATTTCATCGCGATGCACTGCGGGCATTGCCCCGGTACGTCCGTGCTGATGTACATCGCGCCATCGGGGGTAGAGATAATGTCAGCCCAGGCTTTGGCGTTGAACGGAATAGCACTAGGTCCGGCGCTCATGATTTCCCCCTATGCCCGTGTACCATGATTGTTTGGCACCATCTTCCCTGCAGGCTGATCTTCACCGGCTCTTGTTTAATTTTTCGATTGCTTAGAATGACGGGATCGACAATCTCACCACATTGTACACAGCGCTGGGCGGCACACTCCGTCTCGCCGATGCAGAAGAGTAAATCCATGTGGAAGTCGGTCACCATGATTCCGCCGCATCTGGCGCACATCGATTCATGCGGGGCTGCAGAAGAGACCGTATGGCTCCCGAGCTGCTCAGCTCTCGTTTCCTCCGCCAATGCTCTTGCCATAACGACCTCCCTAGGTTTCTCGTTGACTGTTTGTAGCGACTATGTCTAATGTATAAACCATATTGTCCAATTTGTCAAGCGTTGTAGTGGTAATTATTTGACAAACATTAGACATCACGATACAATAAAGACGCACCGATGAATAATAATAGAATTCATAGAGTTGCAAAACTCACCGGCCTCTCAAAAGATGTCATCAGGGTATGGGAGCGTCGATTTGGAATCCTGAAACCGACCAGAGGTGCCAATCGTTATCGTAATTATTCCGATGAGGATGTTGCGTTGCTGAGGTTCCTGAAGGAGCAGCTGGATGCTGGTGGTTCGATCGGGGAGTTGGCAAAATTGGGCCGCGAGGAGTTATTAGGGCGAGCACGAGCCGGTGCGCCGCGAGCGTCATTCGCCGACAATACATTCAGCAGGCTCATGCGGGAACTACTGTCCACACTGAATCCCTTCGATCGTGTGATCTTTGAAAAGCGTTTGAACGGCGCCGTAGCAGTTGTGCCGTTTGAGGAGGCACTTCACGGGATCTTGCTGCCGCTCCAAGAACAGGTAGGGCAGCTGTGGCACGATGGTCATATAGACGTGGCCATCGAGCATTACGTCACGAAGCAAATTCAACAAAAGATTTTCTCGGCCATGAATCAGCTCCCAGTCGCTGAGTTCGGCGCCAAAGTAATCGTCGCCTGCCCGCCTGGTGAGGAACATGACATTGCCGCGTTGACGGTTGCGTATCGATGCCGTCTTCGCGGCTGCCGAGTCTACTATTTGGGAGCTAACGTGCCCGTTGCTTCGCTGGCCAATCTCTGCGGCAAGGTTGAACCAGACCTGACGATCATGTCATTTCCTCTCGCACTATCCGATGGCAAGGCTACGGAACTGGTCCAGGCTCTTGCTGATGAAGTGATTCCTGTCTCCAATCTCGCCGTCGGCGGACATGGTGCGCTTGCCATGCGTGACCTTTTCCTAAAATCTAATATTGAGATCGTGGAAGACTTTGCCGACTTGGATGTCACGCTGGATCGATTCATACGGCAGTCCATATCCCGAGGGTAGCAAGAAGAGGCCGGTCAGATGACGCAATACCCGCTCACCGTATTCTTCGACGGAGCCTGCCCTATTTGCGATCGAGAGATTGCGCTCATGAGACGGTTAGACCGGCGGCGACAATTGGAGTTCTGCGACTTCTCCGCCAAGGAATATGATGCGGCATCCAGCGGCTTTGCCGCAGCGGATCTAGCCACAGTGATTCACGCCCGCTGGGCGGACGGGTCCGTCATCACCGGGGTCGAGGTATTTCGGGCGATGTGGCAGGCAGTCGGCCTGGGATTTTTGGCTAGGCTCAGCCGTCTTTCTTTAGTTGAGCCACTTGTCTTAAAAGCTTACGCGTGGTTCGCACGTAACCGCTTGCGGCTCACCGGTCGTTCTCATGCCTGTACTAAAGACGCATGCAGATCAGCCTTGTCAAACCGGCACCGTCCGTAAACTGATTGCCACCATTCCCGCAACAGATGATGAGCACAATGTATCGTGTCACCTTTCAACGGGACGAGATTACCTACGATGCGGAAGAGGGACAGTGGCTGTATGACGTGTGCGAGGCCGCTGGAGCCTCTGTCCCGTTCGCGTGTAAAGCGGGGGCATGTGGTACCTGTGCGACGCAGGTTGTACAAGG
>JAWXBV010000143.1:0-13424 GCA_034440335.1 Nitrospirota bacterium | reverse complement strand
GAACGGATTACCGGCGATAATATCAAGAAGCGCATGGCCGTCGTGCTGGATAACACGATCTACTCGGCGCCGGTGATTCAGGACCGTATCACCGGGGGTCGCGCGCAAATCACCGGGACGTTTTCCATGCAAGAGGCGAACGACTTGGCCATCGTGCTTCGGGCCGGCGCCTTGCCGGCTCCGCTCAAGATCATTCAAGATCTTACGGTCGGACCGTCGCTGGGAAAGGATTCGATCGAGAAAGGCGTGCAGGCCACGCTGGCTGCCGGCGCCTTGGTGGTGCTGTTCATGATCGTATATTACCGGATGTCTGGGGTGATCGCGGACTTTGCGCTCATGCTCAATCTCCTGTGTTTGATGGGAGCCCTTTCTGCCCTCAATGCCACCCTGACGTTGCCTGGGATCGCCGGGATTGTGCTCACGATCGGGATGGGCGTCGATTCGAACGTCTTGATCTTCGAGCGTATTCGTGAAGAGCTGCGGCTGGGGAAAGGGGTTCGTCTGGCGGTGGACGGAGGATACGACAAAGCGTTGCTGACGATTGTCGATTCTCACGTGACGACCTTGATCACGGGGATGGCGCTGTTTCTCTTCGGCACGGGGCCGATCAAAGGATTTGCTGTGACCTTGTGTCTCGGAATCGGGATCAACTTGTTTACAGCGCTGATCGGCACCAAGGTCATTTTCGACCTCTTGAATCAACGACACAAAGTCACACAGTTAAGCATCTAGTTCGAAGGAGCCTGCATGTTGGAGATCCTCGGAAAAACCAGTATCGACTTCATGGGGAAGCGCCGCTGGGCCTTTTTGTTTTCCGGCGTCATGGTGGTGCTGGGGATGGTGGCGCTCGTTCAGATTGCCAGAGGGTCGGCAAACCTCGGCATCGATTTCGCCGGCGGAACTGCGGTGCAGTTGAAATTTGAACAGGCCGTCAAGATCGACGAAGCGAGAAAAGTCTTAGAAGCGAACGGTCTGGGCAACGCCGAGCTGCAAGAGTTCGGTCAGGAGAACAAACTCCTGATCCGCCTGAAGGCCTCGACGACCATTGAGGAAAAAGTCGCCGATCGGGTCGTGGCGGTCTTTACGAAGGAGTTTGCCTCGAACCATTTCGTGGTCGAGTCCAGCACGGAAATCGGACCGACCATCGGGAAGAAACTTCAAGGAGATGCCCTCATTGCGATCGTCATTTCGTTTGTCGGGATCATTCTCTATGTGGCGGGGCGTTTCGAATTTCGCTTCGGCATCGCCGCGGCCTTGGCGACCTTTCATGACGTGTTGGCGGTGTTGGGCGCCTTTTATATCCTGGACAAGGAAATTACTCTGCTCGTGGTGACGGCCTTGCTGACGTTAGCCGGCTATTCGATGACGGATACGGTCGTCGTGTTCGACCGAATCAGGGAAAATCTCCGGATACGGAGGAGGGAGACCGAAGAGACGATCATCAACAATGCGATCAACCAAGTCCTGAGCCGCACCATCGTCACCAGCTTGACCGTCGTGTTGGTGCTGATTCCCCTGACGATCGCAGGCGGAGAGGTCTTGCACGACTTCTCTCTTGCCCTGTTATGGGGTGTGATATTCGGGACCTATTCGTCCGTCTTCGTCGCAAGTCCGTTGCTGTTGTTCTGGCCGGGAGCATCCGGGCGCCTCTTGAAGCGGAGTTAGCCGTCCGAAGAAAAGAGCATATGGCCTATAGCGTATAGCGTATGGTTTGGAATGGAGAGCGGGGTCTTTGCCACCAGCTATAAGCCATTAGCCATACGCTTTTATTCCTGCTCGCTACGCTTTACGGGATGTCGCGTTCTACTGGGGGCACCGCCATGACCCTCTGGAGCCGGTCTCACAGTCTCCAACACAAGATCATCGCGGCGATCGTGCTGGTCGGACTGCTGCCCCTCACCCTGCTGCTTGCGATCACCTACGTCGAGGAGCGGCGCGCGCTTCGCGAAATGACCGGCGCCAACTTCAAGGAAGTCGCCGTCGAAGCCGCTCGCCGCATCGAAATGCAGATCAGCCGCGGGATGAACGAGGCCCAGCAGCTCGCCACGACCCCCTTTCTCCACACCGCCGTGACCGAAGCCAACCGCACCTACGAGGGAAAGGATGCGCATCGCATCCAGGGCATGATCAAGGATTGGCAGCAGCGGTGGCGTCAACGGGGTAAGCAAAGCGAGTTTCCACTTTTCATTAATCGCATCGTCACGAACTACCTCATCCGGTGGCATGATATCCGCAAATCTGATTATGTCGGGATCCTGGTGACCGATCGGCAAGGGGCGCTGGTGGTCAGCTCTATTCCACAAGTGGAGTACTTGTACGGGGAGACAGCCTGGTGGCAAGCCGTAGTGAAGGGGGGCAGTCACAAGAGCTATGTGAGTGAGATCGCCTTCGATCCCGCGTTCGGGACTCATGTGCTTGTGGTGGCGGCGCCCATTCTTGACGAGATGAAGGAGACGGTGATTGGGACGGTCACTATTTTGCTGCGTCGAGACACGATTTTCCATGCCATGGCTGAGGTGACGATCGGAGCCACTGGGCATGCGATGTTGTTCAACTCCGACGGTGTGCCGGTGATCTGTCCGGTGCTGCCCCCTGAAGCGCATACGGTACGGCCTGAGTTGATCAGCGTCCTCGGCGGCCTGGAAGCCGGGTGGACGGTTGCCGCAGACGATTCCCATGGAGGCCTGAACGCCTTGATCGGGTTCGCTCCGGTCCGATTCGGCGAGAGCTTGGCCTCGGGGAGTTTGGGTGGCCATCAGTGGATCACCGTGGTACGGCAGGATCCCCAGGAGACCTATGCGCCGCTTGCCGAACTTGTGGCGAAGGTGCTGCTCTATGGGGTGATGGTGCTTGCGGTGCTATGGGGGACAGGGGTACTCGTCGCACGCCGGATCGCCCGTCCCATTCAGTTGCTACACGACGGGGTGCGTGAAATTGGAAGCGGCCGCTTAGACCGGCGACTGGAGCTGAAGACCGGCGATGAAATCGAAGGGCTTGCCGAGGCGTTCAACCAGATGGCGGCGAATCTACAACGGTCGTTTGCGCAGATTGAACAACGCGTGGTGGATGTGCGCCGCCTGGAAGAAAAGTACCGCGATCTGATCGAACATTCTCCTGAAATGATCTATCAGTTGAACCGCAGCGGGCGATTCGTCCATGTGAACAAAACGGGGCTCGAGAAGTTGAAGTATACCCTCAATGAGATGCTGGCGATGAAGCTCTGGGACCTTGTGCCGCGCGGACAGGAGCCGCTCGTACTGCAATATCTGGAGCGATTGGTGGCGCAAGGGCGTAGTTCGATGGAGACCGTGTTTCTGACCAAAGCCGGTCACCCGATCGATGTGGAAATTCATGCCACGGCGCTGATCGATCAAGAGCGGGGCGGGCTGGTGCACTCGCGCGCATTTGTGCGCGACGTGACCGAACGCCACCGGCTTGAGCGACATCTGCAAGCATACACGACGACGCTTGAACAGGCCGTGTCGGAGCGGACGCAACAGCTCGTCGCCTCGCAGGCGCGGTACAAGGCGTTGTTCGACTTGGTGGCGGACTCGGTGTTGATTGTGGACCAGAACGGGATCATCGTCGCCGTCAACAAACGTGAGGAGCAAGCGCTGGGGTATGCAGAGGCGGCTGTGGTCGGTCGCAGTGTGCTCGACCTCGTCCTGTCCGGTTATCACGATGCGTTGCGCGGATGGCTGAGCGCTATTATTTCGGGGCAGCGGAACCTGTCCACCCAGGAGATCATCGTGCGTCATGCCGGTGGGCTGGATACGCCGGTTGAAATGAACTTGATCCCTGTCGGAGCGGACGACCAACTATTGGTGATGGTACAGTTACGGGACATTACCGACCGGAAGCGGCTCGAGCGCCAGCTGGACACGTACAGGGAGGAGTTGGAACATAACGTACAAGAGCGTACGCGGGAAATTGAAGAGACTACAGAGTATCTCGAAAATCTGCTCGAAAACGCCAACGATGTCATTTACACCCTCGATACGGAGCAGCGGTTCACCTATGTCAACAGCAAGATCGAAGCATGGGGCTATCGGAAAGACGATCTGATCGGGCGCCCCTACCTCGCCCTGCTTTCCAAACGCCATCGCGGGAAGCGCCTCAAGAACACCTTGGATATCGGCGCCAAGCAGGTCTATGAGGTCGAAGTGGTGACTCGCACAGGGGAGCCGAGGGCTGTGATGGTGAGTGTCTCCCCGCTGCATGGGGTCGAGGGAGAAATCCTGGGCGTGCTGGGCATCGCGCGCGACATGACGGAGACCAAGAAATTGGAGCAGCAGATCAGGAACTCTGAGAAACTGGCTTCGGTCGGCAAGCTCGCTGCAGGGGTGGCGCACGAAATCAACAATCCCCTGGGGGGCATCCTCAACTGTCTCTACAACTTGCGGAAGGGAGCACTGTCATCGAGTCGGCAAGAGGAGTATTGGTCGTCGATGGAAGACGGCGTGCGGCGTGTGCAGAAGATTGTTCGGCAGCTCCTCGATTTCTCCCAGCAGCATGAGCCCACGTTTGCCCTGACGGATATCAATCATATTGTCGATCGGGTCTTGGTCTTGACCACACATCTCTTCGCCCCGAACAAAATTATCTTGGAAACAGGATTCGGCCAAGGGTTGCCGAATGTGATGGTCGATCGGCACATGATTGAGCAGGTGCTGACCAACCTGATACTGAATGCGGTGCAAGCGATGCAACAGGGAGGAGTGCTGACGATTCGCACGTCCGTGGTCGAAGGAATCTGTCTGATCGAAGTGCGCGATACCGGATCGGGTATTCCGCCGGCGATCCTCCAGAGAATCTTCGATCCCTTCTTTACGACCAAACGCGAAGGCGAGGGGACCGGCCTCGGCCTGTCGGTCAGTCTGGGCATCGTCGAGCGCCACGGAGGAAAGATCTTGGTGGACAGCGAAGTCGGGAAGGGAACGACGTTTACGCTCTGTCTTCCGGTGTCACGAGAACGTTCGTTGTTGGAGCGGGTGTCATGAAGGGGCTCAGAATCCTACTCGTCGATGACGAGCCGTTGATGAGGCTGTCGATGGTCGATGCGCTGGAGACGGTCGGCTGCGATGTCGAAACGGCCTCATCCGGGACGGAAGGGATCGACGCGATCCGTCAACGGCCGTTCGACGTGGTCATCACCGATCTGCGGCTGCCAGGCGCCGACGGGCTGACGGTGCTCACGGCGGCTAAAGAACAGTCGCCTCACACCGAGGTCGTCGTGATTACCGCCCACGGGTCGGTGGAGACGGCGGTGGGGGCGATGAAGCTCGGCGCCTTCGACTACATCACGAAACCGTTCCAGATGGATGAATTGTTGTTGATCGTCGAGCGGGTGGGCCGCGTGGTGACCCTGCGGCGCGAAAATCAAGATCTCAAAGCGGTGTTGGAAGACAAGTTCAGCTTCGGGGGCATCCTCGGGGCGAATAACCACATGCGGGCGGTGCTCGAGAAGATCAAGCTGGTGGCAGGAACAGACTCGACCACGTTGATCCTGGGAGAGAGCGGAACCGGTAAAGAGCTGGTTGCCAATGCCATCCATCAAAATAGCCCACGCAGCCAGTATCCCTTGATCAAAGTCAGCTGTGCGGCGCTTCCGGAAACCCTCTTGGAGGCGGAACTCTTCGGCCATGAGAAGGGGGCCTTTACGGGGGCCTTGCGGCAGCGGCGTGGGCGGTTTGAGCTGGCCCATCGAGGCACATTGTTTCTCGATGAAGTCGGAGAAATCTCGCCGGTCATTCAGGTGAAGCTCTTGCGGGTGATTCAGGAACGGCAGTTCGAGCGGGTCGGAGGAAACGACACGATTCATGTGGATGTGCGGCTAGTCTGCGCGACGCAGAAAGACCTTCGGAAAGAAGTCGCTCAGGGGCGGTTTCGGGAGGATCTGTTTTATCGGCTCAATGTCGTGCCGATCGTGATTCCGCCGTTGCGTCAGAGGCAGGACGACATCATGATCATCGCCGAGCACATGCTGAAGACCTGCTCCGTCAAGATGAATAAAACATTGAAAGGGTTTTCTCCTGCGGCGCGCGAGCTCTTCTTGCGCTACTCATTCCCAGGGAACGTGCGGGAGCTGGAAAACATGGTCGAGCGCGCGGTGGCGCTGGGGCAGGATCGTGACGCGGTTCAACCGTCCGATCTCTGCGGGTTTCAGTCCTGTCCCTATACGGGCGGAACCCCACAAGAATCATGTGGATTCTGCAGCGAAGGGCTGACGGGGCAGAAGCGGGCGGCACGCCCGCTGACGTCACTGGCGACGGCGCGGGAACAGTTCGAGAAAGACTATATCCTGTCGGTGCTGGAGCGAGTAGACGGCAGCCGCACGACCGGCGCGAAGATTCTCGGTCTCTCGCGCAAAGCCCTGTGGGAAAAGTGCAAACGCTACGGGATTCCGTCGGCGCGCGGGGTGTCGGGGGACGAAGAGGAGTGAGGGATGGGGGCTGATGATCTTCTGTGCTCGCGCAACGCGCGGCCTCAGAAGGCCCTCGTTGGACGCGCGCAGTGGAAGATCAATCAGCCCCCCATCCCTGGAGAGAGAATGAACGAGCTTTGAAGATGGGACAGGAGCGGCCAGGTGCCCTTCTTGCTCGCAGAACGCGCACATTCAGAAAGTGCTCGCCTGGGACAAGAGCGCGTCTCGGCGCGCTCAGGGTTGGGCGGGTGAGAATGTTGCGCGCAGTCAAGGGCAGCCTCGGCCACTCCCTCCAAGAGAGGCATAAGGAATTCGGAAGATTCTCGTTGGGCGCGCGCGAATGAATAAGCGAAAACTCCTCGCGAAAGCCCTCACCGGTTCCAAGAACCTTCGATTCACCGAAGCGGTACGGCTGGTCGAGTCCTTTGGGTTCCAACTATCGCGGGTGAGGGGTAGTCACCATGTGTTTGTCCACCCGACCCTGCAGGAGTTGGTCAATCTTCAGGAAGTCTGCGGCAAGGCCAAACCCTATCAAGTCCGACAGTTGCTTGATCTGGTGGAGAGGTATAATCTACAGCTTGACGGAGAGTAGGGACCATGAAGGATTATCACATCAACATTTTCTACAGCGACGCGGACAAGGGCTATATCGCGGATATTCCCGACCTGGACGCCTGTTCTGCTTTCGGGAAAACTCCGACCGACGCCTTGAAACAAGCGCAACTGGCCAAGAAAGTCTGGCTGGAAGCGGCTCGGGCGGCCGGCAAACCCATCCCCAAACCGCGTTACCGACCTGCCATCTACCAAACCGGATCGTAAGATAAAGTGCCTTCCACTGCCGCCAGGATGTGGGACAGAGGATGGGGAGGGAGCGGTCCGGTGCCCTTCTTGCTCGCAGAGGAGGGGATGGAGCCTGATGATCTTCTGTGCTCGCGCAACGCGCGGCCTCAGAAGGCCCTCGTTGGACGCGCGCACGATGGGAAAACGCCAGGCCACTCCTCACGATTGGGCAGAGGGGGAAAAGTGGTGGACGCGCACAATAGGCATAGACCGGTCAAGCTTGAAAAAGGAGAATGTCCCCGTTTCTTCATCGCAGATAATGCGTAGTTATGTGGCAATGCCATGAGCTTTCCGGCTTACATGTTTGACACCGTGGTATTTAATCGCATCCTTGATGGTGCGCTAGATATCGATGCGTTCGTTGGAAAGGCGCGATTCTATGCAGCCCACATTCAGCTCGACGAAATAAATGACACCTCGAATCTCCAGAGACGCCAAGCGCTTCTTGAAGTGTTTAATAAGATTACTGAAAGGAAAGTAACAACAGAGTCTTTTGTTTTGGGTGTCTCTCGACTTGATGAAGCAAGATTGAGCGACGGGAACATTGTCTCAACGAAATCAGCTGTTTGGAATGTCTCGGCCTGGGGTCAGGCAAAATGGGGCGAAGCAGACGGATTGTATTCTGCCGTTAAGGCGGAACTGGATACTCTGAACAAGAGCAAGCCAAATAACGTGCAGGACACACTGATTGCGGAAACTGCGATAAAAAACCGATTTGTTTTAGTTACCGACGACGTTGACTTATGTACGGTTACCAAGAAGTTTGGCGGGCAGTGCATAAATACAAAACAACTTGCGTCTGATCTTGGCTTGTAAATTACCACATAACACGGCGCTCAACCTGACTCGCTACGTCGGCGCTTTACGCTTTGTGGCTCGCAGGTTACGTTGCGTTGGACGACAATATCTTGAAAATTACAGTATCGGGACGAATCGTTCGGGGCGATGACGGTGTTTACCGATTTCCGCTAGTCGTCGGTGAAGGGCCGAGCGCCAGAGTTGTCTATCTCGATTTGGACGCTAGCTATCAGCCGGATAGCCCTGAGCCAACAAGACCACTAGGGCAAGAGTTTTTCCCAGTGGACGGCCCTTGGGCGTATCGTGGAACAGGGGTCCAGGTGAAAGGTGGTAATGAACTTTCTCTCGAAGAAATTCGGCTAAAAATAAAGCACGCAGTGCTGCGCCACGACAAGGCTTTTGAGCGGATGCGGCGCGAAATTGAAGCCCTTGAAAATGTCGAGCAGGCGGATATAGCACGGCGAGAGCGCATCCCCGATTCAGTGCGCTTATTCGTTTGGCAGAGAGACCAAGGCAAGTGTGTACAGTGTGGAAGTGCGGAGAAGATTGAGTTCGACCACATCATCCCGGTTATCAAAGGCGGAAGTAACACAGAACGCAATGTCCAGCTTCTCTGCGAACAGTGTAACCGCACCAAGGGGGCGAGTATTTAGATGATGGTTGTCGTCCAACAAGGCGCTCCAGCCGATGTCCCGACCGTCACTTCGCTCCGAAGTTAGGCCAGTCTGACATGGCGGACTCCAACGGGCTTATTGGTCAATGGGTAGGGCAGATTTTCGGCACCAACACCGGGTATCTGATGCTCAACGTCGACCGCGATCGAGCGAATTACGCGTGGGTTCAGGCGGACGACCCTCAGCAGCCATTCTCGGCTGAGAGCCTCATCACGGTTACGGGTACGACCGTCAACGGAACACTCAGTAGGTTTTCCCCACATGGCCAGCCCCTACCGCCAGGATTTCGTCTCCCACAAGCCGGTAAGTTTTCCGGAACTGTTAAAGGTGATTGTTTAGCTGGAACCTGGGAGACCGATATGCAGACGCACGGGCAGTTTAAGCTGACTCGGCGTGAAGCTTTGATAGCTCGCCAACCAGATCACGTCATGCGGTGGCGTGATTTCAGGACCTGGGCTCTCGATGAACTTCAGGGAAAATCGACGCTGATTTTCCGCGGCCACAACTCGGCAGAGCATTCGCTTGTTACGTCCTTTCATCGGACTGGAAGGCGTAACCTCTTGCGCTACGACACTGAGGACGTGCCGCGGTTGCGTCGACAGATGGAGGTGGCGCTTAACACGACCTTCAATCTCCTCGACCCGTTGGAATATGTGTGAGCCGATTGAGGGTCAGGCGTGAGTATAGACTTATTGAGGATTGATCTCGGTCGCGCGTTGCGCAAGATAGAAGATGATCAGGCTTCATATTCTCCTCTGCCCCACACATCTTCCAAAGGGAATGGCCGAGGCTTCCCTTGACTGCGCGCATCGAACGGCATTCGCTTTTTCATTTTCTCACCTGAGGGCGGGCTAGATTGGTCTCCCACTGCGCGCGATTTCCCAATTCTTCATTTCATTCCAAGGGTAGCCTGGTCGATCCTCGATTGCGCGCGTCGAACGAGCACATTCTGATCGTGCGCGTTCCGCGAGCAGGAGGACGGCAAGGCTACCCTTCATATCCTTCTGAGACCGCGCGTTGCACGAGCACAGGAGATCATCTAGTCTGCCCTCTCATACTCCTTCCACGCTCGCTCATTGTCTCTTCAGGGATGGAGGCTGATTGATCTTCCACTGCGCGCGTCCAACGAGGGCCTTCTGAGGCCGCGCGTTGCGCGAGCACAGAAGATCACCAGGCTCCATCCTCCCCCCTTCCCCTCGCTCTTCACGCATGAACCACGGCCGCAAACGTCTTCACCTTGATTTTCTTGGACCGTTCTTCCACCTGTGCCGCATCATACTGAAACTGCAGCCGCATCCATCCTTCAGGGGTGCTGCCGAACGCCTTGGCCAAGCGAATCGCCATATCCCAAGACAGATCTGCATTCTGGTTTACCAGATGACTCAATGCAGACCGCGATACACCGAGGATCTTTGCCCCTTCCGTCACGCTCAAGTCATGCGGCTCTAGGCAGTCCACGCGCACAGAAAACCCTGGATGGGGTGGATTCTTCATTTTCAATGCCTTCATACCATGCTCCTTTCTCAATGGTAGTCCTCTAAATTCACGTCCAGTGCATACCCTTCCTCAAACCGAAATGTCATGCGCCAGTTGGCCCTCACTGTGACACTCCATTCCCCTTTCCGGCTTCCCTTCAACGGGTGAAGTCTGTAGGAATGGATATTCATATCCTCAATCACCTCCGCTTGATGCAAGCGCGCCAGAATCGCCTTAATCCGGTCCACCATGTCCGGCGGCAGTTTTCGAGGATCGCTTTCCTTAAAAAATCTTTTCAGCCCCCTGTGCCTGAAACTTGCGATCATGTTTGAACTGTAGCGTGTGGCGCATCACCAGTCAACTGATGCGTTTGGAGAAAAGAGGGACATGCGGCAGAGTGAGGGTCGCAGGTTCGCCAAAGCGGGCCGATCGTGCGGTGCGTAGTCGAGGAGCGTTTCGACGGCGGTGGTTGCAGGCTGGGGTATGGGTAACGTCCATCGTGCTTGACAGGTGCTACCTTGTAAGGTAACACTACGATATGAGTAAGATTCGCCGGGGTGGCTATATATTCGTCACCTGGAAAGGCGATCATTCTCCTCGGCACGTGCATGTATATCGTGAGGGGAAGCTCATTGTGAAATGGGACTTGAATAGCAGGAAGCCAATGATCGGGAACGCCACACGACGAGTTCGCGTGTTCATCGAACAACTGGAGTCCGAGGGGGCGTTATGAAGATCCAGTCAGTCATCCACAACAATCGCAAGAGGGCGTTCCAGGTGAAGATGTCGAAGAAAGAGTTCGATCTTCCCTACTCAAAGGTCGATCCTCAGCCCAGCCACGCCAATCCGATCGTCCGGGTCTTCGTCGATAAAGAGCTAGGGGGCGAAGGGTTTACCTATGTGCTGGAGTCGGGCAAGGAGGGAACGGTCCATAGCGAGCACGTATTGGAATACAACCAGGACCCGCACTACTTGAGGGATGTGCTGCTGTATAAGCTGACGATCGAGGCGCAGAAGCGAGTCGAAGGGAGTGCCTTGTCGAAGCGCGAGATCGTCCGACGACTAGACACCTCCGCCACGCAGTTCTATCGTCTGCTCGATCAGACGAATTACCGCAAGTCAATCGATCAACTCTTGTCCTTACTGCATGTCCTGGATTGCGATGTTGATCTCCTGGTGCGAACCAAGACCACTTCAGGAAAGGCAGCATGAGGAATGTGAAGCTATGGCCAGGGATTATCACCTCAACATCTTCTATAGCGGCGCGGATAAGGGCTATATCGCGGATATCCCGCATCTGGACGCCTGTTCTGCTTTCTGAAAAACTCCGGCCGATGCACTGAAACAAGCGCAACTGGCCAAGAAGCTCTGGCTGGAAGCGGCTCGCGCCGCCCGCAAACCTATCCCTAAACCACGTTACCGACCTGCCATCTACCAGGTGGACAGAGGAAGGGTCAGGCGTGAGTATTGACTTATTGAGGATGGACCTCGCGATGCGCAAGGGCAAGAGCATCGCTGCCGCTCATCTCATGTAGTCAGACATCGGCGATCGCAGCAGACGTGTTCATGAATAATACAGGCTAGAAGCTGAGGGTCAGGACGGTGGCGAGCTCGTGGCGGCTAAAGTCATGGATTTCCTGATGACGCATCCGTAAAAGATGGACAATGTCTTGGTTTGACCGGTTGCCTACTGCAAGCCAAACAACCTTTGGCGGTGCTCCTCGCATAATGCTCAAGCGAAGAAAATCTTCATCCCGTGTCACCAACAAACACTCATGCTCTTTCGCTAATTGCCACACAATCCCATCCGCCGCACCTCCAGCACCAAGTAAGCGTATATGGAGGGACTCCGGGTACAGATCGAGTATTGCGGGAATGACGGACTCGGAAAGGTTTTCATCCAGCAGCAGACGCACGAGCCCTCAGGCGGCGGGAATTGACAAGGTGCGACGCTCACGTTCTGCAGCATATGCCAAACATGCGAGCACATCCTCATGCGTGAGCTGGGGGAAATTGGAAAACAGTTCGGCCTCGGTCATACCCCCGGCAAGATGACCCAGCACTTCACCCACGGTGAGCCGTGTGCCCCGCACACAGGGTTTGCCGAATCGAATCATTGGATCGACGCTGATGCGTTCAAGTAATGCCATACCGATATGATATAGAAGGAACACCTCAGCCGCAAGATCTCTGGACAATCAGTATATCCACACTCGTCTTGTCCGCACGTAAGGATCACAGATTGAGAGATTGAGGGGCAAACCTGAGTAGTGCCTTATTGGAAAGATGCACGTCCGCCAAAACTGGCCGATGACGCGGTGTGCAGTCGAGTTGGGTTCCGGCGGCGGTGGTGAAGAGGGTGCTAGGCAGCTGTTCCAATGAGGGCTTCGAGGGGAATATGGAGTTCGCGGTGGAGCCGGCGGATCATTTCAAGAGATAACCCGCGCTTCTTGGTCAGAATTTCAGAGACCCGCCCCCGTCCGCCGAGCATCGCTTCCAGATCTTTGCGCGTTAGGCCGAGTTGATCCATCCTGAATTTTATCGCTTCGACCGGGTCTGGAGGACATAGGGCATGATGCTTCGCTTCGTAGGCATCCACGAGAGTGGTTAACACGTCCAACTCATCCCCGTTCTTGGTACCCGGCTTGGCGTCCATCAATCGCTCGATACGTCGGAGTGCACGATCGTAGTCGCGCGTGGTTTTGATAGGGACAATGTTCATCGCGCCTCCGGAGTTTCAGATGGTCGTGGCATCGATGGTGTCATAGTGTGCATGTGTGCCGACGAAACGGATATAGACGATTCGATAGGGGTTGTTGATTTTCACAACCAGACGGTAGTGATTCCCCGCAATATTAAACGCCACTCGGTTGTCCTGAAGTACACTCGCTGACCGAAACTGAGCCTTGACCGCCGAAGGGGTTGCCCAGTCCGCCCGAGCGACTTCCTGGTGCCAGGCTTCCAGGGAGCCCTTCGCCTTGGGATGTCGTTTCCAGAATGTGCGAAGGGTCCGTTTGGCAATGATTCGCACGGGGCTACTCTAACATGCCCCAATTCGGGATCAACCATGACGAATTCCAATTCGATCGTTACAGTGGGGCATCCTGAGTTTTAGCACTCGCGTCATAATAACTTGATTCTTTTTCATGGTTGCGTTACACCACAACCATGCAAGACGACACGGCGTTGCACGTGATCGAGTCGAAGTACCG
>JAWXBV010000142.1:0-13995 GCA_034440335.1 Nitrospirota bacterium | reverse complement strand
TTCATGAACACTTCTGCTGCAATCGCCGATCCGCTGCTACGACAAGCCTTCGGTCGGCGGGCTCGCCCCTCGGACCCTCAACGTACTGCACGAGTACGCCTCGGTCCTCACGGCTCCGCGCGCCGCTCTCGCGACGCGGCTCCGCGATTTCGTCCCTCGACTGTGCTCGGGACCCTGAGCTTTGTCGAAGGGCGACGAACCGTCATGAATCATGTGGGCTAGCTGAAGTCACACTGACCCACGACCATTCTCCCCAAGTAAGAAGTGATGATTCGAGTGTGCGGTGCGTTGGTCGTAGACGCGTGGAGAATACGCAGATGTCATTGTGCCGATGTCAGTGGAGTGACTCGTTTCCAGAGATAGGTTCCGCCATGTTCACGCGGGGGAATATTTTTTTGGGTGCCGACGCGCGAATACCACCAGATGCCCTTGGCCTGAGTCCCGTCCTCTGAGAGGAGAAGTTCAAACCCTCCTTCACGATCGTTCCCCGGTTGCTGCCAGGTGCCTTGCCAGAGACGGTCGGCGAATTTCGTGGTCACGAATTGGCCACCTTTCCTGGTGTAGGGACCGTTGCCGGTTCTGTCGAGGGTGGCTGTGTAGCGCCTGTCTTCTTCCACCTCGAGAATATCCCATTCCCCGCTCAAGTCAGGAGTTGAGGAAGATGGAGCATCGCTGACCAAGTGTTGCGGAGAAGATGCCGATGTCGTGGATTGCTGGGCTGACGGGGCGCCGAGGTGCATGTTCCGGAGCGACTCATGCCAGGACAGCAGCACCCATTGTCCCTCGCGCTGCTCTAAGACCCCGCTTTCTCTAAGAGGAAGCACCATTCTCTGTTGATCCGGTCCCTTTCCCACGTACCGGATGTAGTCCAGTTCCATGGTAAACCACGCCACCGATCCTTTCGTCCAGACTTTGAGCTCAGTGATAGGGATTTCAAGTTTAGCCACGGACGAAAACTCTTCGTGCATGTCATGTTCGAACTCCCGCCACCCCACGTACTTCCGTCCGCCGATGGTGTAGCTGGTGATATCGGCATCATGCGCCATGAAGCGAGAGAGGGTCGCCATATCCAGTTCGGCGTTGGCGCGAACCAGCGTGCGGATGGCGGCTTCCGGACCAGTCGATTCATACGCGAAACCGACCGCCGTATGGCCTGTCATCAAGAACAACAGGGCGGCGAACAGGACGCCGCGAATAATGCCTGGCATGAGAGCCTCTTTATGCCGTCGCTGTCTCTGTAGGAGAAAGGAGGAACTCATTTAGACATGCAAACTACACAGCCAGTTTCGTCTTGTCAACGGAAAATCCATGGGGCCATGCTCACGGGCATTGATCCTAACAGGCTGCGGAAAAACTCGATGAACACATACAACACCGTTGAAATATGACAGACGGAGCGATGGTTCCGAAAATCTCAGGATGCTCAAAAAGATCAGATTTCCACCCGCCCAACCCCGGCGCGCCAAGACGCGCCGTTCCACAGGCAAGGCCGCAGCGAGCGAAGAGGCGAGGCGTGCGCTTCGGTACGTTGAGCCTCTGAGCGAAGCGAGAACGCCGCTGGCGGACTTTTTGAGCATCCTGCTAAGCCTGTGCCCCACAATCCCAGTTGTGTAGGCGCAGGGCGTAGGGCGAGAGGCTAGGGGAGAGTACTGTCGGGACGTGTTCGTAAAGAACCGCGATGGGCCTATGGACTAACGATACGCCACGACGATCACGGTCACATTATCTTTCCCCCCTCGGCTCAGGGCCTGCTCGATCAGGTCGTGGCAAGCCCGGTGGGGATCGCCGTTCGCGCGCGCGAGAACCGATGCGATGGCGGGGTCCTTCAACATTTTCGTCAGCCCATCGGTGCAGAGCAGGATCAGGTCGTACGGCGTGACCGGCGTCGAGGTCACCTCAGGTTTCATGTCAATGCCCATGCCGAGGCCTTTGGTCAAGATGTGACGTTTAGGATGTATCAATGCCGCGGACGCGTCGATCGCGCCGCGCTGCACCAATGTTTCGACGAGGGTGTGATCATGCGTCAATTGCGTGAGCTGTCCTGTCCGATAGAGGTATCCGCGGCTATCTCCCAGGTGGGCGATATGGGCAATCGGCGTCGGAGCCGGTG
This sequence comes from Nitrospirota bacterium, assembly GCA_034440335.1. Classification (GTDB taxonomy): domain Bacteria; phylum Nitrospirota; class Nitrospiria; order Nitrospirales; family Nitrospiraceae; genus Palsa-1315. The sequence continues at coordinate 11,885 of JAWXBV010000142.1, read as the reverse complement.
TGATGGCCAAGGCGACGAAGGTTGTGCCCATCCCTTTCAAGGACGGTTTCTCCAGCATGAGGTCATGGAGTCGCTGATTGGCGCGTATGACGAGATCTGCCACGAATTCTGCAGCCGTGCTTGGGTGCTCGCGGAGCCAAGCCGCTCGTTCTTTCGCCCGCTCGGTGGCCAGGGCCACGGAAGTGTGGGCCGCGACATCTCCTGCCGGGAGCCCCCCCATCCCGTCTGCCACGATCCAGACACCACAGTCATCCAGGAGGGCCAGTGCATCCTGGTTCGAGGCGCGGACATGACCGGTCTCGGTTCGACCGACTCCGATCCACTGCTGGGGCCGTGTCATGGAGCGACCTCGACTGGCTTGTGGCGATGGACGGGTGGAAACCCCAGAGACGGTGGGCCGAATCGCGCGACCATCCGGTCGTAGAGTATGACGGCGAGCGTTTCCAGGTTGATGGTGTCGGCCGCGTTGTACCTCAGCAACAGATCGCGTGCAGCCTCATCTCCCGCGCACCACTGGTGCCAGAGGCGAACGGCTTCCCACCCATCGAGCCCGGCGACATCGGTCTCGCGTACAATCTGAACCTCGCGCTCGATGTGTTTCAGCCCGCCTTGCATGCCGAGCCTGCGCGCGGCGAAGCAGAGATCGAAATGGGGTTTTTTGAAATTCAACCGAGGGAACTTCGCCTGCAAGTAGGGAATGTCGAAGCCGCTGCCGAAGAACGTGATGAAGAGGTCTGTCTGTTCCAGTTCCGCGTGCAATCGGTCCTCGGTTAATGTTTCGCCTCGGACCAAGCTCGTCATGTGTCCGTTACGAAACAATCCCACCACCGTCACATGCCCCTCGCGCGCAGACAGCCCTGTCGTTTCAATGTCCAGATACAGCGTACGAGAGCGAAAGGTTTCGAAGAGGCGCCAGTGCTCCCGACTCTTCAGACAGGTGCTGAAGAAGTGCGCGTCGCCATCGTTCAAGTGTTTTTGAGCGGTCCTGAGTTCGCAGTCATACCATTCTTTTCTGGTCGAGGAGATGCCTGGCAGGCTTGGAGATCGGAGGAATGAAGCCCAATCGAGAATGCCCTCTTGCCAGAGACGGCGTTCGGAACTGTGACCGATACCTTTGAGCAGCACGAAGGATGATGCGAGCATAGGATTCAGGATTGTAGTCTTGATTTCACCGAATAAACAAGCTAAGGTCCGCGTCCTGAGCGGGGTTTATCTGATTGCCAACCGGAACACAATGGCTGATCTTCCCAACAAAATTCGTATCACCGTCGGATCTGTCCAGCTCGATGCCGAACTCAAGTCGACGAAAACGGCGCTGGAAGTGTATGGAGCCTTACCGGTTGAAAGCCCGGTCAACACCTGGGGCGAAGAGTTCTATTTTAAATTGGCCGGAGTGAAGGACCATCGAGAGACAGCGACGAGTCAAGTCAAAGTCGGCGATGTCGCATTCTGGGGGGCCGGGCAGGTCCTGGCCATTTTTTTTGGACGCACCCCGATGAGTATGGGGCAGGACCCGGTCCCGGCCGACCGTGTCAATGTGATCGGCCGCATTCTCGGGGATGCCTCGGTGTTGCGGCGGGTCATGGACGCCCCGACCATTCGGATCGAACGGGTCTAGTATGATGCTGAAACAGTCCGCCGGCAGCGTTCTCTCCTCGAAAGCATCCTCAACGGGGACCCGGCCGCCTCACCACTCGGCGGCGCGCACAAACGTGGTGCTCCTTATTCGTCGCACCGTGCGCCCCAGAGGCTACGCCTCCGGTGCTTTCATCGGCTGCGGCCTTGCTGGACGAACTGTTTGAGCATCCTACGGGAACCTGCTCTTGTTGTGCTATATATGAGGACAACCAAAGTTCTCGTGCCGACATAGTTTTTCCATGGATCGTTAGCCATGCGATTGTCGAAAGAACGCGTTCGCCATATCTCGGAGTCGATCGTTACCAGGCTGCAGCAGGAGGGGCAGGTGGCGATCGTCGGGGATCGCAAGGCGTTTGTCGAGCAGATCGATCATGCCATCCTCGATGAACTGTCGGTCGAAGATCGCCTGAACGCCGAAGTGCGGCAGTTGTTGAATGCCTATGAACAAGACATTGAGCGGGGACACGTGGACTATCAGCGGATGTTTACGATGGTGAAAACGAAGCTGGCCAGGGAGCGGGGCATTATCTTATGACGCGTGAAACGTGAAGCGTATCTCGTGAAGCGTTGCGAACGACGAGATACGAGCGACGAACGATGAGCGATATCCCATGTTGAGCGAAGATAAAATCAGCCACCTCTCCCACGTCATTCTGCAAGTGGTCAAGAAAAGCTCGTTGGCGACGGTGCAGGCCGATGAGGGCCGGGTCCTCAAAGAGATCAAACGGGTGCTCGCATCCGAGCTGGCGCAAGAAGAAGCCATCGATCGAAAGGTCAAAGCGAAGTTGGCGACCTACTCGCGCGGGATCGTCGAGGGGAGCGCGGAGTGGGACGTGTTGTATCGGAAAGCGTTCGAGGAAGAGACGCGGAAACATATGAAGGCGTAAACTGCCGATGGGACGTGACGGCATGATGAAGTATCTGTCAACGCTCGGAGTGATCTGCGTATTCTTCGGAGCAATCGCCTGCTCTTTTATGAAGAAGGAACAGCCGTTGGCCCCGCTGGCGCTTGAGCCTGGAGTGAAGCCGCAAGTAGTGACTCTGACGGAACAGGGGACAGAGGCCTATCACGCGAGGCAATTCGACGACGCGAAGAAGTATTTTTCCCAAGCGATGATCGAGGCTCCTCAATCGGGGCCTGCGCATTATAATTATGCCTTGGTCTTGTATGCCTTGGGCGATACGGAGGAAGCGCGCCACCAGTTCATGGAAGCAGCGAACCTGGCCCCGGGAGATCAAGTGATCTGGGATTCGCCCGCGCTCCGCCCGTATGGGAATCCAGAGTCTCCCAAAAAATTCCAACCACGCGGGCCTGGGAGCAACAGGCCTGGCAGCAGTAGTGGGCCGCGATAATCTCATGCGAAAGAGGCCGTCGTTCGTGAAGCGTGAAGCGTCGTTCGTTGGGGAGTGGGGTTGCTGGTTTCTAGGAGTGTTTCAAGTTTCATGTTTCTAGTTTCAGGTTCGACCTCGGAATTTCAGCAATCCGAAACGAACAACTTGAAACTAGAAACATGAAACTAGGAACTTGAAACGCTTGAACGAGATACGCCCTTCGACGGGCTCAGGGCGTCACGAGCTTGTCGAGGGACGCTTCACGAGTTTCGAGTACGCTGCCGGAGGACTTGTTCAACATTCTGCTACGCAATTGAAAAAGGAGTGAGCGAAGATGGCAAAGGAACTCACAGTCGGTGATAAGGCCCCCGCGTTCTCGCTTCCAAATCAATCAGGAGAGCCGGTCAGCCTGAAAGACTTTACGGGCAAGCAGGTGGTCCTGTACTTCTATCCCAAAGACGATACCCCTGGCTGTACGACGGAATCCTGCGACTTTCGTGATGCGGCCACGCCGATCAAGAAGGCGGGGGCCGTGATTCTCGGTGTCAGCCTGGACGGCAAGGAGTCTCACCAGAAGTTTATCGAGAAATTCGATCTGCCCTTTCCCCTACTCAGCGATGAAGAGGCCACTATCTCGAAGGCCTATGGCTGTTATAAAGAAAAAAATATGTATGGCAGAAAGTATTGGGGCATCGAGCGTAGTACGTTCGTGATCGATCAGACCGGCACATTGAAGGCGATCTTCCGCAAGGTCAAGGTTGGCGGTCATGTGGGTGAAGTGATCGCGGCACTGAAAGCCTAGCCTTCTTCTGGTGTCCTATTCCGCATTATTCATGAACAGTCTGTCGCCATTGCTGATCCGCTGCTCTTGCTCGTGAAGCGTCGTTCGTGAAGCGTGAAGCGCAGGACGGAATGATTGTGTCTGATCCTCGCATGCGAGATACAAGATACGTTTCACGAGGAACGCGGTTTCGGGACGAACCGTCATGAACAATGCATGCTAGGTGGCTGTGCGGCCTATGAGTATTCTCTTCCGCAGGGCCGGTCTCTTCACCGTTCTCCTCCTTCTTTTCTGGACTGTACCCACCATCCTCTCCGCAGCGGAGAAGACTTCCTGGACCCTATCGGTTCACGATAGCCTCACTGCTCCTAACCAGCCGACTACCATTGACGCCACGCTCACGCAGAAGGATCGCCTGATAGAGACCGGTCTGGCAGGCGAACCGATCGAGCTGCTCATTGCCGGCAAGGTCGTCGCAACTGCAACGACAGATGGCAATGGGCGGGCCGTCTTGTCCTATACCCCAAGGGCAAAGGGAGTGGTGCCATTTACCGTGCGGGCCGGCGCCGCTACGAACATCACCGTGGCCGAAGCTGGTGCGAATCTGTCCGTGTGGGAACATCGCACCCCGATGATGGCGGTGGAGATGGCAGCAGTCATGGAAGACGCCGAAGGCAGACGCCCGATGCCTGATGCAGCGGAAGTCCTCGAAAGGCTCACGCGGTTCTACTACAACGTGCTCTATGTGGTGACGGAGGAGAAGTCGGTGGGCCGCAACGATCAGGTGGGCGCGCAAGCCAGACAATGGCTCAAGGATCAGAAGTTTCCGGTCGGATATATCGTTGTGCTCTCAACGAGTCCGCAGTCGTGGGGGGCGAAACTTGATGAACTGCATGCTGCCGGCTGGGCGACGCTTAAAACAGGTGTGGGGCGTACGAAGCCCTTTGCCGAAGCGTTTCTGCATCGACGCCTCGACGCCGTGATGGTGCCGGAGCCGCCCAAAGGGGAGGCACCGCGGAAGGCGAAGGTGGCGAAGGAGTGGAAGGATGTGCGGAAAAGAATGTAGCGGGTAACCGGTTTGCCCTTCTTGCTCGCGCAACGCGCGGCCTCAGAAGGCCCTCGTTGGACGCGCGCAGTAAAGGGCAAACCGGTCACCCGCTTGTTGGGATACCTTCCGCTCTGGTGGAGAAAAAAGTAGAAGACGAAAGATGAAAAAGATTGGAAGGGCACCCACATTGGTCTATGTGCTCCCGGAACGCGCGCCCTGAGAAGGGCCTCGTTCGACGGCCGCACATAGACCAACATGCGTGCCCTTCCAAAAGAGGGAAAACAAGCGAGCTTAGAGAGATTACTTGGATGGATGATGGCCCCTGATGCGCGCAGTGAAGGACAGTCCAGTCACCCGCTTGTTTTGGAGCATTTTGCGCACGGGGGGGAGAGGCGGGTAAGATTAGGACATCCGAGATCATGAAACGCGCAGTCTCGGCAAGGGGAGCAGCCGGACCATTCTTCTTGCTCGCTGAGGCCCCACGATGAAACGGTGGTCCCTCAATGCGCGCAGTGAAGAACAGTCCGGCTGCTCCCCTTGAGAAGTGACAGTTCAGGCTCTTTCCCGACGCGCAGTACAGGGCAACTAGGCTCCCCGCTTGCTGAGACGCTTTCCACTCTGGTGGGGGAAGCAAAGTGGAAGATGAAAGAGGCTCTTGAATGCAACGGGGGCCCAGGCTTCGATGAGAAATCACGAGGCTGGTTATTCGGACAGAAAATCAGATTCCCCCGCATCTTGTTATGCGGAACAGTCTAGCTGTAGTTGGATCACACAAATGGCACGTACATTCAGCACAACGCAGACAGGCAATGCTTTCGAAAGACGCGTATACGATCTGTTACAGACTGAGATAGATGCGGATCGCTTTTGGGCGAAGAAGGAAAATTGCAAGATCTTTTGGAAGAAGGGCTATTACTCAAAGGATAGGGCAACTGACATCGTGTTTGATGTGTCTGTTGAGGTGTATTTGCCTGGTGCAAAAGAGTGCTCCTTGCTGGTCCTAGTGGAGTGTAAGAACTATGCGCATGCAGTGCCAGTCGATGACGTCGAGGAGTTTTTCGCAAAGGTTCAGCAGGTTGCGGCTGCCAATGCAAAGTCGATCGTTGCTAGTACTGCGGCGTTTCAGTCGGGAGCGCGAGCGTTCGCGAAGTCCAAGGGTATAGGGTTGATTCGTTGTTTCGATGCGAACGAGTTCAAGTGGGAACTGAAACGGTCGCCGTCTGCTTCCGCGCGCTCAACGTCCGCGGACGAAGCGCGCGATGTGGAGGCAGGACTCTCTGAACAAAATTTTCAGAGTTTGGCCTTCGATCTTTACCTGCAATCTCCTGTTCGAGAAACAAATTCGCTATGGGACTTTTTTGAAGATACTGCTCTTGATTCAGGTTTGACTCCTGCTCAAGTTCGAAAGATTTCGAACTCCCGAAGTAAGCTTATGAATCAGGTGCCGTTTTGCGAGAAAGATGATCTTGAGAGTCGTAGTAGCGATATCCTTTTCGAGCTTGGCTATTCGGGTGGTATCGTCGCGCTGGATGAGCTATGTGCCCGTGAGACTAAGCGAGTGGGCTTGTCCGTGAACTTTCATGTTCCGATGCCGGCAGAGTCACTCCGTCCAGTCCTCGGTCGTATCCAGTTTAATCCACTTGTCATTGATGTGTACGCGTACGACATTCCAAATGCCGGTAGAAGCCGCTTTACATTGGCGCATGAACTCGCACACCATTTACTTGGTCACGGTAAGTATCTAGTTCGCGAATCCTGCGACGAATCAGATTTTATGCTCAAGCATAGGACTGTCGTTGACGGTAGCGATATTGCTCGTATGGAGTTCCAAGCGAACTATTTTGCGTCAAGCCTGCTCCTGCCTCGAATCCACATCATTGAAGATTTCCGCCGATTGGCGCACGAACTCAATATTGTCGACAAGGGCTATGGGCACCTATATGTAGATGAGCAGTTCTGCAATGTGCAGAACTATGAGATTGTCACCAGTCACTTGATGGGAAAATATAGTGTGTCGCGTACAGTAGCCAAGATTCGACTCGAGGCTTTGGGGTTACTGTGTGACGCTCGTGGTCAAAGTGGACTACGTGCGTTGTAGGCGGTGATCGGGTCACGAAATGGGGGTCAGGCCTGAGTTTTGACTTATCGAGGCGCCCGAGTTCGCTCTGTGCTTCCTGGCGTAGTCGCTTGGAATCAAGTCGTACGGGAGTGTATTCCTGTCATGGTGAGGGAGTCTCTGTAGGGTCATCGTTCTGAGTGGTGAGGGGCAGGGCATTTCTTTGTAAGATGGCGCTATGAAATCGAAATATTCATCTTCAGTTCCCGGCCTGAATGCGTCTCAGCGTCCCAGCAAGGTTGGCTGCATGCTGGCACAAAAGAAGATTGACGAAGCTTGGCGACTCACCCATAAACAGCGGCTGCTTGTTGCGCTTGAGCGTTCTGACGTTGCCGCCGCTCTCCACTGAGCCGGCTCCGTGAAGTGTTAGCGGAGACTCTCTGGTCTCAAGGCCTCCATGACACCCGTATCTTCCATTCTCTTTTCCTATCCTTTACTATGGCGTTCAGCGGTACGTTGTATGCCCTTTTGCTGAATGCTTCCGCAGCTTCAAGCCTCCGTTGCCTGAATGGCTATTGCGGCTGAGGTGGCAGCTTCGGGGAGCGATATCCTGATTGTTTTCAAGGAGACACTATGTGGAGGAGATATGGGGTCAGGCATGAGTATTGATATATTGAGGCGACCGATTTTGTTCTGGGCTGTCCGCATCGTCGCCGGAAGTGTAGTCGAACGGCACATGTATTCCGTCATGGTGGGGGAGTCACCACTGGGTCATAGGCCTGCACTGCGCTGCTTCAGAGAAGTGTTAGTTGAAACCCTCTCAGGTCTTGAGACAGCCCAGAGTCGAGAGCTGCTCCTCAGCGGGTATGGGGCATAAGGGTGGGGGCCATGATCCCGTCTTCCCCCCTATGCCGGTAACGACGAAGCTTGGATCTTGCGCGATAGTGTCACCAATAGTATCATAGAAAAGTGACGCAGACAGCCAAGACTCTGACGAAGATGAAGGCCCATCCGCTGGATTGGCGGATTGAGAGTCTGAAGTCGGTCGCTGACGCATTTGGGTTGGTCTATCGGCAGCCCGGCGGAAGTCACGTGATTTTTCGTCATCCGAACGGCGGTATGCTTTCCGTGCCCGCGCGCCGACCGATAAAGCCAGTGTACGTGCGAAAGTTTGTGCGCTTGGTTGAGGAAGGAGTCGCCGAATGAAAAATTCCAACGTTGAGTACCCTTTTGAAGTTCGTCCCCTCTCGAAAGAAGAAGGCGGCGGGTACAGCATTTATTTCCCTGATCTTCCCGGTTGCTGGTCTGATGGAGCCTCACCGGAGGAGGCGATCGAGAATGGTCGGGACGCGCTGCAGTCATGGCTGGCTGTTGCGCAAGAGTTTGGCGATGACATTCCCAGGCCATTTTCCGCGGTCAGTGGGCGATTCGTGCAAAGGGTTCCGCGTTCGCTTCACGCGCGGTTGATCGCTCGAGCGAAGGCTGAGGGCGTGTCGCTTAACACTCTGGTGGTATCGCTGGTGTCTCAGGGAATAGGAAAATCACAAGTGGCCAAGCGCGTAAATCGCCGTGCACATGCAATCCGAACCCGCGCGAAGACAACGCGCGCCAAGTAGCGTGGTCTGTTGAGGTTCGTCAGCATGACTCTTCCCCGCAACATCATCCGCATCGACCACGAGAGCAGCCAAACTCAAACCGCCGTTCGCCGTTCACATCGCCGTCGTCCTTCATCGCGTCAAGGCCCGCTTCAGTTTTTGGAGTCCAGTTCATGGGGTTTGTAGTAACCGAGCACTACTGATGTCTCACGCCATTCATTTCCGTTTCTGGGCCATTCCAGGACTGCTGTTCGGCGCCACCATGTGGGGCCTGATCTGGTATCCCTACCGGCTGTTGCAGGATGCCGGGGCTGGTGGGGTGGCGACCTCGTTCCTGACCTTTCTGATACCGCTGGCGCTGACCCTGGCCTGTACCTGGCGCCATCTGCTGACCGCTCGGGCTCACGTTCGCTGGCTCTCAGTTCTGGGGCTGGCGGCGGGCTGGGCCAATATGGCCTTTGTGGTTGCGGTGATCGAAGGCGAGGTCATGCGCGTGGTGTTGTTGTTTTATCTCGCGCCAATGTGGACCGTGTTTTTCGCCCGGACGCTGTTGGGTGAAAAGCTCACGCGTTGGGGTTGGGCCATCATGCTGTGCTCATTCGCCGGCGCGCTGGTCATGCTGTGGCCTGCGGACGGTGGCCTGCCGCTGCCGGCCAACCGCGCGGAATGGATGGCGCTCTCCGCAGGTGTCAGTTTTGCGCTGGCCAACGTGGTCACGCGCAAAATCGATGAGGCTGACTACTGGGCCAAAGCGCTGGTGGTGTGGGCGGGGGTATGCGTCGTGGCCGGGTTTGCGGCCATGTTTGTCGCGCAACCCTTCGCATTTCTCGCCACGGTCGACAGGCACACCCTGCTGATTCTACTCGGCGTGGGCCTCTGCACCGGCGCAATGACACTGGCGGTGCAGTATGGTTTGTCGCATACCCTGGCCAATCAGGCCAGCATCATCTTTCTGTTCGAGCTGGTGGTGGCAGCGCTCTCGTCATGGTGGTTGGTGAACGAAGTCCTTAACGTGCAAGAATGGATAGGCGCGGCGATGATCATTGCCGGCAGCCTGTTTTCCGGGCACCTTGAAAAGCCTCCCGCACTCGAGAAATCCCATGCCCTGTGACATCGAATCCGACCCACGCGTTCCGCGCGCGGGAACTGGGGTAGGAAAAAGTGAGGATATATGGGGTCAAGGAGGTATAGGGTCAGGCATGAGTATTGAGTTATTTGGGAGACCGATCTTATTCTGGACTGTCGCATCGTCGCCGGAATGGTAGTCGTACGGCGACTGTATTCGCGTCATAACGGGGGAGTCTCTGGATGGTTATTGTCCTGAGTGGTGACGCGCAAGGCGTTTCCATGTAAGATAGGATCATGAAATCGAGATCTATCTAAGCGTCGTTCGGTCTGAATCCGTCGCGCGGTTTGGTAAGTTTGGCGTTAGGCTGGCTCAAAGAATAATGGATGAAGCTGGGCGACGTACCCCTGAACAAGAGAGTACTCGTTGCGAGTGAGGTTGCTGCCGTTGGGCTGCCCTCCATGGCTCATGCTCCAAGAGGCATGAGCTAAAATCCTTCCACATCTTGAGACAGCCCAGTGTCGAGGGCTTCTTAGCATGAGGCGTGCCAGGGGCGACTCACGGTTTTATTTTTCATAGCGATGGGCCGGGGAAATACATAAGGGGTGGGAATCTTTTTCCTTCTCAGCGCATGGCGGATCGATCGTCATCCAGCTGTCTGTCGTGTCTGATCCGCCCCACAATGACCCTATCTCTTCCTCATGATGCCGTTAGAATAGGGGTGACATGATTGAGCTGCTCTCCAATCCACAGATGTGGATTGCGTTATTGACGCTGACCGCTCTTGAGCTGGTGCTCGGAATCGACAATGTTATTTTCATTTCGATTCTTGTCGATAAGCTTCCGAAGGAGCGCCGTGACTTCGCGCGCAGGATCGGCCTGTTCCTTGCCATGTTCATGCGCATTGGGCTCCTATTTCTTCTTTCTTGGATTGTTGGGCTCACCGAACCTCTCTTCGCGCTATTCGGGCAGGAAATCTCCGGTCGTGACCTCATCTTGATCGGCGGCGGTCTTTTTCTGCTGTGGAAGAGCACGAAAGAGATTCATCAGCTGCTGGAGGGCGAAAAGGGCGAAGCGTCGATGGCAGTCCCCGCCACGTTCTCAGCCGTGATTCTTCAGATCACGATCATCGACATGGTCTTTTCGTTTGACTCGATCATCACCGCCGTGGGGATGGTCGACCACGTGGGGGTCATGATCGCAGCCGTCGTCCTGTCGGTGTTGCTGATGATGGTCTTTGCCGGTGGGATCGGCCGTGTCGTGTCGGACCATCCGACGATTAAGATGTTGGCCCTCGCGTTCTTGTTGGTCATCGGCGTCGTGTTGATCGCCGACGGATTCGATCACCATATTCCCAAAGGGTATGTATACTTTGCGATGGCCTTCTCGGTTATTGTCGAATTGCTGAACATCCGAATGAGGAAGCGCGGGGCTCAACCGGCCGAGTTGCACGAGCGCTATACACGGGAGCCCACCAAGGCCGCGGAACCATCGAGTCGTTCACAGGTCGAGGCCCCCAAATGACTCCTCCCCGCAACATCATCCGCGTAGACCATGAGGCCAGCCGAACACACGCGTGGAGAGTCACGTTACAGCGGCACAACGGTATCGTCGTGAAGATGTTTTCCGACTCGCTTCATGGCGGGAAACGCCAGGCCTTGAAGGTGGCCGAGGAGTACCGCGACGAACTGCTCCGCCGCTACTCGCCTTACGCCCATGCGATTTGGGTCCGCACTCGACTTCGCCGGAACAATACGTCGGGCATTCCCGGCGTGGCCAGATATGAGGAACGAGCCAAACCCAATAGAAATTACACCCGCGTGTTTTGGCTGGCTTCCTGGGTCAATGAGCAAGGCGAGAGTCGGAAACGCAGGTTTATGGTTTCCCACTATGGCGAGCGCCAGGCCAAGCGTCTTGCGGTCGCAGAGCGTGAGCGTCAGCTGAGCCTCGCCTGTGCCAGCAAGAATGCCAGTCTGTAATGCCCACCAGGCGGTCAATACGAACCACCCCATATATGGCGGGAGAGCTCCTCGTCCATAATTCATGATCTCTTCTGCCGCAATCGCTTGACTGTGGCGGTCCGCACGCAGATAGAGCAAAGGAAAGAATTGGAATAATCGTTTCGTTTCCGGTTCGGAGACTCACTCGCACAGATGTCACCGTCGCTCATATTCCTCAGGCCCTGGCCCTCCGCACCGTCCCGTTGAAAATTGTACAACGCCAGTATTGTATTCGATCGGAGCTAGGGATCTCCCTAGCCCGCATTATTCAGTGCGCCGTGAAAAGGCGCTGTGTGTCTCACAGGTGCAAGTCCTGTCTGGGGAGTTGTCGGGACACCCCAGTAGCTACCGAGACGGCCAGCAGGGTAA
>JAWXBV010000141.1:0-6152 GCA_034440335.1 Nitrospirota bacterium | reverse complement strand
CGCCAAAAGCAACCGCAGGTGATCACCAATCTGTTTCGTGAGAAACATGTCCGCTATGCCGCGTGATGAACTACGCACTATTTAGTGGTCGGCTCAGTAATTCCATTGCCGATGGAGCAAGGCAACCCATCCGAAGCAGCCACGTATTTCTATGCATTTCGTGAAACCTGTCGCGAGGCGGTCATTGACCTCTGGACCGATGAAGCGCTCCCGAAACAACACAAGGAACTCGCCTCCAAGTGGATTGTGGAGCGATTGTGGAAGGGGATGGAGGATATTGCTCATCTAGAAACCCATCCTCTCAGTTCCGAAGACATGGTAGCGATATCGCAGTCCTTTCTCATCGGGCTTGGGTTAGTGATGACGTTTGCAGATGTTAAACGTCGTGGTGAGAACGCTGCGGCCTATTTGAGCTGGCTCTATGAAGCGCACTTGGAGTCACACTGGCAAAGCAACCCAAGTCTCAAGCAGCTGGTGCTGAAAAAGATTCGCCAGGTGATCAGCGGCATGGTCGAGAAAGAGACGGGAAATCGAAGAAAGGTTACGCTCGCTTTTCTCGCCCACGTCCTAGCGACAACGTCAAAGGAACTCTCGGCGCTCATCCTGTCAGATGACAAGCTCAAGTCTATATTCCAGGTTCAATTGAAGCAGACGATTGTGGTTACTGAGGATCTGAACGTACCAGCGGAGGAGTGGGAGCAGTGGGGATTTGATGCGATCACAGCCGGTGCTGGCATGCGGCAGCAGGTAGTAGTAGGAGATAAGACGCTGACCGTCCTATGGCATGAACCATCAATATTCACCGCCGGGCTCGGGCTTGTGCAGTCTAACTCCGATGGGTCTGTTTCGACTATGGTTCAAAGCGACCCATTCTTGAAGCTTCGCCACCCGAGCCGAGCGATCAGAGACCAGGCGCTGCACGCATTGACTCCCTATCTCGATATTTCTCACGATACCATCAACCACCTCCTGCAGCGTGTCGTATCAGATGGTGGTCTGCAGGCGCTCGCAACAGAAGTCAAACAAGAGGCTGAGAGAAGCTGGAGCTTCTTCTGGGAAAGGCTCAAACAGTTGGTCATTGCCCAGATTGGGATTCATGAAAGCATGGCCTTCCCGCTTCAACCAGAGGCATTTGAGAAATGGCTCAACCTTCCCTCGGGCGCCTATCATGATCAAGCAACCTTCGCCGAGGCCTACACGCGGGCTATCGAGGGAAATATCCAAGCTGAAGGGATGGGAAAGACCGTCGCAAAAGTGTTCGGGCTCCCTGCAGGGAGGTATTGTGAACCGAATTCGGTTCTTGGGAAGCTATTTCGTCTGGAAAGCGTCGAGCAGGAACAGATCGTGGAGAGCATTCTTGTCCGCGCACGAACCAGCTACAACCCGATTGTTCTCCTGAATAGCCTAGAGATACTTCTCCGGTGTGTGCCACCAAAGGCCGCTGTGCAGAATGCGATTGCGCATATCCTAACCAAGCTTATCCCCCCTGCCGATAATCTAGAGACACACCGCGTTGCATCGTCCTGCAAACTCTACGCGAGCGCCCTACGATTTGCATGGTATCGGATGGAATCCCTGGAGGCCTATGCCTCCGTGCCGGTGCTGCAACGGATTCTCTTGACCTATGCCTATGCCACAGGCGTGACGAACTTAGCGGACGAATTACGAGACCAGGAAAACTACGACATGGATCGTGAGTTTTTGGCCAAATGGATGGATAGTAGGATATCGAGCCCGGGATCGGCGGTCTTTGAAGATCTATTCAAAGAGCATCTGGAAGTGTCGCATCCGATGAGCATAGGGATATTTCGGATGACCGTATCCGCAACATTGCAAATCCTTGCGGCGCAGAAGGAAAGGCTAGCTCCCTTCGGCGATGAACTTCTGCGACTCACGATTGATACGGCGAGGTCAATTGTCCAAGCGACATCTGAAGGAGGATGGGAAATCTATCGGCCCTTCGTGACCACAAGAAATTGGTTCCATGCCCCTTGGGGACGGAACGCCATTGCCTCGCTCAAGGAGTTGATCGAGGGGCCGCTCACCGATCGTCTTTCAAGGTTGGGGCCAGCCGAATCAGAGATTGTGGCCTCTGTCAGATTGTTTGATGCGAGAGCCCTGTTACAAATTGTTCTTGATCGGATTACTAGTTCAGGGGCCTGGAATCCGGGCGACCTACTGCTAGTGTATCTGGCGTTGTCCGAACCCATTAATGCGGAACAGATTGAGAGAATTCGCGGAGCGATGCGGCGGCTGGACTTGAGTCAATTTCACGAGGAACAGGACTTTCAGCTTGCTTGCGCAGTAATTGCAAGGTGCGGGAGCTCAACTAAAGATCCTACCATTCATCACGAGGCTCTAGAGAAATTAACGGACGCTTGGAACAGAAAAGCAAGTTTGCTCGATCATTATATGGCAACCATGGATGCGGCTCTCAAGTTATGCCTGGGCATGGGTGGAGTAGCGAGCTTCTACTCATGGTGGGAACGCACCATCAACGCGAGCCAAAGAGAAATCCCGTCCGAAGTGCAGGGTTTAGTCGCCAGCCTCACGTGGATGGCTCCACTTTCCTGTCAGAGTTCGCTGCCAAGCATTCGAGCCAAACTCCTCATGCTATAAGCAAGCTGGTTATATACAACGTTGGGGGGATGTTTTGGAGAGGAGAAACGGAGACATTCTGATTTTTCAGACATAAGATACTGAGGTCATTGCTTGCTCTTGCCCTCCACGCTCGTACGAGAGCGCCAGACAGCACTTCACTACGCATGCCCCAACCTCTCTCCCTGAGGGCGGGCAGACGGTCTCCCACTGCGCGTGTCATTCGTACCTAGCTCAATACCCAGCCAAGCGAGGGCGTGAGGCGCTTTTGACTGCGGCCGTCGAGCGAGGCCCTTCTGAGGGCGCGCGCTCCGGGAGCAAAGAAAGCTCCTCATGCCCTTGCGCCCCCCTGCGGCGAGAGAAACGGGGACATTCTGACTTTCGCAGCGCGTGGAAGTCCCAGGGAAGATGAAAGGGGGGGCACAGCCCATGACTGACATTTACAATCTTCAACGTTTTCTTGATGCGCAAGACCACGTCTATGACGCAGTCCTTGATGAGCTACGAGCTGGGAGAAAGTCCAGTCACTGGATGTGGTACATCTTTCCCCAGATCGCAGGTCTTGGTCGCAGTGGAGCCCCACGGCCTTACAGCCGTGGTCCTTTTTGTGTCTTCGGCGGAACCCGCCGAAGCGTGTCCTCCTTCGCCAAGGCTTCGGAGGACACCCGCTGCGCATTCCTCCACAGCTTTACAACGGTGGCTTCCTGCGTAGGCGGGTGGAATGGCACAGACATTCGCCATTGCCTCCCTCGACGAGGCTAGCCTGCATTATTCATGACGGTTCGTAACGAAACCGCCAAGACGCCAGGCGAGACGGGCGCGCGGAGCACCGAGAAGCCGAGGCATACTTGAAGCAGTATGTTGAGGTTACGAGGGGCGAGCCCGCCCGCTGGACGCGCAAAGCATGCGGCCACGCTTGTCGCAGCGGCGTATCGGCGGTTGCAGTAGAAACGCTCATGAATAATGCAGGCTAAGGGCCTATCTGCAACACCCAGTCTTAGCAGGCTGCGGGAAAACTCGGTTAAGGCCAAAAATGCCGAATGAATCTTCCCTACGTCGCCGATGTCACAATCGCCTCATGATGCTCAAAAAGGCCGTCCAGCAAGGCCGCAGGGCGCGATGAGGCGAGGCGTACGCTTCGGTATGTTGAGCCTCTGAGTGATGCGAGAACGCCGCTGGCGGACTTTTTCAGCATCCTGCTAGACTTACGGCTCAGAGAATGTACGCAGCTTATCATCAACGTGGAAGGGCGCAGCGCTGAAGAGATATTCGGCCATCCGGACCATCTGAAATTCCGCTCCTGCATGACCCTGTTCATGACCGCGACCACGAATAACAAGGTTTTCAAAGATGCCCTTCTCAAGTATTTCGACGGCAAGCCCGACACATTGACCCTCGATCTCTTGGCGCATCAAAAGTCGTAACCACGCCGTACCATTTTCGCAACGTGAGGCAGCCTCCAATCGTCACTCGTGAAGTGCTGGGCTAACCAAACCATCTGACTGGACATTGCGTCACGTCCGGAATACCATAGCAACAGAACGTGTGGATGATGCCTGTGAAAGGACGCGTATGAGCGAGTTGATTTTTGTGGTGGAAGATGCGCCCGAGGGTGGATTCATTGCGCGTGCGCTCGGTGTTTCCATTTTCACTGAAGCGGATACCATCGCAGAGCTTCACGGAAAAATCCGCGATGCTGTTCGCTGCCATTTCGATGAAGGACAATTCCCCAAGGTCGTTCGGCTCCACCATGTCCGCGAGGAAGTCATCGCCGTATGAGGCTTCCCCGCGATCTCTCGGGAAGCGATCTCGCCCAGGCCCTCCGCAAGCTCGGCTATTCCATCACCCGCCAAACCGGCAGCCATCTTCGCCTCACACCCAAGAGCATGGCGAGCATCACCTGACGATCCCGCTACATACCCCACTCCGCATTGGAACTCTGTCCGCCATCCTTGCCGATGTCGCGACACACCTCACATGCAGTCGCGATGAAATACTTGAACGGCTCTTCGGTTAATACACCAGGGCCCATGTTGCGGCCCGAGACGATCCGGGTTGCCTGTCCTAAGCTACCCGACATTACCTGCTACTGAGGATGGTGGGTCTGCCTGCGACTTGCGAGGAGAGTCCGACTCTTTTCTTCCACTTTCCCAGGTGCGGCGGAGGCGGTTGCCCCATCTGCGACTTGCACGAAGGCGCGGGCACCACACTTGTTGATCAGATGCGACCAGCTCCGGCTGGCGACGCCGATGTTCGAAGTTCCGTTCAGGCGAAGCGAGGAACGGAACGAGTTTCGGCGTCGAGCAGATGAGCAACGTAGTGTGGTCGCGCCGACGTGCCGGAGCAGGTGGGGGCAACCGTCTCCGCGCCCCATGCATGTAAATCAACAGACCAGATGCGGGCTAGGCTGCGCCTTTGCGCGGTTCGCGGTGCAGGGCCTCGGCCACCGCTCGGGGATTGCGCGCCGCGACACGCAGGAGCGCGAGTGCCGGGCCGTCCGGTGTCCGCCTCCCCTGCTCCCAATTGCGGAGCGTGGCGACACTGACGCCGATCATCAGAGCGAACTCGGTTTGCGACTCCTTGAGCTTTTCGCGAACGCTCTTTATGTCAGCCGGTCGGAACGTGGCGACTCGGGCAGGCTTCATGGCGCCTCGACGTATCTTTCCTGCCTGCCGAATACTCGCCAGTAGCTCTTCAAATGCCGGTTCCTTCATGTGAGTTCCTCCCGAACGATTCTGGCAAGCACCTTGAGCTGGGTTGCCGTCAAGTCGCCCTGCTCGTTCTTCGCATAGAGATACAGCATATAGAACGTCTGGCTTGCCGATTCCCAATAGTAGATGAGGCGAACCCCGCCTCGTTTGCCTCGACCAGGCGCAGCCCAACGAAGTTTCCGTAATCCCGCTCCACCTGAGTAATAGGGCCTTGGGTAGGCCGGAGCAGAAGCGCCAGCTGGAGCGCGCGATACGTCTCATCGTCAAGATGCCGCTGAAGCGCGGCAGTAAACACCGGGGTCTCGACAAACCGCATGGCGTATGCTACGCCAATGGCGCACTACCTTTCAAGAGCCTGCCGCGTGGCAGATGAAAAATGAGCGCCATCGAAACCCATTTCGCTGCGCGGGCAGGCTTCAATTCGCCGGTCGTTGTTCGCGTCTTCCCCACCGCGTTACTCCTCTTCGTTTCCTCTCGCGTAAAAAGGATGGAGGGCTGAGGTTCAGAGCGAACGTCACCGGAGGAGCGGAGCCCCACTGCTCTTTCTTTCCTCCTTTCCCAGCTGCGGCGAGACGGTTACTTTATCTGCGACTTGCATGAAGGCGCGGGGACCACACTTGTTGATCACATGCGACCAGCTTCCGGCTGGCGATGCCGATGTTCGACGTTCCGTTCAGGCGAAGCAAGGAACGGAACGAGTTTCGGCATCGAGCAGATGAGCAACTTAGCCCGCATTATTCATGGCGGTTCGCCGCCCTTCGACAAAGCTCAGGGTCCCGAGCACAGTCGAGGGACGAAATCGCCAGGAAAACGCGTTCCTCGTGAAGCGTATCTCGTGTAAGT
>JAWXBV010000140.1:0-12567 GCA_034440335.1 Nitrospirota bacterium | reverse complement strand
CTGCTGCGCTTCACGAGGAACACGTTTTCCTGGCGATGTCGTCCCTCGACTGTGCTCGGGACCCTGAGCTTTGTCGAAGGGCGACGAACCGTCATGAATTTTGCAGGCTGGTCGCATTACGGGGGAGCATCGCTCACCATGAAGGATGTTTCAGCCTCCTTAGCAGAGCCGCACGCGGGATATTCCGCGCGATGCCGTGTCCCTCAAAGGCGCCACAGGGTCGGTCACGGGACAACACACAGAAACGCGACGGGAAGGGCGAATGAAGAAGGGACAGATCATGGCACGAGGTCAGAGAGCAGGGCTCCGGTGATCTTTCAGCTCACATCGATTTCGTTGAGGATACCACCTGAGAGACGGTATACTTTCCCATGATGGCGCTCTCACTCTCTCCTATGATCCGGCTTGGCGCCTCCTCCTGATCGATGCCTCTATGTTTTTTTTGATCGTGGGACGAAAAACGGGAGGCGCTCAATGATGATGACGATCAGCCTACTCCCTAGTTAAGAATCGAGGCGCTTCATGAGCGGCTTTCTCGCGCTAGTGCTGGCAATCGGACTCGTCTTCGGCGCGCGCAAGCTCTGTGATCGAATTGGAGCGCCACGCTGGTTCGCAAAGCTTTTGTTCATCTGCGCGTTTTTCGTCATCACCTGCTTTCTCGCCGAAGAGATCGTTCCCGAATCCAAGAAGCCGTGGGGTGTTTGGGTCGCTCTCCTCGGTGCAGCAACGGGAATCATTCCTGTAGGGTTCATTGTGTTTAAACACATCGAAGACAACGACAGGAACGCAGGGGACTCCTCTCGATACCACTCAGAGTAGGTCGCAAAATAGGGGGCGGCATGAGTGGAGGTCACCGGAGGCGCGGGGATTCGCCGGGGCGTAGCCGAGACTTTGAGGGTCGCGCCTGGAGGTGCGGGAGCGACTGCCCTGTCTACCGATAGACATCGTTTCGGTGTTCGATGGAGACTACGTCCAGCCATTCAGCGCCGGCTCGGCGGTAGAGCATGCGATAGGGCCAGACCCGGTAAGACCAGACCTTCTCTTTTTGAAAGTGGCCTTTGTATGGCTTGTCGTCGAGCGGGTGCTCGGCCAGGTGGCGGAGGGCTTCTTTGCCTCGTTCTCGCGTGGGACCGCCACAATCCTTGAGGTCTTTGACGGCGTGCGGCGTAAGACGAACTTACCTCACTGCTCCTCACCGAACGCGGACGTGAAGGAGTGAAATTTCCCAGCCTTGGCTTCTTTCAATCCCTGCGTGAAAGATTTGACCGCCTTTGGGTTTGACAACAGCTCCAATGTCTCCACCCAGCTTTGGTATTCAGCACCCCCCATCACCACGGCCTCAGGCCGTCCGTTCTTCGTGGCGACCACTCGTTCCGAGAGCCGCCCTGCTCGGTCGACGATATTCGAAATTGGCTTCTCGCTTCTTTCAGCGAAAGTGTCTTGGTCTTGGCGTTCTCCTTCTATGTGCATGTTGAGAATGTACGAAATTATGCCCCCTTCGCCAAGCCGTGTTTGGGAAGAATAGAATGTCAGACATCCAGTTTCTAGGGAAGTCTCACTACCTGTCAGCGGCAAAGAAGAATCCTTCTCATATCTTTACGCCCCCCTGTACTCAGCGCGATAGGCTATCCGCCATGCCCTCTCGCAGGATGCACTGTGCCCACACGGTCCAAAAATGCCGATGGAGCCGGTATTCTTTGCCTGGCAACTGAGGCTCTGACTTTAAGAAACATACAGATCATGGGCTTTTTGAGCACGTCCTCCTCTGTTGTGCTCGGCACGAAAGTTGAGAAGACGTTGTATGAGGTTGCGCCTTAGCCGTCGTGAATGAACTGAGGATATGATGAATAGTCTGTCCAGTCTGTGGGAGTTGTTGAGTCGCGATGCAGCCTTCTTCGGAGGACCCCAAAGTCCGATGTTGAGCTGGATCGGGTCTTGTGGAATCGTCCTCTTCTTTGTCTGGCAAGTCTTGCGGTTGACGTGGGAGGTCTCCAGCGCGCAACGGCCATTCGATCGAGTACGCGCTGTGCTGACCACGCTCGCGAACGAACGCGGTGATATCGATCGTGAGCGATTCACGAGTCGTGAGCTGGTGGGATTCGCGCCTCCGACCGGTCGACCCGCATCTCCCACCACCCGCATCGACTGTAATGACTTGGATGCCCTTGAAACCGTCCTGCAGAAAGAACCGATGTTTCGCCAGCCCTGGGGACAATTCCGCAAGACACTGATCCTGGAACATGTGCCATGGTTCGTGGAACCGCGTATTTTCAGCACGCGCCGCGCGGAGGACATCTTTACGCAGGACACGCTCCTCAGCCATCGCGTGAACCTGGCCTTCTACAGCCAACTGCCCTCCCTGGTGACCGGCATTGGGTTGCTGCTGACGTTCCTGGCCTTGTTCATCGGCCTGAGTAAACTGCACGCCGACGGACATGAAATTGTCGGGATTCAAGGGCTTATCAACGGCCTGGCCGGAAAATTCCTGACATCCATCGTGGGACTGATTGCCGCCAACCTGTTCACGCTCATCGAAAAACCAATGATCTTTCGGCTCATGAATGCGCACCATTCGTTCCTCGGCCTCATCGACACACTCTTTCCCCGAAAGACCATGGAGCAGATGTTGGAACAACTCACGCCGATGCACAATGCGCAGGGGAAAAGCCGACAGACCTCCGGCGGGGATCTCAGGGAACTTGCCCATAGGACGGGAACCGACAGCCTGGCCGCGCCCATTGCCGAGCTGACCACGGCTGTTCGATCCTTGACGAAATGGAGGCAGGATGAGCAGACCACGGCACAACGTGCGGCGACTGAACTGCCACGAGTCCTCCGTGAAGAATTCACGGCTCCGATGAAGGCGCTGAACGACTCGCTTCGTGACCTCACCAAGCTGATGAAGGAAGCGCACATCGATCGAGTGCGAGCAACGGCGACGCTCGATGACCTCATGAGCCGCCTGACTGATCGGCTCACCGAGCAGCGCGCACCCTCCGACCTCTCTCGCGCTGAGGGGCGACGCTTTTGGCCAAAACGGTCGATCGTGTCCTCCGAACAACCTACCGCATGACACGCACAACATCACAAAGCGTCGGCGCCTCGCAGACCACGATCGGTATCACCGATCTCATGACCTCGCTTGCGGTCGTCTTTATCTTGCTCTTTGCGGCGCAGATCACGCAAACCTCATCCGCCGCGCAGTCTGAGCTGCAAGAAAACAAAGAGGACGTGCAAACGGCTCTGCACGATCACATTCGACGCCTGGGGCTGTCGCTCGATGCGGATCCCCGCGACCCACTCGCGCTGGTGATCGTAGTCCCGGAACAGCGGCTCACATTCGAGTTCGGCAAAAGCATGCTGTCGTCCTCTGCAGATCAGTTTCTCTCAGACGCATTACCCTTCTATGTGGGAGCCTTGTGCGGGCCGTTGCGTTCCAAGATCGACTCACTCACCATCGAAGGCCACACCGACGACCACGGCAGCGATGCGTTGAATTTGAAGTTGAGTCAAGAACGGTCGCTGGCGGTGATGGTCAAGGGGCTGGAGGTGATTCAAGCCACAGAGCCAGATTCGTACCACTGCTTTCAAGAAATCACGTCGGCGTCCGGGCGGGGCAGGCAGGATTTGATCTATGAGTCTTCTGACATCGTGAACCGCGAAAAAAGCCGCCGGGTGATCTTCAAAATTCGCCTCCGGTCGGCCGAGCAACGGCATCTGATCGAACGCTCCAGCAACCCCCTCTAATTCCTTGGGGAATAGAAAAGTATCGAACGCCCCATTTCGGCTTAAACCTGATATCCGGCCGATGACGACAAATCATCCCTCTCTTGCTTCCCACGCTCCGCTTTACCCAGAGCGATAGGCTATTCACCATATACCCTTCCCTGCGAATCCCACTCCTCCAGTTCACAGAAACGATGGAAAGAGAATCCTAACGGTCAGGGTTGTCCTGGAAGGGCGAAGAAGCAAGAAAAGGAGTTGCGTTGGCCCATGGAGCAAAGGTTGGTCTCCTTGCCATCGCTCTTGCGGTAGAGGCAGCCGGTGCGACCGGTCGTGCTTTCATACGTGCTGTCCTTGCGTATCGTAGAAATTCACCCCCTCACTATCTTCATCGTTCTCGGCTTGAAGCGTTTGTGGCCGGCCACGCCTCGATCAGCCTACCATAGACGGAAACATGCTCGCCGACAACAGTGGCGTGACCTCTCCATGTTTCGACCGCTCGCGATGCTTCCTACACGTCGTCGTATCCCACGCCCTGTCGTCCGATGAAAGCCCGACGAACGAGCGATACAGCAGATGCTAGTTCAGCTGCTTCATCAGTTGTCGTTCACTCCGTACCTTGTCACACACGGGCAGCAGAAACGCGCGTTGCAACTGTTCTGGCGGGATCGACGGGTGCCCCGTCGTTCATACCGTGTACGACACTTTGCGCAGCCGCGCGCATATTCTCCTCAGCGGATGCCGTGCCGCGTCCCGTGCTCGACCGAACGAGACGAACATCACCGTCCCTGATCGTCGACAGTTCTGCTCATGATAGACCCGCCGCTATTCCTACCCACAGCGAATCATCATATGCACCTCCTCGCGTAGGTTTTTCAGGAGACCGTATTCGGTGCATTCATTTCCATACTGTATTCATTCCCCTCCTGTATTCGTTTCCCTTCGTATCTACAAGCTCCTTGAAGAAGGATAAAGATGGCGATACGTAGGAATATGAATATTTTCAGTCGTGCTGGCTTTTTTCATGTTACGGCACGACGTTTGCTCCGGCATGGAATCGTTGCAGCTGACGAAAGAGTGATGTTGTCGATCAGACATAGTGTGGATTGCATGTCAGGGAGAACTGGACACCACTCCGAAAAATAGGTGAGCGATCCGTACGTGCATCAGAGTATCCCTGAATCGCCGTCACGCGCATCAGCGCCTGGGGCACTGGATCCGCTGTCGTTCGAGCGACAGATCAGAGCCGCTGAATTTCCTGTCGACGAATTCCTGCCCAGCGCAGCGTGTGCGCTCCCAGACAGGTTTATCCATGACCAGCGTGCGGTGACTAGTACAGGCCACGAGCTGCACCTCATGACTTGGAGCCATACGGAGAATTGACTCGATGAAATCCAACCTTGACGAAACGCGTATACCCTCATCACCGGTCGAGCAGGGAAAGAGCCGTCTACGTACGATCGCCGGGTTCATTTCCCTCAGCGTGATCGGCGTCTTTGCCAGTGGGATGATCCTGGGGGCTGCGCCTCTACTGGGCATGAAAGCGACCGATAGTACAGAATTTTGCATCTCCTGTCACAGCATGACCCACTTATGGGAAGTGACCAAGGCATCCCGGCATTTCAAAAATGATCGAGGGGTGCAAGTGGGGTGTCCAAGCTGCCATGTGCCCCATCCCATCGCCGACTATCTTCAGGTCAAGATGCTGGCACTCCACGATGTCTACAGTGAAATCGTGAACCCGGTGAACACGAAGGAGGACTATGAAACCAGACGCCCTGAGTTAGCACAGAAGGTCCGAACTGACTATCTGACGAACGATAGTGCCGAGTGCCGAAATTGCCATTCCTATGAGAATTTTACCCGCCCGATCAAGTCCCATGACAGGGCCAAAAAAGCCGGGACCACCTGCATCAAGTGCCACTACAACCTGGTGCATGGCGAAATTCCATGGGCTGAGATGGAAGACGAGAATCGGAAACAGGAGTCCGTCGCACAGGACACGACAGGACCGTCTCAAACAGAGGGCCTCATCGCCAAATTTGCGGATGCAGGAGGAAGGACATATGACAATACAACGAACTAGTGTGGGCCTCTTCGTCCTGTTCGCGTTGATCCTCGGCAATTCTGAACCCAGTTTTGCCGTCGAACGGAAGACCCCGATCGCACCAGAGGACGTCTTGAAAACAAAGAATCCCGTGACCCTGACCCCCGACGTGCTGCAAGAGGCCGCGACCCTCTACAAAGATAAGTGTATTAAGTGCCATGGCACCAACGGAAACGGCAAAGGGTCCGGCACGAAGGGGATGGACATTAAACCGAGAGATTATACGGATAAAAGCCTGATGGAGAAAATACCGGATGGGCAACTGTTCTGGATTACCTTGAACGGGAGCGATCCGGAAACAACAGAAATGGAAGGGTATAAGAAAAAGCTCACGGAAGAGCAGGTATGGAAACTGGTGCACTACATCCGATCATTCGCGCCGTAACATCCCCCCCCCAAAAGAGAAAAGGGCTAACACATGTGTCTACGAGTGGTCTTGCTGCAGTGATGTTGAGCGTGGCCGTTTCAGGATTGTTCGCGATCGTCGCGCCGAGGACGGCACAGGCGATTCCCGCGTTCAGCCGACAGACGGAGAAATCCTGTTCGACCTGCCACAATGCGATCCCCAAACTCAATCAGGTTGGACAAAATTTTCGAACGAATGGGTTCCGATTTCCAGAAGACAAGGAGTGGCAAGACGTCCAGGATCTGAAGCATGTTCCACTCTCGGCGAAGCTCGAAGTCGCGGGTGAACTCAATAAGGCGGATGGGAGTGCTCAAACTTCGCTGCTGAAGATCGAGGATTTTAAGCTCCATGCGGCGACCCCTCTCGGGAAGAACGGAAAGTTCTCCGGCTATGCCATCGCGACCTTCGTGGAAAAGTCCGTCTCGGTCGGTCAGGCCTATGGCCAAATCAACGACCTCATCGGGGAGATCGGCCATGGCTTGCTCAACCTTAAGGTCGGCACCTTTGATATCGCCCTCCCCTTTCTGTCCCACACACAACGGGTGATTAAACAGCGATACTTCGCCCAAGAAGCCCTTGGCATACTCGGCGCTCGCAATAGAGGAACAATCGGTGACGTGAACGAGGCCACCGAATTTTACAACACAGCCGTTGAACTGAACGGACAAGTTGTTGGGCAAGAGGCTGACGATATCACCCATCGGTATGCGGTGGGGGTCTATCAACCGCAAGGGTTGAATGACCAAAACAGATTAGGAGACCCTGGCTTCTATGCCACCTATGGCATGACCTTTCTTGAGCACTTTACCCTTGGGGCCATCTATAAGAGAGATGTGGTCAATTCAACGTTGGATCCGTTTACTCCTAATGACAAAAAGGGTGTGAACAAGTGGGGGGGGTCGCGGGTGAGGCGAAGCTGGGGCCGTTTATCACCACCGTCGGGTACTTTCGGTCGGATGGGCTCCCGAATACGGCCGGCGTGTTTCCTGGCAGCGACACCAACAGGGGGCTCCAGAATTATATGGCGGAGATTCTATTCCTCCCGAGCAGACTGTGGGTCCTGGGAGCCCGTTTTGATCACATCGATCAGGAGTTAGCCCAGTCAAGCAGTCGGACGACCGTCATGGGGCGATACAATATTACCCCCAGCGTCTACGCCCAGGCGGAATGGCGCGTGACCGATAGCGGAAGCATCGGTGTCACGTCCGCGCCGGATTCATTGAACGGACGAATCTATCTCGTGGCCCCATTTTGATTCGAGACTCCGTATGAGGTATGGGTGTGAGGTCCTACTTCCAGAGGATAGAGGCCGGCTCGTAATGGCTGGCCTCTATCACAACACCTGCGCGCGCTCACGATTTTCCGAGTACTGTGCTACAGTGCCGCGTACCCGATGACTTCTACATTGCGGAATCCCATGAAACAAATCCGACTCAGCCTTTCAGCACTCGCGGTGGCGGTGTGCCTGTTCGCGAGTGCCTGCGCCACGTCTCCCAAGGTCGTGGACACGATCTTGGCTGATGGTCCACGCGGTGCGGTGTCTCTCCAGACTGTGGAGGATTCGTGGTTCAAGACAGCCCACCCATTATTCATGAGTCCCGTATTGCTCACGCACCTGTTGCGTGGCGTACAGGTTCAGGCCTTGCCGAATGACACGACCACAGCGATGCGCGTATTTTCCGATGAGGACAGTGCGTTTCTCAGTCCGCTGATGAGTGCGGCGCTATCCAAGGCGGCGAATGGCCAGCTCATTGGATTTCGCGTCCTCCGTGGCTCGGATGCGGAGCGTGAGACCACCGGTGGGGTGCTCTACGTCCAGGGACGGCTGCTGCACATCGCCCTTACCCACTACCGTGCGAGCATAGGAAGAGGAGATTCTGGCGCGCAACTGGATCGTCCGTCTCGTAACCCGCGAGGGTTGGAGCCAGGCCGGATCTCGTTTGTGCCAGAGACGGCGAGGCGATCGAGCCTCAATGAACAACCTGACTTGCTGAATCCACCTCCGCTGGCCACACTCGTCATCGATTATGGCCTGCTGGCCACCGGGGTGGAGACATCTTCGTCGGCGCCAGGGCAATCTCAACCGCTGTATTCAGATTCCCCAGCCGTCATTCCTCAGGATATCCCTCCATCCCTGCAATCAGCCAATGGCGCGGTCCTGTCTCACCAGACGCCAGTGACGCAGGCCGAAGAGATGCGCGCCGTCAACGCATTGGCCGAGAAGCACGCGACAGAACTCGATGCATTGAAGGAAGCTATGCACGCGATGCAGTGCCGACTCGCCGAGCTTGAAGGAGAAGTGGGAAAAATGAAAAAGTGCTGCACGTCCTCGCCACCAAGAAAGACTGTTCCCTAAACAGTCAGCGTTCCCAGCCACAAGTCATTTCTGAACCACTCTGACCTGCCACAAGGCTCGCGCACGCACGCCTACGAGTACACCCGAATAATGGGGTACGTTGCAGGGAGACTGGCGACGGAGAACGACGCTGGGATGCCATTTTGAGCATCCAGCCTTCGGAAGGTGTTCGGCCAACGCACGCAATTAAGAGCACCTGCACCCACTCCGAAAGGATAGAGGCTGACCTTTCACGCAACGCCCGCTGATGAAGAGTCCCGACAAAGACCCACATCAGGACACTCAGCAAGACCAATCAGCAGCAAAAGACGAGGGTTCGTGATGGTCGACATGACCGCAGATCATGGTGGGTTAGCATGTGTTGGCACCACCTCGTCACCAAGTGACATCCAGAAAGACCTCGGCCTCGGCCGGCTGTAGCGGCGAGTGACAGACCATTAAGATCGACGACCGCCGAACTTATCCGCGTGACGCGACACAAATTCCCGGGCGCTCATCGCGAGCCGCCCAGTCACCCGCTCCACGCTGTCCGACATTCGGTCATAGCGACCCGCGCGGTTCAACTCGGCCATCGTCATTAGCAGGATGCTGAAAAAGTCCGCCAGCATCGTTCTCGCGTCGCTCAGAGGCTCAACGAGAGTTTCCAGGAAATCGGGAGCACTGGAGGGGCTCTTCCGTTCGCCAAGATCTATTGCAAGGGCGAACGGCCACACGAAGTGCGGGGCGTACCTCCTCGCCTCTTCGCTCGCTGCGGCCTTGCTGGACGGCCTTTTTGAGCATCCTGGGGCAATGTTGACATCGGCGCCGCAGGGAAGATTCTTTTAGCATTTTGGGCATTAACCGAGTTTTCCCGCAGCCTGTTAGATGCCGGGTCAGGAGCTCCGGCAATCCCTATCCTTTTCAGCTCCCGTTCCCAATTCGCGGGGGGATGTCCGAGTAGGTGACCTCACGGTGGAGCGCGTCCAAGTCTTATCTCATCGTTTCCTTCTCAATCACTTGCAGTAGAGTGAGAGGTATGGGGTCGATCAAACCCAATTGGGCACGATAGTTCTGCCACAGTTGAGCCACAATTGTGGGATTGTCTCAATCCACCCTGTCTGCGCCATTGGGCCGAGCACTTCTTAACGAGGTCGCATGACGAAGGCTCAAGCCGTTGACCTCCAAGCGAAGTCGAAGCCGTACGATCCTCGATCACCCTGGGAACCTCTCAAAGTCGTATTGGAACGGGATCGTAGACGGTTGTGTGACGGGCCGTTATCACTCCACAACCTGTGGATACTCGGTCCCCCGCTAACACTATCGCTGATCGAGCATTTGCACCTACCCCCTCTGAACTAGGGATATTGCTAGTCCTCTTCTTCTGGTCTCGTGATAATTTACCCCCAGTTTTACCATAGCAAGGAGGGGGATATGATCTGTCCAAAATGTCAGAGCCAGAATGCCCAACCGATCGTGAGCTGGACGATCTCCGGCCGCAAAATGACCGTGCCGCAATTAAGCATGTGGGCCTGTCTGAATCGGGAATGTCGGCACCATTGGCCGAGAGAATTCACGAGTCCCCTTGTGGCACCCGCTTCTCTTCCACGCCCTGATCTACTGAGCCAGGAGGTTCCGTATGGGTCCTCAATGGGCTGAAACTGATACGCAGTCCTTGAGCAAGATCCAGATCAGGACGACAATGCCGGAGAATACACACATGGGGTTAGGAGTCGAATCGGCTGAAATTCTAGCAGCCTCAGGACTGCACACGACACCTGCGAGCCACGGCACACAGAGTGCTTCCACGGCGAATAGGCAATGGCGTGTCTTGCTGGTCGATGATAATGCGGCAGTTCGTACCGTCTTGAAAGGGCTTCTAGAAGAGCATGCGGACCTCCAGGTGGTCGGGGAGGCGTCCGATGGTGATGAAGCTGTGGTGTTGGCGGAACGGTATCGACCGGACGTTACCCTGATGGACATTCGTCTCCCTCGTGTCAGCGGCATCGAAGCCACACGCCAAATCAATAAGAAACTGCCTCAAAGTGTAATCATCGGAATGTCCTCGCTGTACACCCCTCACAGCTATAATGCGATGATGGCTGCCGGAGCGGTGGCGTTCGTCCGCAAAGAAGACGCCGTGGAGGTGTTATACAAGACCCTCGCGTTTGCAATGTATACCTATCATCCCAATCGACGCCTCTCGGACTTCATGACAGGATCAATGGGGGAGTGGAACGGGATGGTCGCCGCTACTACCCGTGATCCCTTTCAAGTCATCTGACCCCCTATCAAATGACCTTCGTCATCCCTTTGCCTCACTCCTGCTCTCTGCGAACGTGCCGCTTCTCTATGTCTCAAAACAACTCGGCCACGCCAAACCGACCACGACGTTGGACCACTACGCAAAGTGGTTGCCCAGCGGGGAACAGCGGTTTGTGAACGTGCTGGACACACCACTTGAAAAATTTGGCACTAAACCCTGGCACCAAGTTGACATAATCGAGTAGGAGTGAGCGGAAGTGCTTGAAACATTTGGTGGCCGTGTAGGGGTTGAACCTACGGCCCGCTGATTAAGAGTGGCAACAGGGCAATAATTCGAACCGCTCGATGTTGCGAAGGTTTCCCCGTTTATCGTTGGAAATCATGAGCTTGCTGGCTTTCTATTGATTCTAATGCTTCTACTGAATTCGGTCGTTTGTGAAGAATTGACGCACAAAATTAGCACAGGAAAGTGGGGTGAACCCCTGTCAAGGAGACTGTTTCAAAGGAAAACTTCCGACGGTTTGATGTCATAGGTAGAAATAACAAATTCAAGATCAGCTTTTACCAAAAATGTGCGGGTAGAGGTTGTAGGTGAACCTGAATCCATATGTAGGTCCAAAATCTTTTCGATTCGCCTGGTCGTTCCAAGTCTCGAACGAAAAATTGCGCACTCGGAACCCGAGTGACCAGAATCGTTCTTCCAACGTCGATCCCCTAAAATCTGTATAAAGACCTGAGTCGATGGTATACCCTCCTTCCATCTCAAAAAACGGCTCTCCTCCCCATTCGTCATAGACCCCCCAGCTTAGAGACATTTGCCCGAGATAGGATTGTGGGCTCACCGTTCCCTCGGGAAAAGCAGCGGCTGTTCTCAATCCGCCAAATCTGGCCATTCCGGAAAACCTAACCCCCTTCAGAAGTTGGAGTAGAATCCCTTGATCACTCATATCTCCCTGGCACAATGCCTCTGCCAGCAAACTGCCTATCGGTAGCCGCCTTATCCCTGTTCTAGCGAATCCTTCAGTATAAAGACTACCCGTTGAGATTCCTCCTCCAAGAAAAAAAATTCGCGGGGATCCAAGTGCGCCATGCCAGTAGGTGGCAGATGCATCCACCATGGCATCAAACTCATCACGAGTCTTGTTGACCTTGACTTTAGGAATTCCAAACATCGCATCGTGGATAAACTCATTCTGCAAATACCGAGTTGGTTGTTCACCTGTTGGACCAGCACCTATCGTTATATTCGTGCTAATCCCCTCGAATTGCTTCCAATGCTGAGTCCAACTGATTGAGCCAAAGTTAAGGCCCATTGTTTCGCGGATTGTGTTATATCGAGCCAAATCTCCATTGAATTCAGTAAATCGATTCCCCGTATACCCAATCGAGAGCGTGTTGACTTGGTCAGGATAGGCTAACCCACCCCAGTGAACTGTTGGAGCAGGAGATTCAGCAAAAATGTTCGTCACCAACCCGAGAAGAATTATCATGTATAGAGCCCCGACGAAACTGCTCTGAGCTAGCATCCTGTCTAGCCTCACCACCAGTTCCTCCTCCAGTTCATCTAGCCAGGATAGTCATATGAAGTCCTGACGTATACAGAATAGTCTCTCGGTCCTAACCGCCGAATTTTCTTAAATGGGTATCCCTTTCACGCACGTGTTGGCGACTTGCCGGAAATAATGGAACGGTACGGTGCCGGGGCGGCGGCAACAGCTTGTTGCGCCAGACGGT
>JAWXBV010000139.1:0-21373 GCA_034440335.1 Nitrospirota bacterium | reverse complement strand
CGCCAAAAGCAACCGCAGGTGATCACCAATCTGTTTCGTGAGAAACATGTCCGCTATGCCGCGTGATGAACTACGCACTATTTAGTGGTCGGCTCAGTATGTCGGATTTCTTTATGTACTACTGGAAAGTGGAGGACTCTCAACTGCGCAAACGCGGAGCAGCGCACATTGTCAGTTTTGAAAAGATCGTGGCGCACGATGAAGACGAATTCAAAAGATTAGAATCGTATCTTGGATTTGCCATCGGGCGTGAGGGTTTTGGCAAAGTACATTTTGACTTTGACCGCGCCGACCCGACATTTTCTGCGGGATATGGGAGAAAGATCCAGGAGGCCAGTACTGATTTCAGAAGCATACTGACGGATCGCCAAGTAAGGAAAATCAAGTCGGCATATAGCGGCCTGAATGAAACCTATGAATGGTGGTGATGCTTCACTTGGGCATCCATGCATAGCAAGGAATGTGAACTTCAATTCAACTCTCGCCACGACGCCTTGTGCCAGCCTTCGCGAAGAATGCTCGGCCACGACCTGCTGGACGAGTCATGACTCTATGCAAATAGGAAGTGAGGGCGAGCCCAACCAGCCTTTGGTAACCGTGGTTATTCCTTCATATAATCATGAGCGATATGTGTCTCAAGCCATTGAGAGTGTGGTTTCCCAGTCCTATCGGAACATAGAGATTATTGTTATCGACGATGGTTCGAAAGACCAGTCGGTACAGATCATTACTAGCTTGGCAGAAAAACATGACTTTACCGTAATTGCACGAGAGAACCGGGGGCTCGCAAGGACGCTGAATGAAGGTATTGGATTGGCGCATGGCATGTACATCAGCTTTGTGGCGTCCGATGATTATTACTTCCCGCATCGAATAGAGAATGCGGTTCGTCAACTCAATAAATCTAGCGGCAAGGTGGCGTGTGTGTATTGCGATGGCCACATCGTGGATGAAGCGGGTAAGGAAATAGGTTTGTTCGGAGATAGGCATCCACGTCCTCTAGTGGGTAGCATTTACGATAATTTGCTGGTCGGCAATTGGATCCCCGGTATGGGCGTGACGTTCAAGGCGGAGGTGCTTAAGCAGTTTAAGTTCGATGAACGATTTATGATAGAGGATCACACACTGTTTCTGCGCATGTTCAAAGACGATAAGCACGAGTTGATTTTCTATAAGGATCTTGGGTTCGTCTATCGATGGCATGGATATAATATATCGAGGCCTGGAGAATTAATGGACATCGAAAACAGGTTGATTGAATCTTCTTTCGAAGATGTTGGACGATATGCGGAGTTTAAGCGGCAATTGAAAAATCGATCTTTTGCCAGAATTGAAGTGGGGCAGTGGAAGAACTTTTACTTATTGTTTCTTCATTTATCCAGGGTATTTCGGAGGAAATTGGCGTGATCTACAAGGCGAGGGTCGGTGTGTGGGAGCCGGCGAAGCAATTCGGCAATGTTTCTTAATCCAGTCAGCTTATGGCGTAAGCCCACATAATCTCCCCGTGACGTTTGCCGCTCCGAGACAGGCTTGCCTAAAATAGACGACTTCTTTAACAGTCTGTAGATCCCGACGTTGTCCGGAAAATTCGCACGGGGTCAGGTGACCTGCCAGTACGGAGCATCTTCTTGTCCGCGATCTGCAAAATGCGGATTGTCTGGATCTTGTGGCGTCCTCGCTCTGAGAGTGCCATGATTATGAATATATTATCCGTGGCGATCGGTCCACGCTCCTGTGCCTAATACGAGAAGTAGTCGTTTCTCAAACGATATCGTTCAGGCAACGCAGCCTAAAAGAGATTTGATTCAAGAAAGCCTATCGATCTGCCGTTCGAACCTCACGTGCGGTCAGGGAAATTTTCGCCTTAGCATTTCAACTATGGGACAAGCGGCTCCTCTGTGTTTCGTAGACTCAGGGAGAATTCGTTCCTTATTTGGATGGATCCCATATGAAAGCACGACAGGTATCGGAGTAAGTGAAATCACTCTTGATGAGCCGATCGCCTGTTCGGATCGAAGTAAATTCGATTTTTGAGAGAGTGTGACGTCAGGCGAACATCGGAACCGACGATTCGGAAGAGACTTGAAAACGGTTTTCCGTCGCTTGCTAGAGCTGTCTATGTCGAAAAATCACCTTGAAGGACGGTCAACGTCGCGCGCGTCGGGGGAAAGTCTAACAGTTAGTTACTTTGCGAAGTCCACGTCTGTTGGGCCAACCAGTCGGTACAGAATATTCCAGTTTCTTCCGGTTTTGAGGGAACACGGAGTTGAGTGTACTGTTTGTCCGTTGTTCGAAGAAACCTATTGTGAAATTATCGAAATTCCCTCGCCTTTTCTGCGAGTGATGACAAAAATAGCCTATGTGATTGGCCGATTTCTACGCAGGGCGTGGGATGTTCTGACCATCGGGGATGTTGACCTCGTCGTGATTGAAGGACAACTGTTTCCATACATGCCCGCTTTCTCAGAACGAGTGCTAGCAAGGCTTGGTTATCGGCTTATCATCGAGTTCGACGATGCCATCTATCTGACGCGAGGGCATCGATGGAAGATTCCAGCTCTGTTGCGCATGGCATCGGGGGCGATCGTGGGGAATGAAGTGCTTGCGCAATACGCCAGACGATACGCAACGCAGGTTCTTGTGGTCCCCACAGTGGTCGACACCCAACGGTTTATTCCGGTGAAGAGGAAAGCGCGGTTGATTGGGACCGCGACCAAAGATCCTGTCACAGTCGTGTGGATCGGCCTCGCGTACAATTTGGGATATTTGGATATCGTGGCCCCTGTGTTGAAGGAAATGCAGGATAAAGGGCTGATCAAGTTCAGGGTCGTCTGTTCTCGGCCTCCACGGCTGCCTGGTCTCATGGTTGAGTTTAGAGCCTGGCAATTAGACCAAGAAGTGAGCCTCCTGCAAGATTGTGATATTGGAATTATGCCTCTGCCTGACACAGAGTGGGCCAGGGGGAAATGCGCGTTGAAGCTGCTGCAGTACATGTCTGTTGGGATGGCGACGGTGGCGTCTCCAGTGGGAGTAAATCGAGAAATTATTTCTGATGGGGAAACAGGATTTCTGGCTGTCACTGAACAGGATTGGCGGAACAGTCTTGCTCAGCTCTGCCAGGATGCGTCGCTCCGCGAACGAATGGGTCGTGCGGCGCGAACAACCGTGGAGGAACGCTATTCACTGCGTGTGTGGGGACCTCGTTTGGCACAGCAGTATCAAGCGATGGCAGACCATGCTCTTTCCTCCCGTGTAGGCGATTCGGTCGCGCAAACGTCGAGTAGGCATAATTAGATGTTTCTTCTTTTATTGACATGCACCTTGGCCTTTCTGTTTTCGTTTTATGGCGTGCCGATCGCCAGGCAGGCGGCGCTGAAATATGGCATCGTCGATGCCCCAGATGGCCGGTTGAAGCATCAACGAGAACCGGTTCCATACTTCGGTGGATTGGCAATTTATCTCGCCTTTCTGATGAGCCTGGCGTTCACCTTTGAGTTTCGTCAGGACGTGTTGGGGATTGTGCTGGGTGGGACGATTGTGGTGATGCTGGGCCTGATCGACGATTTCGGCGTCCTGACACCCTGGACCAAGCTGGTCGGACAGCTGCTTGCCGTGTTCGTATTGATTAAGAGCGGGATCAGGATCGAGATTGCGGCCTTGCCGGACTGGTTGGATCTCACATTGACGGTGCTCTGGATGGTGGGGCTAATCAATGCATTCAATCTGCTCGATATCATGGATGGTCTCTCGGCTGGTGTAGGGGCGGTGAGTGCATTCTGTTTGCTCGTCGCCGCGTTGCTGCAGGGCGATCTCACGATTGCCGGCATGCTCGTCGCGTTGATCGGAAGCTTGCTGGGATTTCTGAAGTACAACTGGCACCCTGCGCGGATTTATATGGGAGATACGGGCGCGATGCTGATCGGGCTTCTTCTTGGGGCCATGGCAATGATTGGGAAATATCCCAGCGATCACCCCCTTTCGCTCCTTACCCCTGTGTTTATTGTAGGCATTCCGATTTTCGACACGCTGTTTGTGATGTACATTCGTTACCGGCGTGGACTGCCAATCTTCTGGGGGAGCCCGGATCATATTGCGATTCGTCTGCGGCATTGGGGGCTGTCAGTTCCGCAGATCGTGATCACGAGTTATGTGGCCACGGCGGTTGTGGGAGTGATCGGCCTGGCGATGTTGTCTGTCAGTCAGGAAGTGGGGTGGGGACTCTGCGCAGGGACGGCTGGCTCGCTCTTGCTCGTCACGATGTTGTTGGCGAAGGTGGATGTCAGCCGGCCTG
This sequence comes from Nitrospirota bacterium, assembly GCA_034440335.1. Taxonomy (GTDB): domain Bacteria; phylum Nitrospirota; class Nitrospiria; order Nitrospirales; family Nitrospiraceae; genus Palsa-1315. Next base: position 17,082 of record JAWXBV010000139.1, on the reverse strand, counting down.
GGCTGGCTGTTGCTGCATCCTCACAAGACGAAGGGAGAAAGGCCGCATGATTCTCATCGTCGGCGCCGGGTTAGCCGGTCTCAGCGCAGCCTATCATCTCTCCGGACTCCCCTATCGTCTCTATGAGCGGGAGCAGGAGGTCGGTGGCCTGTGCCGTTCGTACAAGAAGGACGGCTTTACCTTCGACTACACCGGGCATCTGCTCCATTTCCGCCAGGCAGAAATCAAGGCCTTGGTGGAAAAGCTCTTAGCCGGGAAACTCCAGAAACATTCCCGTAAGTCGGTGGTCTTCTCCCACCGGACCTATACGGAGTATCCATTTCAGGTCAATACATTCGGGCTTCCGCCCGAGGTGGTGCGGGAATGTTTGATGGGATTTATTGCCACGCTCACGAATCAGCCGTCCGGCCCTCCGCCCCAGGATCGATCGTTCAAAGAGTGGATTCTCGACAATCTCGGCGAAGGTATGGCCAAACACTTCATGGTCCCGTTCAACGAAAAACTCTGGCAAGTCTCGCTGGATGAACTCACGTCGGATTGGGTATCGTGGCTGGTGCCGAAACCGGAGATCAAGGATGTGGTCAACGGCGCTTTAGGGATCAAAGACAAAGCATTCGGCTATAACCCGTCGTTTCTCTATCCCGCGAACGACGGTATCAAAGTGCTGCCGGAATCGTTCCTGCCCGGCATCGACGGGATCACCCATGGCGCGGAGCTGGTGGAAGTGGACACCAAGCGCCGCCGTGCGATGTTCCGCGATCATGCGCAGGGGGGAACGAGAGAAGAACGATATGACTCGTTGGTCTCCACGATTCCGATTCCGGAGCTGGTCCGTCGTTGCGTCGATTTCCCCGCTCCATTGAGAGACGCAGCGGCCGCGTTACGCTGGGTCTCAGTCTACAATATTAACCTGGGAATCGGCCGCGAGCAGGTGTCGGATAAACATTGGATCTATTTCCCTGAAGTGGAGTATCCCTTTTACCGTGCCGGGTTTCCCATGAACTTTTCTCCTTCATTGGGGCGTCCTGGTTGCAGTTCGATGTATGTGGAGATATCGCACAAGCCGACGGAGCACCAGTCTGCGGAACAGTTGATTGGCCGGGTGCGCGACGGCCTTGAGCAGGCCGGTATTCTTCGCCCGGATGATGAGCTAGTGGTGTCGGATGTCAAAGATCTCCACTATGCTTATGTCTATTTCGACCACCACCGTGCGAAGGCGGTGCCGGCTATTCTCGCCGAGCTTGAGCGGCGGGGAATCTACTCGGTCGGTCGCTATGGGCGATGGGAACATACGTCGATGGAAGATGCGATTGGACAGGGAAAACAAGTTGCCGAGAGCCTGAGAGCCCTCTACTCGCATAAAGCCTCAGCTTGAGGGGTGTGGCGTGTATAAGGTTTGCCATATCATTACCAAACTCGAACTGGGAGGGGCTCAGAAAATCACGCTGCGAACGATGGCGCATCTCGATCGGTCGAAATTTATTCCGGTTCTGATCGTGGGAGGAGAAGTGGGCGAGCTCGATACGGACGCGGCTCGTATTGTAGGCACAGAGCTCTATAGGATCCCATCGCTTATTCGAGCAATCCACCCGATTCAGGATGTGAAGGCCCTTTTCTCGCTAGCAAAACTATTGCGAAGAATCCACCCTCTGATTGTCCATACCCATAGTTCTAAAGCGGGGATTCTTGGGCGCTGGGCGGCGCGGTTGGCAGGCGTTCCCGTGATCGTTCATTCCGTTCACGGATTCGGGTTTACGCCGACTCAGCACCCCGTATTCAAGCGATTCCTGATCCTATTGGAACGATGGTCATCGACAGTTACGCAGTGGGTATTCACCGACTCGGAAGCGAACAGGCAGCAGGGGATCGCTCTTGGCTTATTTACAGAGGATCGATCAGCCATGCTGCCTCCGGGAATCGATCTTCATGCGATCCGTGCTGTTCGGGTCGATCGTGACGACAAGCGGCGTAGTCTCGGGCTCGACCCTCTGCGACCATTGATCGGCATGGTTGCTCCGTTTAAGCCTCAAAAATCCCCGCTTGATTTCGTCCGTGTGGCCTCGCGCGTGTGTCGAGAACGGTCGGATGCACATTTTCTTATGGTAGGGGACGGCGAATTACGTCAAGCTGTTGAAGAGGAAATCCGTCGTCTGGGCTTGGCGCATTCGATTACCCTGACGGGATGGCGTCGTGACGTTCCTGAGATCATGAAGTGCTTGGATGTCTTTCTCCTTACATCCGGGTGGGAAGGGTTGCCGCGAGTCTATCTAGAAGCGCTTTGCAGTGGGGTGCCGACCGTCGGGACCCGTGTTGATGGTGCAGTAGAAGTGGTCATCGACGGGGTTAACGGGTTTCTAAAAGAGCCAGGGGACATTGACGGTCTTGCCGATAGGGTGCTCTGGTTGTTGAATCACCCGGAAGAAGCCAAGGCGATGGGGTTACATGGCATGTCGATCTCGAAGAGGTTTGACTGTTATGAAGTAGTTCGTCAGCAGGAGTATCGGTATGAATGGTTGGTAGCAAAAAAGCAAAAAGATGACTTGCCACCTATCCCGGAGCATGTTACACACCTCAATATATAATTGTTGGTTGATCATATCCCAGCGAGGTTTCCATGAATGTTCCACTCTTAGATCTTCAAGCGCAATATCGAACGATCAAGTCAGAAGTGATGTCGGCCATAGAGGCTGTCTGCGACGAGCAGGGGTTCGTGCTCGGACCTCGCGTCGTGGCCTTCGAGGAGGCGACAGCACAGTATATCGGTAGCCGCTATGCGATCGGCTGCGCATCTGGAAGCGATGCGCTGTTGCTCTCCCTTATGGCCATGGGAGTGAAGGCCGGGGATGAGGTCATCACGATTCCGTTTACGTTTTTTGCCACAGCCGGCGCGATTTCACGATTGGGCGCGAGGCCGGTGTTTGTAGACATTCAACCGGACACATTTAATATCGATCCGGCACTCATTGAACGAGCGATCACGCCTCGCACGAAAGCCATCATTCCCGTTCATCTTTTTGGCCAATGTGCGGATATGGCTGTGATCAACGAGATTGCAAAGCGAAAACATATTCGCGTCATTGAGGATGCCTGCCAAGCGATTGGGGCCAGCCAGGGAAACACGCGCGCCGGTGTCCTTGGAGACACCGGGTGTTTCAGTTTTTTCCCCAGCAAGAATTTAGGCGGATTTGGAGACGGGGGCCTCATTACGACCAACGACAAGGCCCTTGCCGATTCCATGGCCATGCTTCGGGTTCACGGGAGCCAGGTCCGCTATCTCCATGAGGCGATCGGATTCAATAGCCGACTGGATGCGCTCCAGGCGGCCGTGCTCCTGATCAAACTGAAGTATCTTGACCAGTGGACCGAGGGCCGCCGCCGAAACGCCGAACGGTATCGGCAGTTGTTCGCCCAGACACAGCATGCGGATTGCGTCACGCTACCACCGACGAGGCCCGGCAATTTCCATGTGTATAACCAGTTCACTGTTCGAGCGCCGAAGCGTGACGAGTTGCGTGCCTTCCTCAAAGAGAAGGGAGTCGGCACGGAAGTCTACTATCCTCTCCCCATGCACCTTCAGAACTGCTATCGCGATTTAGGACATCAGAAGGGGGCTTTCCCTCTGTCAGAACAGGCGGCTGAAGAGGTGATGTCTCTTCCTATCTATCCGGAATTGACAGAGACACAGCAGTCCTACGTGGTGGAGATGATTGCGGAATTCTATCGACTCGCCTAACAAGACGAGGTAGACAGACAGATTCCTACTACGTCGTAATCGCCCCTTCCGAGGCAGACGAGACATGCCGCGCGTACTTGCCCATGACGCCGGAGGTGTAGCGCGGGAGCGGCTGCTTGACCTTCTTGAGCCTGGCTTTGATCTCTTTCTGCGAGAGCTCCACGGTCAGCGTCCGTTTGGCGATATCGAAGACAATCATGTCGCCATTTTTCACTGCTCCGATTGGACCGCCCTTGATCGCTTCCGGCGCCACGTGACCTGCCATGAGGCCATGGGTAGCTCCGGAGAAGCGGCCGTCGGTAAGCAGCGCAACGGAGTCGCCTAAGCCCGCGCCGACGATGGCCGCAGTCACGCCCAGCATTTCTCTCATGCCGGGCCCGCCGGACGGACCTTCATATCTGATCACCACGACATCTCCCGCTTTGATTTTGCGGGATTGCACGGCAACGAACGCATCCTCTTCCCGGTCATACACCTTCGCCGGGCCTCGGAATGTCATGATCGAGTGCCCCGCCACCTTCACCACGCAGCCTTCGGGAGCCAGATTCCCCCGTAGAATCACCAGCCCGCCGGTTTGCTTGATCGGGTTGGATAGAGGCCTGAGGACCTGTTGGCCGGAAGTTTCCTTGGCCTCATTGGCTTCTTCTCCGATGGTTCGACCAGTGACCGTCGGTTGAGCGGCATGTAAGATGCCTGCGTCGAGCAGGCGTTTGGCGACCAGCGTCGTCCCTCCGGCTGCGTAGAGATCCGAAGCCACAAATCGCCCGCCTGGCTTCAAGTCTGCGAGCAACGGCACCTTCCGATTGATCTTGTCGAAGTCGTCGATGCTCAGTTTGATATTGGCTTCGCGCGCGATAGCAAGGAGATGCAGCACGGCATTCGTCGAGCCTCCGGTTGTCGCGACTGCGGCAATGGCGTTTTCCAGCGATTTCCGCGTGATGATTTGGCGGGGCCGCAGGTCTCGCTTCAGCAGATCCATGACCATCTTTCCGCACTCGAACGCCACGTCGTCTTTTTTCTGGTCCATAGCCGGCACGCCGTTCCGTCCCATCGGTGAGATGCCGAGAAACTCGAACGCGATCGCCATCGTATTGGCCGTAAACTGGCCGCCGCAGGCACCAGGACCTGGGCAGGCATGGTCTTCGAGGTCTTTGAGTTCGGCATCGTTCATCTTGCCTGACGCATGTTTTCCAACCGCTTCGAACACGTCTTGAATCGTCACGTCGTGTCCTTGGAATCGACCCGGCATGATCGAGCCGCCATAGAGCATGACCGACGGCAAATTCAGGCGAGCGAGGGCCATCACGGTGCCGGGAATGGTCTTATCACAACCGGACAAGGCCACCACGCCGTCGAATAGATGGCCACGAGCCACGAGTTCGATCGAGTCGGCTATCACCTCTCGGCTGATCAGCGACGCCTTCATCCCCTCCGTGCCCATCGAAATGCCGTCCGACACCGCAATGGTGTTGTACTCGATAGGGGTACCACCGGCGGCTCTGATACCGGCTTTCACCCGTTCCGATAATCGGCGCAGGTGAAAATTGCAGGGCATGATCTCGATCCAGGTGTTGGCGACGCCGATGATCGGACGAGACAGATCCTCGTCGGTGAATCCAACGGCCTTCAACATCGCTCGAGCCGGAGCCCGATCGGGGCCGGCTAATAAATTGCGGCTTAAGAGCTTCAACTCTTTCGGCATAACATCACCTTACAGGCTGCTGAATTTGCGGTCACTCCTCACCAGCCCATTGGGGCTGGGCCACACTGCACCGTCCTGCCCTTGTACACGACATGTTCCCAGGGGTCAAGATCATGTTCAACGAGCATTTACATACTTATGCCTGATGGAGAGGCAGATCCTTCATCATCCCGCCCTTATGCGGCTTGGCTTTCATCGGACCGCTCGCGCCACCATGAGGGTTGCTGTACCCCTTGCCTGCATCCTTGTGTTGCTGCATCGCTTTCTCATGCTCGCTCTTCTCCTTGGCGCGCTGCTCAGGAGTCAAGAGGGCATAGACATCCCGACGGGCCTTGATGGAGACCATACGCAAGGTGACCTGTAGATCCGCGCTCTGCTTCAGCTTGGCTTCGATTGCCCCCAGATCGGACTTCTCATCCTCGGTGAGGGCTTTCAATTCGCGCTCTGCCACCTGGATGTCGGCTTCACTCTTGATACGGGTCTTGTCCAGGTTGAGCTGCATCTCTTTCAGTTTCGCCACTTGCTCCGCCGTGAGCCCGATGTCTTTGTCATGCTTGAGCAGATGCCGGATCAGGTGGCCGGTGCTGTTATGCATCATGCTCCCGCCATGTCCGCCCATTGAGCCATGCCCACCGCCTCCGTGTCCTTCCTTGCCATAGCCTGGCTCATTGGCCCAGACCGAGGACATTCCAACCGATAACGCAAATACCGATGCGACGGCCAGTGTCACGATTGATGGTCTTCCCTGCTTCATGCCTGCCTCCTTAGGTTGAATCGGATGAATACGTCGACTCCATGGTGCCTTACGTTTTCGTCATCCCTGCTCGCCGTGAGCCTCTTGAATGAGAACTCTGCCGGGATTGTAATCAGCTTTCGCTCTGTCCACAAGGTCATGATTTCCCCCACCCTCGTACTCATACACTGGTCGTCGGAGGTGTGGAGCGTTACGGTTACGTAGATTGCCAGATCGATCAACACAACGCAAGACAACAACGCAACTCGATAGGTCCGCGTGGAATACTCACTCCCAGCAACATGAAAATGGAACCGGTTGTAGGTCTTGGCTATTTCGATATTGCCGGAGGCCGTCGGAGTAGCGAGCGTCAGAGATGTGCTCGGCGTTGGGCCTGGGCCAGCAACTCGGCGCGTGGGTCCGGATGTGTGATAGCTCTGAGTTGGTCGTAGAGTGTGCGCTCTTCGTCGGTCGATGAAGGAGGCATCACAATCTGGATTGTCAGGAAAAGGTCGCCGTGGCCGCCGGCCGCTGCGGGGAGGCCCTTGCCCTTCAGCCGAAGCTTACTGTCGGCCTTGCTTCCGGGCGGAACTTTCACCCGGACCGGCTCCATCAGCGTTGGAGCCATCACCTCGGCGCCCAAGGCCGCTTCCCAGGGGAAGACGGGGAGGGACACATGAATATCGCTCCCCTGTCGGCGAAAGACGTTGTCTGGAGCGATGGCCACACGCAAGTATAAATCGCCTGGCTTGCCGCCGTTGGCACCGGGCTGCCCCTTGCCGGCTACGCGCACCCTTGTCCCATCCTGGACACCGGCAGGGATTCGGACTTCGATCGTATTAGGTTGCAGTGTGGCGCCTTGACCCTGGCAGGTTGGACAGTGGCGTCCACGAAGGGCTCCACTTCCGTGACAGGTGGCACAGGACACAGGTTCTTGTAGGGTCATGCGCTTCGTCACGCCGATGAACACCTCGGCCAGCGTCAACTGGACCTCCGTTTCAAGATCTTCGCCCTGCATGGCCAATCCGCGGCCAGTGCCTGTTCGCCCTCGCCCTTTGAAGAGATTGTCGAAGATGTCGGAAAAGCCTTCCCCTCCGGGTGCCGCGTTCTGGCTGTACCCACGGGCGCCGGCTTGGCTGCGAGCCTGCTCATAGGCCTCGGCCTGTTCCCAGTTGGCGCCATATTGATCGTACTTTTTTCGTTTGTCCGGATCGGAGAGGACTTCCTGCGCCTCGTTCAGTTCTTTGAACCGTTTCTCCATCTCGGCCTTCTTGGCGCCGCTGTGCATGTCAGGATGGAATTGGCGCGCGAGGCGGCGATAGGCCTTCTTGATGTCGTCCGTCGAGGCAGACTTGGGAAGACCGAGAATCTGATAATAGTCGCGTGGTGTGGTCGCCATGAATTGCAAATCGCGCGTGACGGGTGATGAGTGATAGGCAGGCGAAAGAAAGCCTAGTACAGGGAATCACTAGGCCGGTACAACCAGTTCACTGGTCACCGGTCGCTGATCACCCATCGCTCGTTGTGCAGCTTACGGAGTCGGTGGGGGCTTTGCAAGAGCGAGAGGCCGGATTAGCAGGCAGCAGAAAAATGATGCTGTCCCGTCTGAGATCCAATTGCTCGCATGTCTGGGACAAGCCCGGTCTGTCTGGTCCATCTGGTTAATCTCATGTACCCAAACAAACCAGACAGACCAAATCAACAAGACAGGCTGGCGGGCTGTTTCAGCATCCTGCTTTAGCGTGGGACGACGGTCTTCGCCCGCGCCATCATCTTGCAGTAGGAGCAGATTTCAGCTGTGGTGGGCTGGCTGCAGGACGCGCAAGGGTGGAGGACGGCCCGGTCTTTCTCCGTCATGGTGGTTGCCGTCGGCTGCTTCTTGCTCTGCTTTTCAAGAAAGCCCCAATAGAACGTCTGCTTCGTGCCTGGCGACTCGGTCTCCAGACGATTCAAGACCTCCTTGTACTGGAGCATCTTGGAGCCCTTCGCCATGGGGCATTCCTCGACGATGTAATCGATCCGGTTCAAGACCGCATAGGCCGCGAGTTCTCGTTCTGAGAGTCGGTAGAGAGGCTTCACCTTTTTGGCAAACCCTGCCACCGAGGCCGGCAACGACGGGCCCTGCTTATCCAGATACTCTTCCTGCCAATGCAGCACGTTGCCCAGGAGCCTGGCCGCTTCGTCGTCGAGATTGTGGCCTGTGGCCATGACGTCATAATTTTGTTCGATTGCCACGCGATTGAATTGGTAGCGTTTAATGGTGCCACAGGTGGAACAGGTTGGGCGGTGGATGAGCTGAGCCAGTTCCTTGATTCCCGCGCCGGCTTCCTGTTCGACCGTATGGAGGTGCAGCGTGGCTCCATGTGAGGCCGCGACCGCTTCGGCGAACTTTGTCACCTTGGTATGCGATTGCTCAGAATAGGCTCCAATGCCGAGGTCGACATAGAGCCCGTCGGCGCGATAGCCCATCTTGAGCAGAATATCCCAGAGCGCCAGACTGTCCTTCCCGCCGGACACGGCCACGAGAATCCGGTCCTCCTTGCCAAACATCTTCTCTGACTTGATCGCTCGCGCCACCTGATCGTGGACGAAGCCGTTGAAGCAACCTTTACAGAAGGCCGCATTGTGGCGGGGGAGGCCGATGACCGCTTTGGTTTTACATTTGGTGCAATTCATTCTTGGCTCGTGAAACGTGAAACGTGAAGCGTGGGGATCCACCAGAGATGACTGGTCGGACTTCAATCTGATCGCCGTCGTAGAGCATTTCGTCTTCGGTGACGAGATCGTCGCCTTTGATCACCAGATGCGCTTCGACGACGAGATTCAACTCGCGCAGGAGGTCCTTGACCTTCTTGGGGCCTTTGACTTCGACGGTTCTGGCTGGATGGCTCAGTTGGACTTGCATGGGGGGATCATAAGCTGCCGTGCCTGTAGGGGGCAAGGGGTGAGTGTGGCAGGATGCTGGGAAAGTTTACCGGTTTGTCTTGTTCAGTTGGTCTGTTCGGTCTGTCTGGTCTATCGGGTCTGTCTCGTTTGTTTGGTTGAGCGAAACTCACCAGAAAAACACAGCAAACCAGATAGACCGACCAACCAGACAGACTGGGCTAGATCGCCGCTTCCCGCAGAAACTTCGCCGATTCTTCCGGTGCCACAGGATTGATGTAGAACCCTGTCCCCCATTCGAAGCCGGCCACGTGGGTCAGCTTCGGAATGATTTCAATGTGCCAGTGATAGAAATCTCCGGTCTTCTCGTGGAGGGGAGAACTATGGAGGATAAAGTTGTAGGAGGGCTTCGCGAGGACCTTGTCCATCCGTCGAAGCGCTTCGGAGAGCATCGGCGCGAGGAACTCGAATTGTGTCTTCTGGCTCTCTTCGAAGTAGCCTGCGTGGCGTTTCGGGAGAATCCACATCTCAAAGGGAAAGCGTGGGGCATAGGGGGTGACGCAGAGGAACTCGGAGTTTTCTGCGACGATGCGATCCCCGTCTGAGAGATCCTGCCGAAGAATATCGCAATAGATGCAGCGTTCTTTCTGTTCATAATGGGCTCGGCATCCGTCAATTTCTTCCATCACACTGGTGGGGATGATCGGCAGAGCGATGAGCTGGGAGTGGCTGTGCTCCAGTGTGGCGCCGGCTGAGGCGCCATGGTTCTTGAAGATCAGAATATAGCGGAAGCGCGTGTCTTTCTTCAGATCGATCATCCGATCGCGATAGGCCCACAGCACGTCCTCGATCCGCTTGGTCGGCATGTCGGCCAAGGTATCTGTGTGGTTCGGGGTCTCGATGATGACTTCATGGGCGCCGATCCCATTCATGCGATCGTAGAGTCCGTGGCCTTGGCGGTCGAGATTCCCTTCGATCTGGAGCGCGGGGAACTTGTTCGGCACGACACGCACGGTCCAGTTCGGGCTGTTGGACTCAGCCGGCTGCGGTCGGTAAGCCATGATCTCTTTCGGCGTGAGTCGCTCTTGCCCTGGGCAAAATGGGCAGAGGGCTGCTACCAAAGGCCGGGGGGGCGACACAGGAACGAAGTCGTGAGGCCTGGCGCTACGTTCAGATGAAATAATCACCCACCGACCGACTATGGGATCACGGCGTAAGTCAGGCATCTTTTCCTCCAAACTCGTGAAGCGTTAAACGTGAAACGTGAAACATGAGATATGAAGTGTTTGATGGAAGAAGGCTGTCCACTGTTCAGTGGTGTTCCCGCATCAATGTATTGTCGTTTCACGTTTCACCTTTGACCTTTCACGTCCGTCACACTCGCCACAACCCAGCCTCAAATTCAGGCCCCGGCACCATCAATATGGCTGGACGATGGGGCGGGTAGCGTGCGATCTCCAAACGCTGTTCCAGCACCAAGATGGTCATATGGATTTCCTGCCCGGCTGTGAGCTGTAAGTCCTTGAATGGCAGGGCCAGTTCGATAATCTTCCGATGGCAGATCGATTGGTAGGGGGCGATTTCCTGCCAATGCTCGTGTGCCAGTTTCTGCGAGAGCAGAAACTGGTGTGACTCTGACGGCTTGAGTGAAAACGACAAGCGATAGTGGCGCTCAGGCGTTTGCAACTGCAGCTCGACCGTGAGCCCTGCATGGCGCGGCAGCGATTGTTCGTCAGGATCGAGCCGGAGATATAGCTGGTCAAGACTCCATCCAAATTGGATGTCGGTCAATATTCCTTCGGCTTTCCACATCGCACCGAGCGGTGGCTGCGTCTTGATTCTGCCCGCTCCGCGCCATTCGAAAAAATTGGTCACCCATCCATCGATGGAGGGGTTCAGCAACGAAAGCGGCATCGTCACAAGGCCTGCCTCCGGCATGCCACGAAGATGACAGATCGGCCGATTCAACAGGTCCGGCGGCGTCAGTCCTGCAATCGTCCACACGTTCCGAAGATGGGTCCGAAAGAGCCGATCGAACTCCACTTTGTAGTCGGTATCGAAATCGTCCCCATACCACCAGAACCAATCGCTGCCTTCGGCGGCATAGAGTTCGTCCCAGGCGGCTTGTGCGCGATCCGCAGGGAGTGTGGCCGCAATCTCTGCAAGGCGGGATCGCGTCTGACTGACCAGGTCCCATCCCTGATTGTCTTCCTGGTGGCCGATCCAGATCTTGTAGTCCTGATTGATCCAGGAGCCGGAATGGAGATGGCTGATCCGCCGAGTCGCGGGCGCGGTGTTGAGCGCGTGGGAGATCGTCGCAGTCGTGGTGCGAATCGCGTGGCCGTCGAGCTTGCCGGTCGAGCAATCCTTGTAGAGGAGTGAGAGAAACTGTTCACCTCCCTCGTGGTAATGCTCCCATGGGTTTTCCCCGTCGAGCACAATCGCGATCGTGACCTGTTCCTGCGGTGCCTCGTGAATAATGTGCCGCAGCCGGCGAAGGACATCCTCGGCGGCCATGTCAGGAGTGGTTTTGTGGTAGACGAATCCAAAGGCATCGGAGATCTCCCGATCGCGAAACAGGATCGTGACGTCTTGGCCCTCCGGCCCAACCAGGTAGGGCTGATATAGATCCCGGTGGCGTTCCCACGGCTGCTGGGCTGCTTCGAGGGAGCGAGCGAGGATGCCTTCGTCGGTCGCCAGCCAGCGCAGTCCGATCTTCGGCAACATCGGAATCAGTTCCGGACAGACGGAACCTTCTGATGGCCAGAGGCCCACGGGGGCCCGACCGAATGTGGCGGTATGAAACTCGACGGCTCGTTGCAGCTGTACCTCCGCATCGTCCGGCGCATGGAATCGTGAGGGGAGCGGGAGGTCCGGCCTGGCACGTCGCGTGAAATCTGTATCGATCACGAGCGGCAGAATCGGATGGAAGAAGGGGGTGGTCGTGAGTTCGATTTGTTCCCGTTCCATCAGGCGTCGATAGAGCGGGACGATTTCCTTCATGGCGACGAGTTGCAGGGCCAATACCTCCTGCTTGTCCTCTTCTGTGAAGCCCTTATTCTTCGCACGCAGCGCGGCCAAGCGCGGATAGCGGCTGACGGTACCGTAGCCGAACCAGGCCAGGTTGTGCCAGGTTTGCAAATCCAGAAAATCCTGCGTGGAAAACTGCCGCGCAATCCGCTCCAAGTCATGCCCATAGACGTCGGTCCCGCGCTTCACGAGTAATTCATGATAACGAGGGTACGGGCGCACCATCGTGGCCCAATTGGCGGAGAAAAAATGCCGGACGAGAAAGGCCTTCTCTTCCGGGCGAAGATCCGCCGCAGGACGCTGGGCATATTCCAGGAAGAGATCGCGCACCGCCCCCGATCCGATTTCTTGCAGCTGTCGCAGGAGCGAAGGGGTAAAGTTGAATGTGGCCTTGATCTCAGGAACCTTCTCCAGCCCATAGGCCATATCGTAGTAGGCCTTGGTGGCGTGGAGACGCACCCAGGGCATGCTGGCAGACCCCGCCACCGGGTCTGTGTAATAGGGTTGATGCATATGCCAGAGAAAACAGATATGGGCGGTCTTCATAGTCGAATGCTTTAGGCGAAGGCTGAAAAAGTCACTCTTCTCACCCGCCCAATCCCGGCGCGCCGAGACGCGTCTTTTCCCGGGCTTCGTTCTCGGCTCATCGAAATCCTCACCGTACCCCTCCCGGGAAAAGAGCTGTTCTGACAGCTCGGGGTTGGGCGGGTGAGAAGTCTGGCCTTTTTGAGCCTCCTGCGGGAGTGTTTTTCTGGTGCCACATCACTGATGCGGATCATTGAAGTTTTCGCATGGCTAGATAGTCTTTCCGCAACTTGTCGGATATAAGTATGGCATAGGGTAGGGGATGGGGTGAGAAGAAATCAATGCGTGAGGCAAGTTTGCAAAGAGAGATGGTTAACGTGTTCTGGTACTGGGCGCCGGTGGCGCTGTATGCCGGAATGATTTTCTACTTGTCCGCCCAGTCGCACCCGGAAGAACACCTACCATCGTTCTTACTCAAAGACGTGAGCGACAAGGTCTTGCATGCGGTGGAGTATGGCATCTTGGCCGCACTGTGTTACCGGGGGTTTCGTTGGGCAGCGGGGCCGGCTGTTGCTCGGCAGGCGGTCGTGGCGGCGATCGTGGCGGCGTCAGTCTACGGAGTTACGGACGAAGTGCATCAATTCTTTGTCCCCTTCCGCGAATCGAGCTGGTTGGATTGGCTGGCCGATACGGCAGGCGCAGCCATCGGGGCGCTAAGTTGGCGGGCCATCAGCATCAGATCGGAATGATGCGCGTCGCACCTTCGCAAGTCGTCCCTGAAGTAAAAAGCAGCCGGCACAAGGCAGAGAAAAATGGCGGGAGTCGTAATCGCCCACGCGCCATCAAGAAAAGACATCATTCAGCGTTTCATTCTTTCGATACCGGCTGGATCTTCGTATCCTAACGGTTTCGCGATAAAAATCCAGAGTAGTGAGCTCACCATGGCCAGCGGAAATGAAATCAATGCTGAAAGGACTGGCGTGACTCGCGCCGCTCCCAACACCAACAGGGCAAAGACCATGGAGCCTAATAGGTGGTGTAAGCCGATGTATGCTGCACCAAGAACAATGGCCGCACTTAAAAAGCCGATTGAGAACCACGCCAACTCTCGATTCGCGTAGGAGACGATTGGCCATGTCGCGCCTGACACAAATTTTTCCCACGTCGAGCGGCTCAGATACTCCGGTTGATCCGCCGGCTCTAACTGTGAATGAAAATGAACCATATCAAAACCGGCCCAATAGTACGCAAGGGATAAGGCAATGATTACTTCCACCCATGTCACCATGCTAAGGATTCTCTCCCTTATGGATTAGAAGTAGTCCGCGTCAGGATATGGGCGTGATGTTTCCGTGTATCATGCATGACAGGGATCCTGTGATTCCGAGCCCTGTCCGTCCAAGCCAATGATGGTGTGCCATGCCAACGGAACAGCTCCACGTGGCACAACGGAGAAACACACGTATCCCAACGCTCGCTCATTCCTTCCCTCTTTCCTAATCGCCGCTTGCTCCAACTCAGTGTAAGACGGGCCGATTGCGTTAATCAATTCTCGCAGGTGAGGCGGACCTGCCCTCCTCCTAGGACCCCAATCCTATCTCAGGGTCGGCCCAAGCATGCGTGGGCCAGTCCAAACGACATGACTACAAACCATTTTAGATTGCAGAAGAAACTGGGTGCCTGACACCCTTTTCATTCCCCAGCTTTGGGGTTTGGAGTGGAGGGAGGCTTCGGGTACCATCCCCTTGACCGAGGCACATACGGAAATACACACGTGGGTTGCAAGAGCTGGGGGTAGAAGATTGCGAGTCGTGACAACCCTGAGCTGATCACCACTCTGGAGCCGCTCGTCCCGCCCGATTCCTCACCGTAACGCTATCTCGCATTCTTTATTTCTGGGCTTGGCCAAGTCTCGGAGGCCCCTCGCGCCTCCAATGCCTTCCGCTCACGGCCTCCACCCTGAGAGATCAGAAAATTCAGAATGCCCCTGTTTTCTCGTCAACCGTGCGAGAGTGGGGTATGGGATTCGAAGAGCGTATGGCTGATAGTCGATGGCGTATGGTTCTGAATGAACGGGGTTTCTGCGAAGAGCCTGCAGTCGAAGACCTATGCTTGAAGCGAAATGAGAGCGGAGGATTTTTGAGGGCATCTAGCTGATAGCGTATCGCTCGGAGCAAAGCGGAGCGTGGGAAGCATGAGCGGGGTCACTCGTCGCCCTTGGTGGGCGTCCGGTGTGTTGGTGTTGATGCGGGAGGTTCTTCGTTTCTCTAGCAGGATGCGGAAAAAGTCCGCCAGCATCGTTCTCGCATCGCTCAGAGGCTCAACGAGGGTCTTCGGACGCCGGAATCACTGGAGGGGATTTTCCGTTCGCCAAGATCGATCGCACGGGCGAACGGCCCCACGAAGTGCGGTCCGTACCTCCTCGCCTCTTCGCTCGCTGCGGCCTTACTGGACGGCCATTTTGCGCATCCTTCGGGCTATTCTGACACGAGATGGCCCAAGTGCGAAGGGCGACGTAGAACGCAATAATTGAGTTTTTCAGCAGCCTGCTAGACGGGCGAAAAGTGGTGAACAATGACCTGTGGAATTTTCTGAAAATCGCGATCGGATGTCAGGATCGGGAGCCCGTGCTGCATGGCGCTGGCGGCAATCCAGATATCGTTGCTTGCCACAGGAGTTCCGCTCTTCTTGAGAAAGGCCGCAATGATGGCCCATCGATCCGCAGTTTCGTTATCAATTCCTAGAACGCTCACTCGTGGGGATTGGAGAAAATCTTGTAGCGCCCTCTCATTTTCTTCGCCACGTCTGCCAAGCAGGAATCCCGCCATCAGCTCCCCCAAGACGATAGGGGTGAGGTAGAGGTTCTCTGCCGATTCAACCAACTGGACAGCGGTTTGATGTTTTCGGAAGAGAGCAGAATAGGCCGAGGTATCGAGCAGTATTCTGTTCATTTCCACAGGTCGGGATCGATTGTTCTAAAGGACCTGACGATCTTGTCGAACGCGTCTGCCTCTTTCTTCGTCCAGGTTCCGATGAGATGATCCAGATCATGGTGCAGGATCGGCGTTTTCTTTTTTTTGCCTTGCCGCCCGCCGACTCTTCCAATAACTCGATGACCGCCTTATTCACGCTGGTCTTTTTCTGCTTGGCCCGCAGTTGAACGGTACGGGCGACTTCGGGGGGAAGGTTCCGCAACGTAATCGCTTTCATGGTGCCAGACTCCATGCATCATAGGTGCATCACAGTGATGCACCTATGATGCATGGAGTCTGGTTCGTCAAACAGATGCAGGCATACGCGGATGGGGGCGTGGGATTCGAAGAGCGTATAACTGATAGCCGATGGCGTATGGTTCGAAACGAAACGGGGGTTTTGCGTAGAGCCTGCAGTCGACGGCTTCCAGCTAAAACGAAATGGGCTCCAATAATTCAATAGGCATGTCTGCCCCCACATTGTGGGGCATGGAAGATTGTGAGCCGTGACATCACTGAGCCGATCAAGACTCTGGATCTGCTGGTCCCGCTCGACTCCTCACCGTAGCGCCATACGGCATTTCTTCATTTCTGAGCCTGGCCGATCCTCGGCGGCTTCCCGCGCCTCCGGTGATCTCCGCTCCTGCCAATTGCCACCACATCGGTGACAGGAAATACAGAATGTTACCGTTTCTTGGTCTGAATGGCTTGCCGAAGGGTACACAATTCTGTACACTTTCACCATGCACGTACAAGGAGAACGCCATGACCAAGACACTTTCGCTGAAAGACGCGCGAAGCCAATTCTCCGATATCGTCGACCGAGCGGGACGGCTCTCTGAACGAGTGGTCGTCACGAAGAACGGACGGCCTGAGGCAGTGGTGATGGGAGTCGCTGAATTCGAAAGTTGGGTGGAGACATTGGAGCTGTTGTCCAACCCGAAGGCGGTCAAATCCCTCAAGCAGGGATTGAAAGAAGCCAAAGCTGGGAAATTTCACTCTTTCAAGGCCGCGTTCGGTGAGGAGCAGTGAGGCAAGTCCGTCTCACACCGCAAGCCCTTAAAGATCTCAAAGATTGTGACGACCCCACGCGAGAACGAGTCAAAGAAGCCCTCCGTCATCTGGCCGAGCATCCCCTGGACGGCAAACCACTCAAAGGCCACTTTCAAAAAGACAAGGTTTGGTCCTATCGAGTCTGGCCCTATCGCATTCTCTACCGCCGAGTCGGTTCCGAGTGGCTAGACGTGCTCTCTAACGAACCACGCAAAGACATCTATCGGTAGGCGGAGCCCTAGTTCCCGCATCTTCCAGTTGAACCCTCCAAGTCTTGGCTAAACCGAGGCGAATCCCGGCGCTCCTGGTGATCTCCTCTCCTGTCAGTCTCTTGAGATGTCAGACAATTCTGAAGTGGGGTATCCAGCTATTTACGGTAACGCCGTTCGCCAAGGATGAGTTGGCACGGAAATATCCAGTGAAGCTGGGGCTTTATTGCGAAGATTGGATG
>JAWXBV010000138.1:0-17039 GCA_034440335.1 Nitrospirota bacterium | reverse complement strand
CGCCGTTGTTTCAGTTGCTTACCGATATGGCGCCGGCGGAAACATCCCCCGCCAACCCCAACCAACTGATTTTGCTATGAATCCTGTCGGACGCTATTGCTGGTGAATGAAGGATAATTCTTGACTGCGTGGCGCGATGTACTACAGTCGGAGGGGCAGGATCATTCCTGAGTCAGTAGAGAAACCCTGACAGCTGCCTGTCGGGGCAGGCTGAAGACTGAAGGTGGCAAGGTCGAAGGTTTCACCAACGTCACTCCTTCAGCGTTCAGTCTATGTCCCGCACCGGCTCTCGATTCGCGCGCAAGAAAACATGCCGATCATCTTCATCATATGCCTCCTCTGTGCCGCTCTCATCCTGACGGCTGCAGCTCTCTGGCGCTGGCGATTGTCCTCGCTACGATCGAATCGCGACCTGATGGCCTCAGAGAAACAATTCCGTTTGTTCGCTGAAGTGTCCCCCGATGCCTTACTGATCACTCGGAATGGGATCTCTGTCTATGCGAACCACGCGGCACTCGTGCGCCTGGGGATGACAGGCCAGGAGCACATCATCGGCAAGACACCATTCGACTTCATTCATCCAGACGATCACGCCGCCGTAAAGGAACTATTCGTCTCCACCCTCCAGGGCCGGTCCCTGCCGTTGAAAGAGGTTCGAATGATCCCTCTTAACAGGGGCTCGATCGTGGCGGAGATCATCGCGACCTGCCACGAGGGTCCGGATGGGCTTGCGACCCTGATGGTCCTGAGAGACATCACCATGCGAAAGCAGGCAGAGGAGGCGGCGCAGGAGATGAACAGGGCGTTGGCCCTCGCGATGCCAGGCCTTGCGCGGGTGAATTATGTTGGAGAGTATTTGGCGCTGAACGACACCTATGCTGGGTTGCTCGGATATGAGCCCTCCTCGCTCATCGGCAAGGACTGGTCCTGCATAATCCATCCGGACAGTCTGCCTATCGCACAAGCAGCCTTTGAGACGATGATGCGCGATGGGAGGGGAGAATTCGCTGCGGTCGCGGTGAGGAAAGATGGCTCGACATTTTTGAACCAGGTTATTTTGATGAAGGACAGTGATCAGCAGGGAGGCGGCCCAGGCCATCGCTGTTTCATGCGTGACGTGACGGAATGCAAGCGGTTGGATGAACGCGTTCAACGGACGGAAACCCCTCTTCGAGAGGTCATCGACACAGATCCCAACTTCATCTTTATCAAAGATCGGGAGGGGCGATTTACGTTGGTGAACAAGGCGGTGGCGGAGGCCTATGGGACGACGGTGGAGGGTCTTCTCGGCAAGACCGATGCAGATTTCAATAATAATGTCGACGAACTGGAGCAGTTTCGCCTGGCCGACCTTAGGGTCATGGATAGCTTGCAAGAGTGTGTCATTCCCGAAGAGAAGGTCACGGATGCCCAGGGACGATTGCGATGGCTTCAGACCGTGAAGCGTCCGTTCATGATCCGGAATGGCCGAGCAGACTATGTACTCGGTGTGGCGACTGATATTACGGAACGAAAATGGTCCGAAACGGCTAGGCGCGCGAGCGACGAACGGCTCAAGGTATTTATGAGCGGAGTCAAGGACTATGCCATCGTCATGCTCGATTCCGATGGCCGCATCACGAACTGGAATACGGGAGCGGAGCAGATGAACGGCTACAAGGAACAAGACATCGTTGGGCAGACGATGGAGTCACTCTATACAAAAGAACAATGCGAAGTAGGTCATCCGGCCTGGCTCCTGGCGCAAGGCAGAGCGAATGGCGTGGTGAGAGATGAAGGCTGGCAGGTGCGTAAAGATGGGACGGAGTATTGGGCCGGCACCACCATTACGGCTCTATACGACGACTCGAATCATCTTCAGGGGTTTGTGAATATCACCAGGGATTTGACGGAGCGAAAGATTTCCGAGGACTTCGTGTCGCAGAGCGAGCGCCGGTACCGGACGCTTATCGAGACGGCCGGAAACGCGATCGTTAATTGTTCCGCAGAGGGGCGAATCATGGGCTGGAACAAGGCGGCCGAACGCATCAGCGGCTTGAGCCGCGCCGAAGCCATGGGTAAAATGTTTCCCGATCTCTGCGCGAGGGAACAGAGTAAAGAAAACCTCCTGGCCGACATACGCCAGGCGCTTGAAGGCGAGCCAGTTCGAGGAGCGGAGTATCGGTTTATGGCACAAGACGGACGTGAACGCATCTGTTCATGGAATCTCGATTGCCTGACGAACGAAGAGGGGAAGCCCAGCGGCATGATCGCGGTGGGCGAAGATATCACCCTGCGCCGACAGATGGAAACTGCGTTCGTCGAAGAAAAGGAGCTTTTGGAATCCATCATGAGGAGTTTGCCCGGCGTGGTCTATATCTTCAACACCGAAGGCCGATTTTTACGATGGAACGAGGCCTTGGAACGAGAATCCGGGTACGGGAAGGATGAAATCGACACGATGCATCCAGAGGATTTTGTCGCGCCCGAAGATCGAGCGTCTGTGAGAGAGAAGATTCAAGAGGCTTTCACCGTGGGATCTATAACCCTGGAAGTGGAGCTATTGAGGAAAGACGGCACCAGCTGCCCGTACTATTTTACCGGGCATGCCATGCCCATCGCTGGGAAATTGAACCTGATCGGTATCGGCATCGATATCTCCGATCGCAAACGGGCTGAGACGCAACTGGAGTCCGTCAATCAGCGGCTTACGGACATGGCGACAAAGCTCGAGCAGGTTCGCGAGGGGGAGCAAAAACGGATTGCGCGTGATCTACACGATGAATTGGGGCATCAGCTGACCGCGTTGAAGTTGGACGCGTCGTTGTTGTCAAAGCTGCTGCAGTCGAGCAAGGGCTTGGATCGGCAGAAAGTCATCGATATCATGAAGCGTCTCACCGATCAGTTGGACGGCACCTTTTCGTCGGTGCGTAAGATCGCCCGCCAGGTGAGGCCGAATTTACTGGATCGCATCGGCCTAGTGTCGGCGTTGGAGGCTTCGGTGTCGGATTTCAGAGAGCATGCAGGGATCGAAGCCTTCTTTACCCTCGATGCGGGCCTGGAGGAACTCGAACTGGAGGATGCGGTGGGTACGACGTTCTACCGGGTGGTCCAGGAAGCGCTGACGAATGTCGCCCGCCATTCCGGTGCGACGA
Organism: Nitrospirota bacterium; assembly: GCA_034440335.1. Classification (GTDB taxonomy): domain Bacteria; phylum Nitrospirota; class Nitrospiria; order Nitrospirales; family Nitrospiraceae; genus Palsa-1315. The sequence continues at coordinate 13,905 of JAWXBV010000138.1, read as the reverse complement.
CGGTGGAGGTCCGTCTTCGAAAGGAAGAGGGCGGGCTCGTGCTCGACATCGAAGACAACGGGAAGGGTTTCGATCCACAGCAATATGCGCCCGATCATTCGCTGGGGGTGCGGGGCATGCAAGAGCGGGTGGCGATCGTCAAGGGTCAATTTTCCATCGTTGGACGGAAAGGGCAAGGCACGACGGTGACGGTACGAATCAAGAAGGGCGTTGGAATCCCATGCTGAACGTGCTGCTCGTCGACGACCATGAGATCGTGCGCGAAGGGCTAAAGCGCGTGTTGAGCCTGTCGTTGAGCGAGGTGTCGTATTTCGAATCAGGCACAGGGCAGGGTGCGCTCGATGCGATGAGTAAAGAAGAAATTCAGATTGCCATTCTCGACATTAATCTGCCGGATAAAGACGGGCTGGAACTGCTCAAAGAGATCAAGCTGCTTCGGCCTTCGGTGCCGGTGCTGATCCTGAGTCTGTACGAAGAGCGCCAGTATGCGCTGCGGGCACTCAAGGGCGGCGCGGCTGGGTACCTGACAAAAGATATGGCAGGCGAATCGCTGGCGGCGGCGGTGCAAAAAGTGTTGCGTGGCGGGATTTACATTTCTCCGTCGCTGGCGGAGCGGATGGGCCGGGATTTGATTGGACAGGGGGAGGCGTTGCCTCACGAGGCCCTCTCCGATCGCGAATACGAAGTGCTTCGGCTGTTGTCCGAGGGAAAGAGCTTGACGGAGATCGCCGGCATGCTGTCGCTCAGCGACAAGACCATCAGCACCTATAGGGCGCGCATGCTCCAGAAACTCAAGCTGAAGACCAATGCGGCGCTGATCCGCTATGCCCTCGACCACCAGCTGGTTGAGTAATGCGGGCTAGGCTGAAGGGGGTAAGGCTGAAGGCCGGAGTTTTCAAGATGTCAGCCTCAAACTTGGCTTTAGCCGTCTGCTCGGACTGATTGCCGCGAGTCTCGCCGCGCCCATCCTGCCATGTGATAGGCTTCATACAGACAAATCCAGGGGAGTCTTTAGCAGGATGCGGAAAAAGTCCGCCAGCGGCGTTCTCGCATCGTTCAGAGGCTCAATGTACCGAAGCGTACATCTCGCCTCTTCGCTCGCTGCGGCCTTGCTGGACGGCCTTTTTGCGCATCCTGCGGGCTATTCTGACGCGAGACGGCCGGTGTGCAAAGCACGACAGATGACGCAATAATCGAGTATTTTCGCAGCCTGTTAGAACATGATGCTGAACTTCTCCTCCCTCACTGCCGGTGCGAAGATCGGTCTGAGCTGCTTGGTCGTTGGTCTTGCCGCTGGTTCAGGCGCGTATCTCTATTACCACCAGGGTCAGCCGGTTGCGCCGAAGGTATTGGTACAAGAGAAAATACCGGCAGAGAAACAGGCTTCCCCGGCTCCGCGCGTCTCTGCAGCGAAGAGATCGATCCTGATCCTGGTGAACAGGGATAATCCCCTTCAGAAGCTGACGCTCCGGCAATTGGCCCGCATCTATCGAGGCGAAGTGACCGAGTGGCCAAACGGTGAGGCGATCATGGCGATCAATCGGCCGATCGCCTCGGAGGTCAGGCGGCAATTTTACGACATGGTCCTCAATGCAAATCCGGTGCAGAAATTTTTCCAGACCGGGTCGCCCATTCCGTTCGAGACGAGACGGGTGGACTCAGAGGAATCTGTGGCCCGGTTTGTGGCGAAGGACAGGGGAGCCATCGGCTATTGTTTTGCGCCTTGCGCCGATTCGTCTGTGAAGGCAATACCACTCAATAAGTTGCAGTCATGGGAAGGCAAGGCTGTTCGGAATCTATCGGATCGCAAAGGTTCGGTATGCTCAGGCAGCGAAGATGGATGTTAGATGGGGAATGGTGAAATGAGAATGATTAATGGACGGAAAAGAATGTGGAATATTGAATGTTTGGAAACCCTACCAGGGCAGTTGCGTTTGATCACTTTCCCATCAACTCTCCCTTAACCCCTTAACCCCGTCAGCCTGTTTTCCCTTGTCAGTGTTCCCCTACAAGAGAATCACAATAAACCCCACAGGTTCTAAGTTGACATTGTATCGACGCTATTTCCCTTCAACGATAGACTCCATCGTGAAATAGGGGGCGATCGATGTGGTGTAGGTGGTCGGTCGGTCTGTCCCTGTTGTTGGGTTGAACGAAACAATCCAGACTGGCCAGTTCCGTATCGTACTGATGGGTGTGTGAAGGTGATAATGTTTAGGCGATTGAACTGGCTTACATTTTTTCTGATCGGACTCTGCCTTTGCGCGGCGAGTCCGGTGACAGCAGGCGCCGAGTCACCCGATTCGTCGGCGCCACGACGTGACGCGGATATCGAGAAGCTCCAGCGACAGGTCGATCGGCTCGAGACAGAACTGAAGCAACTCAAACAGGCGCAACCTACAAATGAACGCACAGTCGTTGAACCGGCCCCGGTGAAGTCTCCCATCGGCGAGTCGGTTCGCTCCGAGGGCAGCCAGCCCTCGTTAGACCAATTGGCTAAAGAATTCCGAGGGGAGTTTGATTTTCTGCATGACCGCGTCGGGGTCCTGCACCAGATACTCGACCGCCGGGTTGGGATGTCGATGTATCTGACGACGGAGTTCGAAGCCTTTCAGCATGGCGAGGCAGAATTCGCCGGCGCCAAGATGGAGCTGTTTCCCTCGATCAAGCTGACCGACCGGATCCGAGCCTTCGGTGAATTCGAATTCAACAGCACCATCGACAGCGGCGCCGCCAATCCCAACGAGCGCGGCAAGGTCGAACTCGATCAGGCCTGGATCGAGTACAGTGTGAACGAACAGCTCAAGCCTCGGGTCGGCGTCGTGCTCGTGCCTTTCGGGCGCTATAACCTCGAAGCGTTCGATCCGGTGCAGGAGTTCACCTCCCGCCCCATCTTTGCCAAGAAGGTCATTCCTACCACCTGGAGCGAAGTCTCAGTGGGCTTCACCGGGCGAGCCAATCTGGGGAGCGGCATGGGCGACGGCTGGTTCAGGACGTGAGCCTCGAATACCAGGCCTTCGTGATGAACGGCCTCGATAATCATATTTCCAATCAAGAGGGACTGCGGGAGGCGCGGGGCGCGTTTCATCGGGACAACAACAACAAGGCCGTGGTGGGCCTGGTGCTGACCAAGCTCATGCCCGGCCTCGAAATCGGCGTGAGCGGCTACTATGGGAGTTACGACAACAGGGGGAAGAAGATGCGCGGAGTAGATGTCGATGTGAAGATCACGAAGGGCCCATTTGAACTGCTCGCCGAAGCGGCCAACTTCGATCTGGACCCTGGGGGGATTTCCACGTCACCCAGCCATCTGAATCTGCCGGCGCCCGCCTCGCTGCGCGGCGGCTACATCGAAGGGCGCTATCGGTTCTGGTTCGATGGGCTTAAAGATACCTGGCTGGGCCGCGGCTTCGACGATCCCAAGTTCACAGCGTTGATCCGGTATGAACAAGCGGCACTTGCCGATGAGGGCGGGCCGGGGCACTTGGCGAATCGCGAATCGCGCCTTTCATTCGGCATGAACTACCGGCCTGTGCCGACCGTGGCCTTCAAAGTCGAGTATCAATTCAATAAGTCCCAGCATGAGCCGCTGGTCCAGGGCAACAACAATGGCGTGGCCCTCTCCGTGACGGGCGCCTTTTAGCAAAATGCCGTGAAGCGTCGTTCGTGAAGCGTGAAGCGTAGGACGTGAAAGGTGTAACGTGAGACGTAGGATTTCCACTCACCCTTCCTCCGAAGCGCTTCACGCTTCACGCGCGAGCTCCATCCTCTGCGCAGCACTCGTGGCTGGACTTAGCTGGCTGGCTGCGGATCTTGCCGCGTCCACATACCATTGGAACACCTCGGTAGTGCTGGTGAAGAAGCAGGCGGCGGCGGCCTCGCTTGCCTTCTCGGCAGAGGGGACTATCGTACTGTTGGTCAATAGGCGGAGCCAAGTCGATGAGCTGACCGTTCGGCAATTGGCCCGCATCTATAGTGGAGAGGTGACCGAGTGGCCGAACGGCGACGCGATCACGGCGATCAACCGGCCGATCGAGTCGGATATTCGAAGAGGATTCTATCGCCTCGTCCTGAATGCGAATCCGACGCAGAAGTTTTTCCAGACCGGGTCGCCTATTCCATTCGAGACCATGCGGGTGGATTCCGAGGGGGCGATCGCCCGGTTCGTCAGTCGAGACAAGGGCGCCATCGGCTATTGCTACGCGCCTTGTGGGAATGCATCGGTCAAGGTGCTCAGGATCGAGGGGCGTTCCCCAGAGGACCAGGACTATGCGCTCAAGTAACCGAGGTGGGGCCAGGCCATGATTGTCGATCCCATCTCCCGCGTCATCGGAGCCTTCCGACATTATTGCAAGGGGATCACCTGTCGTCTGACGATCCTCCTCCTCGTACTGTCCCTGGGGCCCCTGCTGATTGCGGGGGTCGCCTCATTCAAGAGCGGGAGAGCGTCGTTGGAACAGGCCATCGGCGCGCAACTGGAGCTTCGAGCTGAACGCGTTCTGAAGGTTCTTGAGAAGCTTTTGACAGATGGGCAGCAGGCGACCCAGAGTTGGGCCAAGTTGCGTGTCATGTACGATATGATCGGAGAGGATCCAGATGGACGAATCACCGGAACCTTGATCGATCTGGCTCATCAGACATCCGGCATAGGCGAAATTGTGGCAGTCTCGCGACAGGGAATTGTCGTGGCTGCCAGCCATCCGAGCCGTATCGGTGAGAAGGTGGCGGAGCAGTCCTGGTTCCGGCATGTGCAGGCTCAAGATCCCTTCCGTGAACGGAGAATCGAGTCTATGCCGTCGCTGGAAGGGGGGACCTTCTATATTTCCGCGCCGCTACTGTCCCAAGGAAAAAATCCGAACCTGATCGGCTACCTGGTAGCCTCGTTGCCGATTGAGCAGTTGGCGAAGACTGTTGCGGGCTTTGGTCAACGCTTGGTAAGCGAGGGCCAGGAGATCTATGTGAAGACCGTGGACGGGCAGCTGATGGTCTCTCCGAGTCTCTCACAAGGCAGACCAATGACAGGGCTGGAAACTCGCAGGTTCGTCCAAGGCTCTCAGGTGCAACAGTCTAGAGAATCCGGCAATGGCTGGATGGTCTGGGAGAGCGAGGACCATGTCGAGTGGCTAGGCGGGTTCTTCGTGGCCACACTGGGGCCGCTGAAGGGATCCGTAGCGATCGTGATGGAAGAGGCGCAAGATGCCTTGGTTCCCATCCATGATCTGCGCAACAAGATCGCGGCAATCGGGCTCGTTCTATTCTGTGCGATTTTCTTCGTGAGCCATGCTGTTGCGAAGCACCTGAGTCGGCCGATCAACGTCCTCACCATGAGTGCCGAGGCCATCGCAGCCGGTAATTTCTCTACCGAGATGCTCCCTTTGCAGAGACAGGACGAAATTGGGTCTCTGGCGCGGGCCTTCAAACAGATGACCGGGGAATTGAAGAAACTCACGGAGGATCTGGAGCAGCGGGTGCGAGAGCGAACCGCCGCGCTCGCAGAGGCTCATCGCGTATTGTTGTCTCAAATTCATGAGCGTCAGGCGGCGGAAGCCGCCGTCCGGACGAGCGAGCAGCGCTTTCATCAGATGGTGAGTCGGGTGAAAGACTACGCGATCGTCATGCTCGATCCGAAGGGGATCGTGCTTGATTGGAACGACGGCGCTGAACATATCACAGGCTATAGGGCTGATGAGATCGTGGGGAAGACGGTGTGCTGTTTCTATACGGAGGAGGATCTGCGGACCGGCCATCCGGCGCAACTCTTGGCCCAAGCGGTCGAGCAGGGCTCGGCCACAGACGAAGGCTGGCGTGTCCGGCGTGACGGATCTCGTTTTTGGGCCTACTCCGTCTTGACTGCCATTCATGACGAGCAGGGGGAGCTGATCGGCTTTTCAAAAGTGACGCGCGATCTGACGGCTCAGAAAGAGGCAGAAACAGAAAAGGACAAGCTTCGAGCGCAGTTCTTACAGGCCCAGAAGATGGAAGCCGTCGGACAGCTGGCCGGCGGCATTGCGCATGATTTTAACAATCTGCTCACGGTCATCACCGGCTATTCCCAGATGGCGATGATGGGCCTCCAGCCGGACGAGCCGCGCTTCTTGCACATACGGGAAATCAGCGTGGCCGCCGACCGGGCAGCCAACCTCACCAAACAGATCCTGGCCTTCAGCCGGAAACAGGTGCTGCGACCCACGATATTGTCGCTGAACCAGATCGTAGGAGAGACGGAGGCCCTCATGCGGCCGCTGATCGGCGAACAGATCCGGCTCGAGCTGGTGTATGCGGGAGATCTGGAATCGACGAAGGCGGATCGGGGCCAGATCCAACAGATCATCATGAATTTGGTGGTCAATGCCAGGGATGCCATGCCGAAGGGTGGGAGGCTTATGATCCGGACAGGGATGGTCGAGGTCACGCAGAGCCGCCCGGAAACGACGGGGATTGTCTCCGTCGGACGGTATGTCATGCTGGAAGTCCGCGATACCGGTTGCGGGATGGATTCGGCGACGAAGGCCCGGGTCTTCGAGCCATTTTTTACGACGAAGGACGTCGGGAAGGGAACCGGTCTTGGACTGTCGACCGTCTACGGCATCGCGAAGCAGAGCAACGGCTATATCACGGTCGAGAGCGAGCCGGGCCAAGGCGCGTCGTTCACGTTGTATCTTCCAGTCGCGAAAGCCTCTCTAGCCAACCCTGTACCTGTTGAGGCGAGCCTGTCTGAACCAGTACACGAGACAGATGGCGTCACGATCTTGCTCGTGGAAGACGAGGGCAACATCCGCCGCTTGCTCCAGGGATTGCTGGCATCGAAGGGATACAACGTCTTGACCGCACCGGACGGCAAGGCTGGGTTAGTGCTGGGAAATTCCTTCTCCGGGCGGATCGATCTACTGGTGACCGATGTGGTCATGCCCAAGATGAGCGGGGCCGATATGGCCAAACAGCTGCAGGAAAAGCATGAGGGCCTCAAAGTCTTGTACATGTCCGGCTATGCCGACGAATCGATCGTGCAGCATGGGGTGCTGGAGCCGGGGATCGCGTTTCTTTCCAAGCCGTTCAAGCCGCAGGTGTTACTGGATCGAGTTGCGCACGTGTTGCAGGTGAACCCAATGAAGCATGTCGATGGATGAATTGTCGGAATCTGCCTCGATCCGACGAACTCCGAGCGCGCACCATTTCCCCCCGCTCTCCCTGTTCCTGTTCCTGACCATGAAACAGTCACTAGCCCGCATGCAGTAGAGCGGTCCCCTTCTCCCGCCATGGCATGTTCAACATTCATCGTTCCACTTCTCTGTAGTCTCTCCCCTACAGGTCTTTCCGGCGATGCCCTACGCCACAATCCATGTCGACCCTACGGCGCATTTAGGGGCTGTGGTTTACTTCAGCATGACAGAACGCATCAGCGCAAACGCGACACGTCAGCAGGAGGACATGATGGAAGCACGAAGACAAGGAAGACAGCGGATGCAGTCGCCGCTTGCCCTGGGCTCGTTGCTGCCGGCTTTGCTGTGTGGATTGATTCCGATGGTGACAGACGCGGCGGATCGGACGACCACGCCTGCCAGGCCGTTGGCGCAGCCGACCTCCGGCCAGAAACCCATGACCGAGCGCAGGGCCGTTATCGTGACGCCGCCGGCGCCGGAAGCCCAACAGACACAGACCCTCCAACAGGATCAGCCTGCCGCCGAGCCGGCCCATTTCAGAGAACGTGCCCCCCTGTATCGTGAGCCTGCTGCGAACCAGCCGGTCTATCGGGTGCACGATCGTTCAGCGGAGCCGAGGCGAACGGAAATCACTCCATACGACCCCCGTAGGGGGAACCAAGTCTTCTTCCGTGGCGGCTACGTCGGTATGATGAGCGATCGGCGGGGCGAGATCTTCACCGATGTGCAAACGTTCAATAATCCAGCCGACAAGGGCTACTACGTCGGGGCCGGCACTGATCTGCTCCTCACCTGCGACACCTGGGGCCTGATGAACAGTATGTCGGTGTTGGGAGAAATCAACGTCGAATACAAACGATTCAACTCGAGCAACGACACGACGGTCGAGGTGCCCACCGTGGTGAACGGCGTCACGAGAGGCAAGGTGATCGTCACCATGCTCACGGTGAGTGTGGCGCCGAAAATCAAGTTCAACAATGGGGGCGCCTTCCGTCCCTGGATCATTCCGATCGGGATGGATTTTCACGTCATCAGTCCCCCGTCGAATCAAACGCAATATCTCGATATCGGCGCCCAATTTGGGGCGGGCGCCGAGTACCAGGTCTGGAAGGAGTTCAAGGTTGGAATGGATTTCCGTTACCATTTAAGCGCCAACCAGACGCAGACCGCGAACAGCTTTTGGACCGCCGGTCCCTATATTGGGATCGGATTCTGAGCTGACATCGCAGTTCATTTTGTAACAAGGAGGCATGTCCATGGGAGCAGATAAGTATTCTGAAACGTTCGATAAGATCCAGGGAGAAATCCCCCGGCTTCATCGCAGCCGCATTGGTGGATCTGGAGACCGGCATGACGCTATCGACCAAATCGACGCGCGCCGACTTCGATCTCTCGGTGGCGAGCGCCTTCAACGCCGAGCTGGTGAATCAGAAGCTGAAGACGATGAAGGCGCTGAACATCAAGGGCTCCTTGGAGGACATCCTTCTCACCTTGAGCGATCAGTTGCACATCGTCAAGTTCGTGACGCCGAAGACCTTCATCTATCTGGCCGCCGATAGGGCGAACAGCAACCTGGCCATCGTGCGGACGACAGTCGCAAAGTACTGTCCCGCGCTGGTCTAGCAGGGACCGAGCCCGTCCTGAATCATCCGGACGGGAGGCGGTTCCATCAACCGGTCGGCTGCCCCTCGAAGGCGGCAGATCATATCTGTAACAAGGAGGTCTTTGACCATGGCAGGGAACATTCAACCGACACTCGACAAGATTATGGAAATCGACGGAGCGATAGCCTGCGCAGTGGTGGATGCCACCAGCGGCATGTTGTTGGGCCAGGCCGGCAGCGGCATCGACATGAACGTTGCGGCGGCGGGTAATTCGGAAGTGGTGCGGGCGAAGCTCAAGACGATGAAGTCCTTAGGCCTACAAGATAACATCAAGGACATCATGATCACCTTGGGTAAGGCCTACCACCTGATTAAAATCCACGGAAACCTCTTCATCTATGTGGCGCTGAACAAGGGCAAAGCGAATTTGGCCCTGGCGCGCCACAAGATCGCCGAGGCCGAGTCCACATTGACGGTCTAATCGACCTGGTGGCGCGCCGGCTTCTGGTGATCCGGAGGCCGCGCGCTCCGAGAGCTGAAGGCTGAAGGTAGGGACTGGGCTGAAGGTTCGGACTGGATTGACCTATTCGGACTCCGACCTTCAGCCTTTCCCGCTTCAGCCTAATCCCAAGCCTGGCAGAAGGACTATGCACTATGGACGGATCTTCGATTCCAAAGCCCCGTGGCATTGCTGCGGTCGGCCTCTCGCAGGAAGAAGAGCAGAAGATTTTCGACGTGCTCTTTGCGCTGGGCAGTCAGGGCAAGATGCAGTGGCGGTACACCGATATCAAGTATGCCGCTGCCTTGATCGCCGATACGACCGTGCAGGAGGGACGGGCGGCGGCAGAGCAGTTCATGCTCGTCCCTGAACGGGTACTCATCGTTGTAGGCAACGACGTTGCCGATCTCTCGCACGGCAGGTTTGCACTGGCGAGACCGTTGACGGAACAAGCCATCGGGCAGTCGCTTCATGACGCCACCGGGTATTTCTCTTTGCCGGGCGCCATTCCATCTCCGCTCACCGTTGCCGCGTCCGTTCAGGCAGCCAAGCAGGCTCCAGGCAACGACCGCCTTGTCGATCTGCTGCACAACGTGATGGAGGAAGACGGCGGACTGCCGGCCTTCATCTTCACCGGGACCGGACTGCCCCGCCTCGTCTTAAGTCCGAAGGCCAAAAAAGTGCTGTCCGACAAGCCGTGGGAGGATCTCAAATCCTTCGATTTTTCCACCAGCGTAGAGGTGCAGGGCGTGTCGGTTGGCGATCCCATCTTGCCCCGCCTGATTCTCGACGGGCTCCCGCTGCACTATCTGCTCTGGCCCACGGGACTCTATAGCGGCCATGGACAGCTGCTGCCCTATCTCGACGCGGCGAAGACCTATAAGCTGAGCAGGTGGCCGGAGTTCGGCACCATCGATTTCACACCTCAATTTTTGAAAGTGATGAGCTACCTCTCCAAACATGCCGCCACCCTCTCAGACGTGACGGCCTGGTCCGGCATTGCCAGGGAGGATGTCGCCGATCTCATGAACGCAGCCGGGCTCTGCAGCTATTTGGCGTCGGCTCCGTCGGACGATCTCGCGCGTGGCCCCATCGTACCGACGGAAGCCGTGCAAGAAAAACGCGGCTTGTTCAATCGGATTCGCAACAAACTCGGGATGCTTCAGACAGGGTGATACTGCATGAGTGAATTTAAGATTATCTTTACAGGGACGATGGGTTCCGGGAAGACGACTGCGATCGCTTCGATCAGCGAGACCGAAGTTGTCAGCACGGACATGGGCAATTCTGCCACCGACGAACATGAAAAAGCCACGACCACGGTGGCGATGGACTTTGGATCGATTACCCTGGACGACGGCGACATTGTGCGGCTCTATGGCACGCCGGGGCAAAAACGATTCGAATTCATGTGGGGGATTCTCTCCAAGGGGGCGCTCGGTTTGGTGATCTTGGTCGACAACTCTCGTGAGAGACCGCTTGAAGACTTAGTCGTCTACTTGGATAACTTTGCCGGCCTGATTGAGGATACAGGCGCAGTGATTGGGGTGACCTGCACGGACAAGGGTCCAGGGCCGGCATTGGACGAATATTACGAAGTGTTGTTGCAGCGCAAACTGATTCTTCCGGTGTTTCCCATCGATGCGCGCAAGAAGACCGATGTCCTCACCTTGCTGGAAGCGTTGTTCAGCTATCTGGAAGCTGCGGCGCGCTGAAGCGTGAACCGTCGCACGTGAAGCGTGAAACGAGAAATCGGAAACGCCGATTGTCACGTGTCTTAGGTGAGGGAATAGGGGTAAAGAAGTAGAAGTGCTGAGACACAAGAGAAGGGGTACAGGGGTGAAGCCCCAAAGCTAAAGCATGAGAAGGGGAGATCCGATCGCCGAAAACTTTCCTTCCGAAACGCTTCACGCTTCACGTCTTTTGAGAGGGAAGAAGAATGGGCAGCGTTGCGAGCATGAAGTCCCGAGTCAATCCTGAATGGACTCCTGTGTGCCAACAGGCCTTGGACGCCTTGGTCGAGCGGACCCCCGACATCCTGGCCGCGGTCTTCACGACCAGTGACGGGTTCGATGTGGCGGCCTATGTGCCGAATGAGAAGATCTCTCCCAAAAAAACTGTCGGCGATGACGAGTTCGATGTTGGGGCTGGCCGAGGCGCTGGTCTCCGAAGCGATGTTAGGTCGTTCCAACGATGTGATTGTCGAAGCAGAAAAGGGCCAGATTCTCTTGTTGAGCGTCCCCAACGTGCGGGGAGGGCTGTTGCTCAGCGTGATTGCGAGCCAAAAGGTGTTGATTGGCGAATTGCTCTGGGCCTGCAAGCAAAGCTGTGCGACGGTAGGGGAGAAGCTGGGAAGCCATTAGCAGGATGCGGAAAAAGTCCGCCAGCATCGTTCTCGCATCCCTCAGAGGCTCAACGAGAGGGCTCAGAAATCGGAAGCACTGGAGGGGCTTTTCCGTTCGCCAAGATCCATCCTAGAGGCGAACGGCCCCACGAAGTGCGGACCGTACCTCCTCGTCTCTTCGCTCGCTACGGCCTTGCCTGGGACAAGGCGCGTCCTTGGGCAACAAGCCTGTCTTGGCAGGCTCAGGGCAGGAGGGTGAACTAGCCGCCGGGGTTGGGCGGGTGAGAAGTCTGGCCTTTTTGCGCATTCTGCGGGCTATTCTGACGCGAAATGGCCTCTGTGAGAATCGCGACGTATGACGCAATAATCGAGTTTTCCGTAGCCTGTTAGACGGGTGAGGGGTACGGTGAGTGCTGAGATTCGAGCGTTCAGACTTGAGAACCGGATAGATCCCGAGAGTTCTAACTCACAGGATTGCGACGGCTTCGACTATCGGAGAGACGCCATGACCCTGTCCCATCCAGCTTCGGTCGATACAGGAGAAGAGACGTCTGGCGCTGCCGTGGTCATGCGTCCTCCGCGCCTTGCGATGGCTCTTCCGGTCGCCTTTGCGGGAGACCATGATGCTGGGGGAGGCACGACAGCCAACCTATCTTGTAGTGGCTGTGCGGTCACGGCAACGGCCGCGGTGCCGGTTGGAACCTATCTGCAATTGCTCTTGAAATTGGAACAGTGGCCGGTGGCCCTGGCGCCAGTCGGTCTCACCGTGGTCCGGTGGAGTTCACACGGGCGTTTTGGCGTCGAATGTATCAAGATCGATCCGGTGGACCAGGAGCGGCTTCGCTGGCTCGTGACCGGAACTGGCTCCGCTCTTCAGGCAGCCGGGAATGTTTCTCGTTCCAAGTTACCTGTTTCACGGTTCCAGAGACTGTTTCCTGACAACATGAAACCTGAAACGAGAAATCAGGAACCCTTCTCCTGAACGAACGATGCATCACCAGCCGGCGTAGCGGAACAGGGAGCCATCAATCTATGATGGATCAGGGGGCTGCCATCAGGCGCGGGCGAAGGATTAGGCCTGCCGATAGCGAGGAGGCCAAGGCCTCGTTGAAGGTGTCGTACCTGACGGATCGCTCGTTAGGGAAGGGCCGCATTCTCTCCCTGTCATCGCGTGGCTGTGTGGTGGAAGGTGACGTGCCGCTGCCTGCCGGGTGCGGTCTGCATCTCTTGATTCCGCAATTTCCAGGTACGGACGCAGCGGTTCCCATCTCGTGGGCGATCGTTCGATGGAGCGAGGGCACGCGGTTTGCTGCCGAGTTCCTCTCGATGCCCAGGTCGCAGCGGGAGCGGCTCGATGAATTTGTGGAACTGGTCAAGGTATCAGGAAGTTCGAACCTCGACTTTCAGCCGTCGGACTTCAACCGATGATGGGGGTGCTGCACTGGTGGTAACAGAACAGACCAGATCGACCATGGAGCATTGGAATACGGTGTGCGCGGATGTGTCCTGCGTCCGGTGCGCCAGGGAATATGTGCTGCCAGTTCGTGAATCCTCCTGGTTGGATCGATGCTGGAGCCGGCTGTCGGTACGGCCATTCAGATGCCAAGTGTGTAATGCCAGATTTCGAACACGCCGGACTGCGCCGTCTCCGGAACACAGCCTGAGATCGCGACAATATGTGCGAGTGCCCGTCGAACTGTCGGCGCTCCTCCAGTTTCATGATGGCGCCACTGCCAGGGCGATGATCACGAACCTCTCGATCGACGGGTGCGAGATTCATAGCGAGCGGGGGCTGGAGAGGGGAGAGACCTGTACCCTTCAGATATCGGGGTTCCACGATACCGGGATGATAGAGGTGGAGGTGACCGCCGTCCACACAGCGCGTCCACAGACGGCGGGGCTGAAGTTCTTGCGGCTGAGTGAGCTGGGGCGAGAGGAGATCGGGCGTTTCCTGTACATCCGGTGGAAAGCGTGGAGGAGAGAGAGGCAGACAGAGGGAACGCAGAAAAGGGACGAGGGAAGGCCGATGGTTGGGCGTTGAAGTTCGGTACAGGTCAGCCTTCGATTCTTTCCTGGCAGTTTTTTGACAAACTAGATGACGACTCCAGAAGCGATGCCAGGTCTGAGCGCACTGACAGAAGCTGAATGGCCCGCAGGCTGTTCAGAAAGGCCGTCCAGCAAGGCCGCAGCGAGTGAAGGCCGGAGGCGTACCCTCTGGGGCGCACGGTGCGACGAATAAGGAGCACCACGTTTGTGCGCGCCGCCGAGTGGTGAGGCGGCCGGGTCCCCGTTGAGGAT
>JAWXBV010000137.1:0-26853 GCA_034440335.1 Nitrospirota bacterium | reverse complement strand
CGCCGTTGTTTCAGTTGCTTACCGATATGGCGCCGGCGGAAACATCCCCCGCCAACCCCAACCAACTGATTTTGCTATGAATCCTGTCGGACGCTATTGGAAATGCATTAAGAATTAGACGGCTATTGTTTGGTCGCCTCGCCCACCAGGAACTTTGCTGAAAGTCTGGCAACCGTGTCAAGAAAAGACGCCCGACCCCGTTTCCTTCTCTCAATGGTTATGCCATTAAGCGAAGGATGAAGCGGTCCTGGTCTTCAACCAGCTCGGGTACCGTGCGATTGTGCCTCTGCATGCCCAAGATGATCTTTCTCGGAATACCCATACCCATGTGTTCAAGATAGCGGTAATCCCGCATAACATCTTTCAGAAGCTGGTTGCGCGATGCTCGACAACCGGCGCGCATCCGATCGGGTGTAATGCCATTGGGAAGTTTACCGGGCGAGATAATCTCCGCACGATTACTATAGATCGCCAGCTCAATATCCGTGCTGGAAAGCAAGTAGTCACGGTGGATAAGGGCATTGACGATAGCCTCACGAAGCACCTCCGAAGGATAGGCAGGTCTCTCGATCCTTCTGCCGTTTTCAAGAACGGCTGTCACGGGAGTATTCCGTTGCAAAAAATCAAGCGCTTGCTCAACTAAACCGTTTTCCACCACGGAGCCGTTAGTATCAAGTAAAGGCGTCATCGGGCCGCGTAACCCCTTGCGTTCGCGTGCAGCATAGTCCTTTTCGATTCCAGGAAAAGCAACAGCGTCAATACCGGCCTGTGGAAGAAAACGGTTGGGCGTCTTACCGAACAGGAGCATCCCGCCAACCGTCACGCCCTCATCGGTCATAATCTCAGTGTTAATGAGCAAGGTTTGCCACGCTGCTTCATCCTCATCGGGAGGCACATCCTGTTGGCGAACGCGACTAAAATAGTCACGGAGCCGCCTCCGGTCGAAGTCCCCTAACTTGGCCCCTGAAACTGGCCGCAATTCGGCTCGGATCAAGCCACGTTGCTGAAACAGTCGTGCCAGCTCTTCCTCGCTCGGTTCTCTGCTCTGAGTTCCAACCCGGATGAAGTAAGTTTTTCGATTGTTTTTCCAAAGGCTATGAACATCGAACCCGCGTGTGACACGAACAATCGCTACGTCCTTTTCGCGCTCGACGTCCCGGACGGTTTCAAGAAATGGAATGAGAGGCGGTTTAATTTTGTCACGGCAGATATTCATCACCCACTCTTCGAGATCCGTTCTAGTAACGCCTGATATACTGCCGTCATCCTCGACACCAAGAAGCACTATCCCACCGCTGAGATTCGAGAATGCAACAAGCTCTTTTGCTAGGGCATCTTTTTCCACTACATCTCGCTTAAACTCGACGCCGGAGCTTTCTCCGTTCTTAATGATTTCCAACAACTCAGTGTGTGTCATCATGCTTCAAAACCCGTATTTAGAGCGGCGCATCTCGAAGGCGGCCTTGCCACCTTCTAAGATTTCCTCTACCAACTCGCGGACAGGTCTGGAGTCAATTGACCCCATGTGTTCTGGTGCAATCTTGGCAGCACCTTCTTTCCCCTCACCCGACGCAACTAATCCAAGGATTAGTTCTGCGTCTCCCAAAACAGGGATATTAGCGTTATGGGTCGAGAAAATGAATTGGCGACGCCCTTTCTCCTGCCGCATGATGGGAACAACGCCTTCAGTAATAAACCGATTGTCAAGGTCATCTTCTGGCTGATCAACAACAAGAGGAGCTTCAGATTCCAGTAGAAGAAGCAATAGTACCGCCGTAGCTTTTTGCCCAGTTGATAGTGCTTCGAGTGTCTGCCATGTGGGGGTGGCACCATCCGGTGCCGTATTCAGATCGATCTTAGTCGTCGCCGAAAGGTCGAGCTCTTCGATTCTCATAAAAAGCTCAAGATCAGCTTGGGCGATCCGTTCTGCTGAACCTGCCGGCAATCCGTACTGCTGCATAAGCGCTTCTTTTCCCTCTCTGCAACGCTGTGCAAAGTCTGGCAGTGAGAGTTGTTCCAGTGACCGTAACCGTTCCAGAGCAGCATTCAAATTCCCGCCTACTTCTCGTAACAACTGTTCCAGGGGATCACGGTTGCCAGCCATAGTGACTTCGACCTTGACCCGCTCGCGAAGCTTGCGAGAGACTTTCTTGGCCGCGTTTTGAATCTCACGATACTCGCTTGCTTTGATGTCTTCCCATTCTGAAAGCAGCTTGCGCCGGTGCGCCTCATGTGTGGCGAGGTCACGTTTCAGAGATTCCTTTTTGTCTTTGAGTGGTCGAAGCTCCTCGATCCGCTGTCGCAGCCTGATAAATTCGGCTCCGTCGATCTTTGACTTTTGAAGCTCCCGTAAGAGCTTTTCGTAATTCTCTTCGATGACCTTTTTCTTCTCGGTCCAACGAGCTTTTGTGCCGGCAAGTGCGTTGTCCGTTTCTGTCAGGAGATTGGCAAGCTGATCAGCGATGGCTTCGAGCTTTGTGCTCAACGTGGACAGAATGGTTTCTGTTTCTGCGAGGATTGCCGCATTCGGAAGCCCTTCGAGGGCCTTCAAAGAAACAAAGGCCGTATCAAGTGGAAGTCCCTCTATCAGCTCACTGCGAAGAGCGCGCATAGGCTCAAGTCGTTCAGCCACATCTACCAACACGCGTTCTTCCCGAACGAGGAGACTCTTCTCCTTTAGGCGCTCTTCTAGCCCCGCATCCTTGAAGCGTTTCTGGGTTTCTTCAAGACCGGGAAGCGCGGCAAGTCGCTCATCAAGGGCCTTTGCCTCACGCCGAACATCGACAATGCGGCTCCGTGATCGCTCCAACTCCAACATAAGCTTCGTCTTGCGCCCTGAAATGGTTGGGTCGTGCTCAACGAATCGATCCAGCAACAGGGTAAGCTTCTGTCTACTCTTCGTGAGTTCAGATATTTCATGTTGCCCAAAGACCTCAACGCCTGGCATGACGTCTTCAGGTGAAAGTGTCAGTACTTCACCCGTTTCGTCCTTCACAATTGGAGGATTCGGAACCGAGCGTTCGATGGTATAGCAGCGCTGAGAAGGCTTGTGAGAGCGCACAAGTAAGGACACTTTGGTCCCAACCTCGAGTACATGACGAATAATCCCTTCGTGAGCCTTCCGTGCCTCTTCTCCGAGTGGATTGAGACCAAGCGCATAGCGAATGCTCTCGACCATCGTTGATTTGCCTGTGCCTCTTCCGCCAACCAAAACATTGAGATTGCCGTTGAAATGAACGGAGGCGTCGACCATGAAGCCACCAGTCTCCCAAGTAATGGCAAGAAGCTCTGCGTGAGGCTCTGGTGGCGGATCACTATTCAGACGAATGCGTGATTCCGGATCAAGGAAGGCCTGCCGCAACGCCTCTACTGAGATGTTCGACATTTTCATGAAACAAGACGCACTGGCCTTCATCAGGTCTTCCGGGCTGCTGACGTCGGATGCGTTTATGATTGCTACAGGGCGGCTGCGATGGTATTCGCCACCCTTGTTCTCAAGAATTGACCGGAGGCCTTCTGGGGCATCCTCGATAGATCCAGCAATGGCGCATGCGAGAAGAAGCTCTGACTTCCATACATTGATACGGGTTTGACCAGAGAGTTTCTTGAGAAGCCCTCCCTGGTCTGATATGACATGCGCGGCTAAACAGGCAGCCCCCCAGTCTTTGGCGTGAGCAAGCAGTTCAAGGGAATCCAGCTTGCCAGTTGGAGACGTCATGTTGGTATCATGAATGCCGCATTCACCGATAAACCGTTCAAGCCCGCTGTCTTTGTCCGGATCGAATAGGCAAAGGAAATGGACACCGTCCTTGGTGACGGCCTCGAAACCACTGAAGGCGAATAACCCGGCAGCGCGCGCAGCCTGTACCAGGCCGAAAGAATCCTTAACTCGGTAGTGGTCTGTGACGCCGATAACTTCAATCCCGGTATCCCTGCAAGTTGCGATAATGGCGGAGTTGTAGTCGGATTCTGTCTTAAAAGAAGTTTTCTTGTTGTGTGTGCTCAGATAGGCAAATGGGTTGACTTGTAAGGCACAACGAAAAAAACGCGCGCCGCTTGGAAGTTTCATCGCGGCATTCAGACGCTCGGACGAAGTTCCTAACATGCTGCTTAATTTGACCGTCACTCTATTACCTCCGTTAGGCCGTAAGGCCGCAACCTTGCTAAGACAGCTCTAGTCAGACTAGATTTTCAATAGGCTGTTTGCGATGCAGAATACGCTTTTCGTGATGAGAAATCACGTGCGTTTATGGGGTGTTACAGAAAAGAACGGTGGCGCAAGGATCGGAGAGGTTGCTGACAGCTGTAGTGCTTTAACCTGAGAGCCCTCAATGAAGAGCCGAGAACATTGCTTTTCTGGGACGACGTGGCGGTTTCCCCAATGTGCGCGCGTCCAACGAGGGGAGCCTTCGACCGCGCGTTGCGCGAGCACAGGGAACCGCCAGGCCTTCTTTCTTTTTCCTCTATCCCTTTCCAGAGCATTGAGAGGAGTGGCCAAGGTTGCCCTCGACTGCGCGCGTTCAACGAGGGCCTTCCTAGGCCGCGCGTTGCGCGAGCAAAGAGGGCACCTGGCCGCTCCCCTCCCCTCTTGTTTGGAAGATGCTCAATGACAGAAGATCCTCACGACTTCATCTCGCGAAGTTGGGCTTCAAGTTCGGCAATGCGTTGTTTCAACGGCTCCACATGCTCTTCGACCTCTTCTGCCGAGTATCGTGGTGTGATGTGCTTCGGACAGTTCCAGTCGAACGAGACGACATCGATGACGACCAGGCGCTCCACGCTCGACCGCATCTTTGGGTCCGTGAACTGTTCGGTCAGTTCCGGATGCTCATGAGCATCTTCCACACGGGCATGGCCAAGAATCTTCAAGCGCGCTCGGTTCTTATAGTCCATGAGAAACAGCGCTACACGGTCGTTCACTGAGACGTTGCCGGTCGTGAGCAACTGCCGATTCCCCTTGTAGTCGGCGAAGGCAAGGGTATTCTCGTTGACCACCCGCAAGAATCCCTGAGGTCCACCGCGATGCTGAATATAGGGCCACCCGCTTTCGCTGATTGAGCCCAAGTAGAAACTGTCCCGAGCCGCGATGAATTCGGCTTCTGCCTGGCTCAGGGGGTCTCGTTCGGAAGCGCCTACGATGTTACCCGCCCTCCCGTAATACTGTTTTTGTGCACGACACACCGCGTCTGTAAACGTCAGATCAAGATATTTCGTCGCCATCACTTCCCCCTATTGCCCTTCAGCTCACCGGCGCTCAGGAGACCCCTTTCTAACCGCCGGTAAGCTGTGGCTCAGAACACGACTGTATTCCACCCCTCCGCGATGTACCGGCGGAGGCTCAAAAGTCCCGTGGTTCCGGCCAATGCATGGTCCTTCACCATCGGCACCCCGCACGACTTGACTGCCTCCGTTGCCCCGAAGACCTCCGCACAGCCGCATGAGGCGCCTTGCACGACATCGCGAACCGAATGGTAGAGGCCATTGGCAGGATGCGAGAGCTTGGTCAGCTCAGCCGGCCACCGCGTGCCGGTCCCATTGAAGACCACGGCGACTTCGTCGCCCTTCTGCTTACATTCGGCTGCGAGGGCCAGAGCGTTAAAGACTCGCCCGAGCGCTTCCTCAGAGCCACTCTTCGGATTCGGACAGGATGATGATGGCAGTTTTCATGGGTTCTCCTTGAATAGAGGTGTTGGC
Source organism: Nitrospirota bacterium (assembly GCA_034440335.1). Taxonomy (GTDB): domain Bacteria; phylum Nitrospirota; class Nitrospiria; order Nitrospirales; family Nitrospiraceae; genus Palsa-1315. The sequence goes on along the minus strand of JAWXBV010000137.1, from coordinate 21,159 downwards.
AGGTGAACTGTACGCCATCGCTGGGTATGTACTCGGGTCCCTGGCAGCCTGAACACATAACCATCTAAAATTACTTTTGACAGTTATACGCTTCAGGGACTAACCTGTCAAGGAGTCTTTTGCCGGAGTAGCACGGAGGGGAAGGAACCGATGACAACCGGGCGAGCACAATCCCAGCAGCCATTTCTATTTGTGGGCAATCATCCGTGTTTGGACTTCATCAACACACAGATGATCGTGCAGGGAAATCCGACAGACCTGTTAGGTGGGTGCGAGGATCTTGCCGCTTGGCTCGTTCAGGCACATATGATGGATCAAACCCACGCCGTCGCGATCATGACCCAATGGAGTCACAAGGATCAGGAACAACTGTTTGAGCAAGGTGTAATGTTCCGCAGAACGTTGCGGGACATGGTTGCCCGAATCGTCGCAGGCAAGTCTATTCCTGACTCGGTGGTCGCATCCATCAACCACATACTGTCCCGATACCCCGGCTACTCACAACTGGTGCACACAAAGGGACGCTTTGAGCGACAATTTCAATCGCAGGCCACGCAGAAGGACGGCATGCTGGTCTCTCTCGCCGAGGCTGCGAGCGACTTGCTCTGTTCAGGCACGTTGTCTCTGGTCAGAAAGTGCGGGAGTCCGGCCTGCATCCTCTATTTTTACGATACGACCAAAAATCACACGCGCAATTGGTGCAGCATGCAGCTGTGCGGCAATCGAATGAAAGTGGCGGCCCACTATCAGAGGAAGAGGAATCATCCAACAGACTGAGTAGGCGGCTATGGAGATGCATTGCGATGCGAAAAACTAAATCGGCGATTCTTAAAGCTGTCCGAGACACGGCGCAGGGACTCCATAAGGCGGGCGTGATGGATCAGATTACGCTGCAGGAACTCAACCGCCTGTGCTTGCCTCCGGTTCCTCCGCTGAAGCCGAAGCAAATCAAACACATCCGCGAGTCCTCACGGGTCAGCCAGGCGGTGTTCGCCCGTCTCCTGAACACGAGCGTTTCGACGGTGCAGAAGTGGGAGATCGGCCAAAAGCGTCCGACGGGCACCGCCCTCAAGTTGCTGCACCTGGTACAAGAGCGTGGCCTTGATGCCGTCGCCTAACAGGATGGTGAAAACGTCCGCCGGCACGAAGAAGGTTGAAGCTCAGGTTGAGAGTAGAAGCGTCTGATCTTTTCTCAACCTCGACCTCAGCCTCCATCCCCTCCTCAGCGCGCATCGAACGAGCACATTCTCCTATCTATCAATGGCCCTTCCAAGCTCGTTTATTTTTCTCTCCTGGAAGGGCACCCATGTTGGTCAACGTGCGGCCGTCGAACGAGGCCCTTCTGAGGGCGCGCGGTCCGGGAGCACAGGACCAACGTGGGTGCCCTGCTGCTCCGCTTCCTTACTCTTTTCCCTAATATCGGAGGGGCGGCCTGGCGGTTTCCAACGTGTGCGCGTCCAACGAGGGCCTTCGGAAGCCGCGCGTTGCGCGAGCACAGAAGATCATCAGCCTCCATCCCCCTCTCAGCTGAACTGATCCCACGTATCGCACTGTTTGATCGACCAGTACACTGCTGCTTTGAGCTTCTGCAACCGCACGTTCTCCGGATCGCGCATGGCTGAGAGCTTCTTGTCGAGATCGTAGAGCGGCTGGATCGATCGTTTATCAGGGATCTTACCCAGAGCCCAGGCGACTTCCGTGAGTACTGACCAGTCGGTCTTCGGATCCTTCAGTTTGGCCAGCAACGGCGGCACGACTGAGGCATCCCCATGCAATCCGCCGAGTTGGCCCAACCCCTTGGCTGCTGCGGTTTGTACCTCGATATCCGGTGACGTATTCATGATCTCAACCAACAATGGAATGCCTTCCCTCCCGAGATTGCCCATCGCCCCGATCGCTTGCTTCGCCAGGTCACGATCCTTGAGCACCTCTTTCAGCCTCGGCAAGGCCTCGTCGGCTTGCATCTCGCCTAAGAGAGAAATAATTTTGAACTTTCTGGCTTGCGGCGTGTCGGATAGATCGAGCAACTTCAACAATCGCTCCGGCTGACCCCATTCAGCGGCCAGCAACAAGGGAAATTCGTATGTCTCGAGCGCGTTCCTCAATTGGCCCATGGCATAGGCTCCCGGATCTCCTGCATTGGCCGATTGTGCAGCTTGCCCCGCATCTTCAAACTCGGTTCGAACTTCTTTTTGCCATTTGACCTTCATGCTACCAAGGAGATAGGTCATCTGACAGGCTGGTCCTTTCCATAGCCGAGACGGGGCATCGGGTAAATCCGCATCGCCTCCACCGGCAGTCGTGCCCTCCCATGTTTTTCGCTGTTCGCATTTGACTTTAATCACCACGTCATGTGGTGTATCGGCTCCGGCCACGACCGCATACCCCAAATCACCCATCCGGCGGGCGACAAGCTCGGCAATCGGCACCGCGTCAACGGCTCCCTTGTCTGTGAGTGCGATCGCGTCAATGCGCAGAGTCTGAACTTTGTCCAGCAGCGCTTTCTGCTCCGGCGTGAAATAGTCGCGGTAGGCCCATGCAGGAGGAGTGGACAGTGCCACAACTGTGAAAGCCAGCGTTGAGAGCAGGAGGGCAACACGCATCGTCCACCTCCTAAACCAGTATGCTGATGATGAATTACGTACGCTCCCGGATTATACCCACCATTGAAGGCTGAGGCTACCGTATATACGATGAGGCCCTTTCATGACTTCGACTCTGTCGTGCCACACATGGAGGCGAACCGTCCCATGAACAGACAAGTGAACACACTCCCATCCCCGCAGGAGTATGGGTTGACAGTGAGAGGCATCCAACGGTACAAAATAGCGAGATGAATATGTCTTTTCGTGTGTGTGCTCATCGTACAGGAGGCGGCTCCTGTGTACCCCACCCTGCGGGAGTGGCGGAACTGGCAGACGCGCAGGTCTTAGGAGCCTGTACTTTCAACGGTGTGCGGGTTCAAGTCCCGCCTCCCGCACCAGGAGATCAGACTGAGGATCTCGTGGGTAACCGTGGGGGTTCAAGTCCCCCCTCTCGCACCGGATCACGACCTGGTACACGACGACGGATCGGCAGTCCTTGGATGGCTTCTAACTGGGAATAAGGGTGCGCACCGACTATGAAGATGGAAGTGACAGAACTCGGACCGATGAAACGCGCCCTCAAGATTGAGGTGCCGGCAGATGAAGTCACGCAACGCTTTGCTCGCGCCTATGTCGAGCTGAACCGCCAGGTCACGATCCCAGGTTTTCGCCCCGGCAAAGTACCCTTGGCCCTGTTAGAAAAACGCTACGCAAAAACCGTGGAAGAGGATGTGATTCGAGCTCTCGTGCCGGACTTCTACGAAAAGGCCGTCCGCCAAGCGGGGATTGTACCGGTCCACGTGGAAATTCCTCCTCTGGACCGAGTCAAGATTAAGAAGAACGAACCCTTTACCTTTACCGCAACTGTCGAGATCAAGCCGAACATCGAGTTGCGGGACTATAAGGCGCCGAGTCCGATCTCTCTCAAACCTGACAAGCGCACCGTCACCGACGAACAGCTTGACCGAGGCCTTGAGGTCTTGCGCGAACAACAGGCCCGCCTCGAAGCCACACCTCCAGGCCATACGATCGCGGACGGGGACTATATCGTATTGGACCTGCACGGCCTGCTCGATGGAGTCCCGCTGGAAGGCACGAAGAAGGAAGGCCAGCTGCATAAGGTCGGATCACACGCATCCGTCTTGGGCTTGGAGATCGATTCACACGTTGGGGGAAAGCACGAGGGCGATGCGCTCGAAATTTCCCAGCCCTACCCAGCCGGCCATCCCGATCTTCGTGTTGCCGGCAAGACAGTCCTGTTTACGTTGACGATCAAATCCGTGAAGGAAAAGAAGTTGCCGGCCTTGGACGATGAATTTGCCAAAGATTGCGGCCCCTACAACTCGCTCCAAGAAATCAAAGACAGACTGCGGGAGGGGATGGAACAGGCGCTGAAGCGAGAAATCGAAGACAACTATAAGGATACGATCGTCAAACGCCTGATGGACACCCACCACTTCGATCTCCCGGAAACCCTCGTGGAGCGTGAGCTGGAGGCCATCATCCGGCAACACCTGCAGCAGCAGCAGCAGCAACAGCGGAAGGGTGGCGCCACGGAATCGCCCGGCACGGAGGATCTCACAAGCCTTCGCCAGGAACATCGGGAGGAAGCGACGCGTCGCGTGAAAGTCAGTCTCGTCTTGGAGGCGATCGCCGAGAAAGAAGGGTTGACGGTCACGCAGGACGATTTTAACTCAGAAATTGTGCGGCTGGCGTCGGAGCTCAAGCTGCCGACGGCCGATCTCGTCAAGATGATCAAAGCCGGAGGACAAGAGTCCATCGATGATTTACGTACGAGGATTTTGGTGGATAAAGCCTTAGATTTCGTGTACCGCAATGCGATGATTCAGGGCTAGCGACGAACGGTGCGGGTTGGCCTCGCATCTATTGTTCAAGAAGTTTTAACAGGCTGTGAAAAATCTGTGGGCGCGCAGGGTGCTCAAAAAGACCGTCCAGCAAGGCCGCAGCGAGTGAAGACCGGAGACGTACCCTCTGGGGTACGTTGAGGATCTGAACGACGCGAGAACGAAGCTGGCGGTTTTTTTCAGCACCCTGCCAAGAGGAAAGGAACGACCTGCATGCTAGTTCCCATTGTGATCGAAACGACCAACCGAGGCGAACGCGCCTACGACATTTATTCCCGGCTCCTGAAAGACCGGATCATCTTTCTTGGCGCGCCAATCGACGACATCTTTGCCAACCTGATTATCGCCCAGCTCTTGTTCCTCGAAGCCGAAGACCCTGAAAAAGACATCAATCTCTACGTCAACTCCCCCGGGGGAAGCGTCACGGCAGGATTGGGCATTTATGACACCATGCAGTATGTGAAACCCCCGATCAACACCATCTGCCTGGGCCAGGCCGCCAGCATGGGGGCTTTTTTACTGACCGCGGGAACCAAGGGCAAGCGATTCGCCCTGCCGAATGCGCGAATCATGATTCATCAGCCCATGGGTGGATTTTCCGGGCAAGCCACTGAGATCGACATCCACGCCAGAGAGATCTTGAAGATTCGGGAACGGCTCAATGAGATCATGGCCAAACATACAGGCCAGCCTCTGGAGAAAATCGCCCTGGACACCGAACGTGACTATTTCCTCTCCGCGGAAGAAGCCAAGCAGTACGGTCTTATCGATGAAGTCATTACGCGACCGCCGAAGCTCCTCAAGGCCGTCAGTGGCGACACAGGAAAAGACCACGTCAAGGACAAGTAACGGGGGGACTCATGGCGAAGCTGGATAAGATGGATCGACATCTCCGGTGCTCGTTTTGTGGAAAGAGCCGAGACGAAGTCCGCAAATTGATTGCCGGGCCCACGGTCTATATCTGCGATGAATGCGTCAACCTCTGTAACGACATCATTGCCGAGGATTGGGAAGAAGCCAAAGAAGAGATTTCGTCAAAACTCAAAAAGCCGGTGGAAATTAAGCACCACTTGGATCAATACGTCGTGGGGCAGGAGCGGGCGAAGAAAATTCTCGCGGTAGCCGTTCATAACCACTACAAGCGAATTTCATCCAAGGACAAAGACGTCGACGAGGTGCAACTCCAGAAGGGCAACATCCTCGTGCTGGGGCCTACCGGCACAGGAAAGACGCTGTTGGCCCAGACCCTCGCGAAGTACTTGGATGTCCCCTTCACACTGGCCGATGCGACCACGCTCACCGAGGCGGGGTACGTCGGCGAAGACGTCGAAAACATCATCCTCAAGCTTCTGCAAGCAGCAGACTACGATGTGGAGCGGGCCGAGAAGGGCATTGTCTACATCGATGAAATCGACAAGATCAGCCGCAAGAGCGACAGTCCGTCCATCACCCGAGACGTCTCGGGCGAAGGGGTTCAACAGGCGCTGCTCAAGCTCATCGAAGGAACCGTCGCCAATGTGCCGCCTCAAGGCGGGCGCAAACACCCGCACCAGGAGTTCATTCAGGTCAACACCAGCAATATTCTGTTCATCTGCGGCGGAGCGTTCGTCGGGCTCGAACATATTATCGAGCAACGCCTCAATCGGAAGTCGATGGGCTTTGGAGCAGAAGTTCGCGGACGGAGCGAGGTGCGGCTTGGCGAACTGTTCGCGAGGGTTCAGCCGGAAGACTTTCTCAAGTACGGCTTGATTCCAGAGTTCGTCGGTCGGTTGCCGGTCGTCGCCACCTTGGATGAGCTGGATGAGCGAGCCCTCATTCGGATCTTGACCGAACCGAAAAACGCGCTCACGAAACAGTATGAGAAATTACTTTCCTTTGAGAAGGTGAAGCTGAAGTTCACAGAAGGCGCGCTCGGCGCGGTCGCGCGGAAAGCGTTTCTCCAGAAAACCGGCGCTCGAGGATTGCGTGCCATCCTCGAAGACGTGATGCTCGACGTGATGTACGATGCGCCTTCTCAAAAGCAGATTAAGGAAGTCCTCATCACTGAGGATGCCATCCTCGGCAAGCACGCCCCTATCCGCATCTTCGAACAAGACAAGGACGTGAAGACCGCTTAAGTCTTTATAAATAAAGACATTTTAATCAATCGACGCGTCTGCGCAGAATCGATCAGGCCGAGGGTGCCTCGGGCTGATCGATTCCTTCCCCCATCCCTTTTCGAATACTCTTCGCCATGCTTTCTTCTCCGTCTCTCGCGACGCTGGCAACTCTGCGCTTTTGCTCGACAAGATAAAATGCTGCGCTATACTTGCGTTACAGATTGAACGTGGAGGACCTGTGAAATATCCCGTGTCATCAAGCTTTCGGCATAAAGGGAAAGCCTTCGACCTTGACGCAACACGCGAGTTGATCACCCTTCTGGGGATCAACGGCGAACCCTTAGGTAGCCTGTCCTGGGACTTCATCATCGACCAGATTCTGGCCTATCGTAAGCCCCAGGCGAGCCGAGAGATCAGGAATGATCCGCGCGTGACAATCACTTTTCATGTCAAATATGTCACCCCGGAAGGCCAGCAGTTTGAAAGTCGGGCGAGCGGTATCGGCGGAGGCGGGCTCTTTATTGAAAGCCTGAAACCTCTACCAGTCGGCACCAAGCTTGTGCTTGAATTTTCGTTACCAGAACAGCCGTCAGAATGGTTGCCGGCGAAGGGCCTCATCGCCTGGGTCTGTCCTAAGGCAGACCAATATAATACGTTTAGCCCTGGCATGGGGGTGCGCTTTACGGAGATTGATCCCGATATCCGTAACCGCGTGCTCGAACTCGTGAAATCCACCCAGCCCGTTTGACCGCAGACCTCGTGACATTCCACCTACTTGATAATCGACCTGCGTTCAGTAGAGGTATCTGGCGATGAAATTTCCTGTGACCATGACGGAAGGCCATCAAGGCAAATCCCTTGAGATGGATGCCGACCAAGAAGGGATCACGCTTCATAGCGCCACGGGAGAACTGCTCGGCACTGTGTCATGGGGAACAGTCATCGAACAGATTCTTGCCGGCGACGATGACGTGCGATTCGCCCATGCGCGCGCTCATCCGAGAGCCCCGCTCGCCATAAAGGTTCGCTACACGACCCCGGAAGGCAAACAGTTCGACAGCTTAACCGGCGGCATCGGCCCAGGCGGGTTGTTTATCGAAAGCAGTGCTCCGCTGCCTCCTGGCACCGAGCTGTCCGTCGAGTTCACACTGCCTGATCGCCCTTATGAACAACACAAGGCCAAGGCCAAGGTCGCCTGGGCCCGCAATAGACCTGAACGATATCTGCTCTTCCCCGGAATGGGCGTCCAGTTTACCAACATTGATGAAAAGTCCCGCACGGAGTTACGACATTTCGTTGAGGCATTGAATCGTTCACGCATGACGCCTTAAGTTCCCTATTTCGCCCAGCGGCGCACCCCACTATCCGGATCCTTTGCGATCGCCGTGTTGAGCGCGTCCCTCGCCTCAGGGCCACTCAGCATTCCCAAACGATAGGCCGCTTCTGCTCGCACCCCTGGCGAGGGATCTTCAATCAAACGCTCTCTGATCCAAGGGGAGGCCGTTGCCCCTCCCCATTCACCCACCGCCGCCACAATCCCCTGACGAATCTCTGCATCGGAATCGCGGCCTGCTGCGACCAGCGCCGGAATCGATTGGCTTGAGTCAACTTGCAACAATGCCAGCACCGCTGCTCGCCGAATCGTGGCATCTGAAGATCGCAGTAACCCTACGACGGGCTGGAGCAATTGAGGCCCTGGCTCGATCTCGCCGATCGCCACCACCGCTGCCTGCCGAACCGACTCGACAGGATCTTCCAACGCCCGCCTCAAGAGGGCAACCACTCCTTCGGTCGCTGTGGGTTTCAATCGTCCCATGGCCAGCACCGACGCTTCACGGACCATGGCTGCCGAATCGTGCTTGAGTCGGAGAATGGAGTCCACCGCTTGTGGGTCACCGATCTTGCCCAGAGATTCTACAGCCGTCCGCCGCATCTCCGGCGCCTGATCAATGAGCAGCTCCAACAAGAGCGAGACCGTACGCTCTCTTGAGGAGGGTGGGGAATCTTGCACACAACCGGCAAGACAAAGGACTGACAGGGCGACTGAGCACACGATGATGCGAGAAATCATGCGATAGGGCAGAGCGCCGACATTGGATAGTCTGATGAAACCCGCACTTGGACTCACGTGTGCTTCGGAGGCTCTTCGTGCAAGGCAGGCAGTTCTTTGGCTGCTTCGATGGATTGCTGGAATTCTTTCTGGGCAGAATCCATCTCGGCTTGAATGGTCCGGATTTCTGGGTCGACCGAATTCCGGACATCGGCCACAGCTCGTTTGAATGTTCTCACCGCATCCCCAAATCCTTCTCCCACACTCTGCATATCCCCTGGAGAAATGTCGGCCGGCTGCGCAGCCTTGACCTTCATCGCCGCCTGCTGCGCTTGCACCCGGGCCACCGCATCTTTGTTGACAATGGCCGACGGGCGTTTCGCCACTGGTTGTGCCTGGGCGCTGGCCGGAAGAGGCGGGTACTGCGCCCGCATCACCGGCGTGGGAGCAGCCGCTCGTTCTTCCATCGTCGGAGGCTGCTGGCCCTGCCCCACCGATTGGGCTGCGTGAGAGGTCGATGGCCGAGCCGGCAGGGGTGCCGCTGCCATGTTGTGCATCAACGCAGCGGTGGTCCCTGGAGTCAATTCAGGCCCAGGCGTATAGGGCGCCGTGGGCTTCGGAGCGGTGAGCGTCTGTCCCAGCGTCATCCCCGATGCCGGCGCAGCCTGGGACGTTGAGTGAGCCTGCATGGGCGCCGGTTGATTCGCGTCGGGCGGTGTCGCATCTGACAGGGGAATATCGTTGACTTCTTTCTTGAACCCTCTCAGCGCTTTCCCAACCCCTTCACCAATTTGTGGGAGCTTCCCTGCCCCGAAAATGATGAGGACAATGACAAGGATAATGATGAGTTCCGAGATCCCCATGGTACCGAACATGGTGCGAGTCCTTTTTCCTAAAAGCTTGTCAGATACATCGCCGTCTGTCCTGTCTTATTGGGAACCGATTCAACTTTATAAGCCAGTGGGAGGCACTGTCAAGGAAGGGAGGGGACTAGAAAATCGGTACGATCTCGGTCTGCAACGGCAACCCAAACACCAACGCCTCATCCTCAGCCAGGTATACGTCCAGCTCACTCCTGATCCCAAACTCACCGGGTAAATAGATGCCCGGCTCGATAGAAAAACAGGTCCTTGGCATCAGACGGCGGGTGTCCTGCGTCTCCAACCCATCGATATTGGCGCCATTGCCATGCACTTCTTCTCCGATTGAATGGCCCGTGCGATGGACAAATTGATCGCCGTAGCCGCCACGTTGGATGACCTGCCGACAAGCATCGTCGACTTCCCAGCCGAATGGGCGATGGCCGGCTGTTGTTTCTGTCCGTACGAAGGCCAGTGCCGCGTCCCGTCCCCGCCTCACCAAGTTGAAAATCTCACGATGCCTCACCGGCACCATCGTGCCGACATAGCCGGTCCACGTGATATCAGCGTAGACTGAGCCGGCCTCCGCTCGTTTGGCCCAGAGATCGATTAAGAGCAACGCATCGCGGGTCACTTCAGCCGACCCCATCTCTGTCGGACCATAATGGGGATCAGCGCTGTGGGCATCGACGGCGGCAATCGGCGCACTCGACGTGACCATCCCAGCCTCGCGTATACGAGCCAGGATAAACTGCTGCACTCCATATTCAGTGAGCCCTCGCCCTTGCGTGATCGCTTCATGCACCTCGCTAAATGTCTGATCAACGATCCGTCTCAGCGCCGCGGCGGCAAATTGGTGCGATTCGAGTTGACGGTCTGTCCAGCACGCTTCAAACGTCTGAATCAAATCTGCCGAACTCACCACCTCGACATTGTAACTTCTGATCAACTCGATCGTGCCGGCATCCACGCGCGACACGTAGGGAACCGCATTCAGCGGGGAATACTGCATCGCGACACGGAGGCCACCGGCCAGCAGACGCGCAAGAATCTGCCGTTGCTGCTCCCACGACACATACCAAGAGGCCTGTCCCGGCAGTGCATCCAGCACATGCGGCTCAATGCGATGCAGCAGCTTGACAGGAGCTCCCTGCGCCGGAATCCAGTAATACCATCGCCTCGTCACATGGAGGGTGGGATCGAGCTGGAGGATGCGATAGGCGAGGGGGTCGCTCCCGCGGAAATCGTAGAAGAGCCAGCCATCGATCTCGGCCTCACACAGAGCCTGCTGAATTTCGCTGACACGCTGATCAATGGCCGTGGTCATGATAGAGAGCATCTTATCGTCGCGCTGCCAAGCCGTCAATGAGACAGCCGCTGAGACCGGCGGTCATGCTAGAATGCGCACCATGGCCATTGAGCATCCCCCGGGACCTTCCCCATTCCGCGTGACCCTGTTTGTCGGACCGCAGCCAGTGGAGGGAAGACCCTTCACCTCCTCCTGTGTCTTTAACGTCAAGAAACGGAGCTGGAAGGGCGGAGTCCAGGTCGATGTCATGCTCACCCAGAGTCAGATCGATCAACTCGGCACTGACATTGATTTCTCCAGCTGGTTGGCGCAGGCTCTCACTCATCTCGCAGGTGAAGATCGCCGCGCTCATCAGGAACGAGCCCATGAGTTGTTTGTCCAAGCAGTCTGTTGGTGCAAGCTGGACCTCGCGTTGCAATCCGGCATCACTCAGGAGAACCAATGTCTCGTAGACGACACAGGGATCGCTGAGGTCAAAGCCGCCGTCATCAGGCGGACGAACTTCATCACGTCGTACGTGGCATCTGAGCTGGACCTCGTACTGAGAGACGTGGCGGCTCCATAACGATGTTCTTCGAGGATGCGGCAGGGGGTTTGCATTCAGGGTTGAATTTGTTATAACCGGACTACGAATGAATCATGAGTGAGCGCCCTGGAGTCAACCGGCACCACGTAGCTCACTTTGCCAAAGAAGGAGGATTACCTGTGAACCGCTGCTCGTCTGCATCCAATCGCCCCCGTGAGGCTTCCAGCTTCAAACTTGTGACCGTCTTCCTACTCCTAGCCCTGTGCATCGTCACCATGGTGCCACCGGCATGGAGTCAAGAAAGCGTGCCTCCCCTGAGCACCGAGGGTGGAACCCCATCGAGTGCCGGCATGCAGGCGGCTGCCGGGTTCTCCACCCTGCTCTATCTTCCACTGAAGCTGGCCTTCGCCATTGGTGGCGGCATTGTTGGGGGACTCGCCTATGCGTTTTCCGGTGGAAATGAACGCGCGGCAAAGAGTATCTGGGATACCAGTCTCTACGGCACCTACATCATTACCCCCGATCACCTACAAGGCGATCGGCCCATTCGCTTCCTGGGGGTTGCCGATTCTTCCGATGCGCCGGCATCAGCCCCCGCCACGGCACCCATCCCCTAGCCGATGAAACCGATTATCGGGGTCACACCAGACTTCAACGCCGGTGATCGGAAAGAATGGGGTGGGCGTGAGCCCACCTTTTTTTTGAACGCACGTTACATTCGTGCCGTCGAAGAACTCGGTGGCATCCCGCTGGTGCTTCCGCTCCACGCAGATCGGGCGACGAGACGCCGACTCTTACAACAGCTCGACGGCCTCCTCCTGACCGGAAGCGGGCCGGACCTTCCCCCGTCGCTCTACGGTGAACGGCAACGGTATCCCTTCAGAACCGTCAGCGAACGCCGCAGAAACTTCGAGCTGGACACCGTCCACCTGGCACAACAGGCAGATCTCCCGCTGCTCGGCATCTGTGGAGGCATGCAGTCTATGAATGTCGCCTTGGGCGGCAGTCTGATTCAGGACATAGGATCCCAAGTCTCGAAACCACTTCAACATCGGCAACACAATCGAGCCACCAATCTCAGTCACACCGTGGCCGTCACATCAGGCAGCCTGCTCCGTCGCATCGTACGATCGGTCTCGATGCGGGTGAATAGCTCCCATCATCAATCGGTCAAAGCCGTTGCGCCGTCATTGATCGCGAGTGCGCTGGCTCCTGATGGTATCGTGGAAGCAATCGAATCTCCGACCAACCGCTTCTTTCTTGGCATCCAGTGGCACCCGGAATTCCTTTTCGATCGGCATCCCCTCCACCGGAAAATATTCGAAGCCTTTCTACGCGCCGCCCGTGCGACAAACCGTGGGGCGTGACCCGGATGGTCTTTCTTGTTTATTTGGTCTATTTGGTTTGTTTGGTTGAACGAGACTGACCAGATGAACAAAACAAACCGGATGAACCAGATCAACCCAGCCCACCCGTCCCGCGCATTGTCCTATGAGGAGGCCTGCTATACTTGGCTCCATAGGAAACAAAAACTCATCAATCCTACAGAGCTTTTCGCCATCCAGCCTGACTGAGGAGATAGGGTGATCAAGCGACTTTTCCGAACCAAGTCTATCGAGCAGATCCTCGCGGACGCAGACCATCCCGATCATCGGTTGAAGAAAACCCTCACGGCCTGGGATCTGACCGCCCTTGGCATCGGCGCGATTATCGGCACCGGCATCTTCGTCCTCATCGGCACCGCCATCGTCGGCGACGCTCATCGGCCAGGGGCAGGGCCTGGAATCATTCTGTCCTTCGTGCTCTCCGGCTTGACCTGCGCCTTCGCGGCACTCTGCTATGCAGAGTTTTCCACCATGATTCCCGCTGCCGGATCCGCCTATACCTACTCGTACGCCACCTTGGGAGAATTCCTGGCCTGGATCACCGGCTGGAACCTCATTCTCGAATACGGCGTGGCCTGTGTCGCCGTCGCTATTGGGTGGTCCGGTTATTTCAATAAGTTGCTCGGGCTGGCCGGGATTGAATTACCTCACTGGGCCACACATCCACCAGGAGGCCCTGACGGAGGCGTGGCAAACTTTCCCGCCGCCATTATCGTACTGCTCGTGACAGTTATTCTTGTCGTTGGGATCAAAGAAAGCGCCCGCGCAACCGGCATTATTGTCTGCTTGAAGCTCGCGGTCATCCTCTTCTTCATTGCTGTTGGGACCCCGGCCGTCAATGCCGACAACTGGACGCCCTTCATGCCGCAGGGATTCGCCGGCGTCGGCGCTGCAGCGGCAATCGTGTTCTTCGCCTATATTGGATTCGACGCGATCTCGACCACCGCAGAGGAGGCGAAAAACCCTCAACGGGATCTGCCGATCGGGATCATTGCCTCACTCAGCATCTGCACCGTGCTCTATATTGCCGTAGCCGCCGTACTGACCGGCTTAGTCCCCGTGGCACATATCGACATTCATGCGCCGGTGGCCGACGCGCTGAGCAGGGTGGGCTTCAAGTGGGGAGCGGCGATTGTGGCGATCGGAGCTGTGGCAGGAATTACCAGCGTGCTTGTCGTCATGATGTTGGGTCAGATCAGGGTCTTCTTTGCCATGTCGCGCGACCACCTCTTGAGCCCCTGGCTCTCAACCGTGCATCCGCGCTATCGCACACCTCACTACGCCACCATTCTCACCGGCATCGGCGTGGCCACGCTCGCCGCACTGATTCCCATTGGCGATGCGGCGGACATGACGAACATCGGCACGCTCTTTGCTTTTGTCCTGGTCTGTATCGGTGTGGTAATCCTGCGCTACACGAAACCCAACCAGCATCGGCCCTTTAGGCTTCCCTTCATGCCGGTCGTCCCTATCTTGGGTGTGCTGGCCTGCCTCGGCCTCATGAGCTTTCTCCCGGGGGTAACCTGGATCAGATTCGGCATCTGGACTGCCATCGGCATTGTGGTCTATTTGGGATACGGCATGAAGCACAGCAAGCTAGCCGGCACTGCCCCCGTAAAACGTGAAACGTGAAACGTAGGATTGCCGAGTGCGCTCCATCCGAACCGTTTCACATTTTACGTTTCACATTGCACGAACGACAAGGACGGCCATTGAGCTTCCGCCCTGCCACAATAGTTTTCCCGCAACGCACTATTACGATTACATACAGAGCGAATCAGCTCGATTTGTCTGCAGGCTGAGCCGCCAAGGCTGGGGGAGGATCTGGTGCAGCCTTCGGATGTGCGGCAGGTGGGTTCACTGATGCTGAGGCGGTAGTGGACGCAGCCGGCTTGGGAGGAGCAGCCGGCTTAGGAGGGGCAGGTTTCTCCGGCTTGATGCCTCCTTCCCACGAGGGACCGGAGTACATATCCGTCGAGAGACCCTTTGTTTTCCATTTCGCTTCGAAGTCTGCAGCTGCCTTGTTCGGCGTCTCACCAATCCCCACGACGTCATTCCACGGATAGGCCTTCGGGCCGATCTGGCACCCAGCCTCCGTCCGCTTCAAATACAAGGAGATTGGATTCCCCCGGTAGGGTCCAAGGTAGATATGCAGGCAACCGACAAATTCGAGCAAATGAGCCATCCCTGCCCCCAAAGAGGCGCATGATGCCATAAGAGGCGAGAGGAGGGCAAGGAGGGCGCGGGATGGAGCCTGCTGATCTTCCGTGCTCGCGCAACGCGCGGCCTCCGAAGGGTACGAGGGAGCAGGCAGACCGTTCTTCTTGCTCGCAGAGCCCCCACGATAAAGCTGTGGTCGCTCGATGCGCGCAGTGAAGAACAATCTGCCTACTCCCTCTGGGAAGTTGAGGAACCAGAAGGGCCTCGTTGAACGCGCGCAGTTAGGGAGCAAACCTCCTCGCCCTCCAAGAGAGTAGAGAAGGTGAGATTATGCGGTGAGTCCACGCATATGCCGCCGCCGATATCCCTTCACTTGTTGGATTGACAGGCTTTTCAACCGTCCCGTAGACTGCTTCTTATGCCATCGCAACTGATTACCCCCGCTCGCCCGAACAACAAGAAGACCACCATTGGTTTCGTCAATCTCGGTTGTTCGAAAAACCAAGTCGATTCCGAAGTCATGTTGGGCACCTTGGTGACGGACGGGTTTGCCTTGACCGATGATCCGAAGAAAGCCGAAGTCGTCATTATTAATACGTGCGGCTTTATCGAAGAGGCCAAGCAGGAGTCGATCGATACGATCATTGCGCACGGCAAACTCAAAAAGACAGGATCCTGTCGTGTGTTGATTGCCGCCGGCTGTCTGGCACAACGGTATCAAGGGGACCTCCTCAAGCAATTGCCGGAACTCGACGGAGTGGTGGGAACCGGCGAATTTGGGAAGATTGCAGAAATTTGCCGGGACCTGCTGGCCCCGAAGAAGCGGCAGCAACGGCTCTGGATCAGCGAGCCTCCTTACCTATACGACGCAGACTCGCCACGCCTCCGGCTCGGGAAGGCCCATAGCGCCTACGTAAAGATTGCCGAAGGCTGTAATCGGAATTGCGCCTTCTGCGCGATCCCCCTGATGCGAGGCAAGCAGCGGAGCCGCCCGGTGGAATCGATCGTGGCCGAAGCCACGCGCCTTGCAGCCGAAGGCGTAAAGGAGATTAACCTTATTTCCCAGGATACGGTAAATTATGGCGTCGATCTCGGTCTGCGCCACGGCCTCGTCACGCTGCTTCGCGAATTGGTGAAGGTAAAAGACCTGCGTTGGATCAGGCCGTTCTATCTCTACCCACAACAGGTATCGGACGAGCTGTTGGATCTCTATGCCAGCGAAGAAAAGATTACCAAATATATCGACATGCCGCTGCAGCACATCAACGACCGGATGCTCAAGCGGATGCACCGGCTGGGCGATCGGGCCACCATCACCTCCCTCGTCGATCGGATCAGGACGCGTATTCCCGGCGTCACGTTTCGCACGGCCTTCATCGTGGGGTTCCCAGGAGAGACGGAGCAGGCGTTCGACGAGCTGAGAGGCTACGTGGAAGAGGCCCAGTTCGATCGGGTGGCGGTGTTCTTGTATTCGGACGAGGAAGGCACCCCGGCCGTCGGGCTTGATGACAAGGTCGAGCGTTCGGTCATGGACGAACGACGGAATGAGATCTTAGCTCTACAAGAAGAGATTGCGGCAGCACGAGGCCAAGCCCGCATCGGTTCCGTGATGGAGGTCTTGGTCGAAGGAGTCTCCGAAGAGACAGAGCTCCTGCTTGAGGGACGCCATGAAGGGCTGGCTCCGGAGATCGACGGAGTCGTCTACATCAACGATGGTTCAGCCACCGCCGGGGAACTCGTCAAGGTCGAGATCACCGATGCGGCGCTGTACGATCTTGTGGGTCACATCGTCTCTTAGAAGGATGCTGAAAAGGGGGATGGGGTAGCTGGGACAATCCCCTTGCTCGCGCAACGCGCGGCCTCAGAAGGCCCTCGTTGGACGCGCGCAGTGGGATCATCCCACCCACCCCGTATAAAGTGATAGCTCGCTGCGGCCTTGCTGGCGGACTTTTTGAGCATCCTGTTAGCATCATTTTCAGCGAATTCATTACCTGCCCACTTCAATTAACAAACAAGTTTCTCCAGGAGTAATTAGAGACGATGGCACACCGAAAGGAATCTGTCGTCCTTCTGATTCACTGCAAGGATCGCAGGGGCATTGTGGCCCGGGTCTCGGGCTTCATTCATGACTTCGGCGGGAACATTCTCGATTCGGACCATCATACAGATGAAGAGACCAGCGAGTTTCTTATGCGCATGGAGTTCGCTGCCGAAGGGTTACAGATTCCGCCCGATGAGATCGCCGCCGCCTTCGCCTCGGTCGCCAAGACCTTCGAGATGCGCTATGAGGTTCACCCTTCAAGTCATCGAACAAGAGTTGCAATGTTGGTTTCGAAACAGGACCACTGTTTGGCGGATCTGCTCCAACGGCACAAACGCGACGAGCTGCACATCGATATTCCTGTCATTATTTCCAATCACGAGACCTGCATCGTCTGGGCCGAGCTGTTCAAGATCCCTTTCACCGTCTATCCCGTGACCAAGGAGACCAAGCCGCAACAGGAACAGCAAGTCCTGGCCCTGCTGAAGGAGCATCGGGTCGAACTCGTGGTCATGGCCCGGTACATGCAGATTCTGAGCGGCGCCTTTCTGGCCCGGATCGGCTGTCCGGTCATCAATATCCATCATTCCTTCCTGCCGGCTTTCATCGGGGCCAATCCCTACCGGCAAGCCTATGACCGGGGGGTGAAAATCATCGGGGCCACCGCACACTATGCCACGGAGGATCTGGATGAAGGGCCGATTATCGAACAGGACGTCATGCGTGTAGGCCACCGGGATACGGTCGAGGATCTGGTGAGAAAAGGCCGGGATTTGGAAGAGATTGTGCTGGCCCGCGCCGTGCGCCGCCATGTCGAGCGACGGGTATTGGTGTATGGCAGAAAAACTGTGGTGTTTGATTAACCCGATGCTGAAACAGTCGCCCTTCTCACCCACCCAACCCCGGCGACTACTTCACCCGCCCGCCCTGAGGCTACCAAGACAGCCTCTTTGCCCAGGGACGCGCCTTTTCCCGAGCATCGTTCTCGCACCGTTCAGACCCGCAACGTACCGCACATGGGAAATGAGCTGCTCGGCAGCTCGGGGTTGGGCGGGTGAGAAAGTTACGATTCTGGCCTTCACTCGCTGCGGCCTTGCTGACGAACTTTTCGAGCATCCGATTGGGTCTACCCTGTTGTCCTAGACGTGCAGACCCTTGAAATTCCGGCGTACCCACAGAGTCTTTCCGCCGCCTGCTAGCGCCTCATTTGGCACCCATCTGCACGAACAACCCCATCGCCCGCCGAATCTTGGCGCGTGAACCGAGTAACTAAAGCCTTCTGAGCTACCCCTTTTCATTCTCGTGCCTTGAGCAAGGCGATCCAAGAACGCGAGAAGGCCGAGGCGCTCCAGCAACGCGCCTACGAGCTAGCCACGACTGGCTGCCAAAATTCCGCCACGCGCCTGGTATTCACCGCTCCGATGGACTCCTCGATCTCTCGCACAACGCACAGAGGCAGCCTGAGTGTGAGCAGGGTGGACAGAGTCCTCCCCCATAGGTACAGGGGCATGCCGCACTGGCAGTCAAAGCCCCGCCGCGGCCGCGCCACCGGATTCAGCCCAAGTCGCCTCATCACCAACCCCGCCGCCGCGTCGTACCACTCATAAAAACAGCCCACCTGACAGGCGACGAGCGCCTTTGGGTACGTGCGTGCACCGCGTCATATTGCGACTTCAAACCCGTTCTCCCCACAGCCCCGGGCTCTCGCGGCCTCAGCAACCCGTCTCAACCATGAAGAAATACCCCAGCCACCACCCTCGACGCAGCAGAGCCTGCTTGAGCCGGTAGCTCTGCGCCATCTTCATATGCGCCAGCGAGGAGGCCCACGAGGCTCGCAGCTCGGCCAACGCGGCTGCCTCATGCGTGAAAACCACCCAGCCCGGCCGCCGGCGGACGAGAAGGAGCGTGTGTCGTAGTGCGCTGGGTTGATTGATTCACCTGTAAGGTGTAAAAGTGAAGGCGTGATTCGGCGGGTGGAATTACACGCGTTGGCGCGCAAACAGTTGAGGAGGATGCCGCGTCATATCGTGGAGAATCTGGCTGCGTGGGTCGATGACATTGAGGCCCGAGGCCTGGGGGCTGTCCGTAAAATTCCCGGCTACCACGATGAACCCCTGCACGGAGATCGGCAGGGCCAGCGGGCGATTCGGTTAAGCCGGGCCTATCGGGCTATGTACGTGGTGAAAGAGGATGAAGAGGGCACGTTCGTATCGATTGCGGAGGTGTCGAAACATGATTACTAAGTCGCGCAGGCAACGTGCCGAAGTTCCTAAGAAAAACAGTCCAACCTTTAGGTTCCTCGAAAAGACGGCCGGTCGTCCCTTGACCTTGGGGGGCCTTCTGGAGTCAATCCGCCTGGGTGAAGAACTGTCCCAGGCCGCCTTTGCCAAAAAGCTGGGGGTCTCGTCTTCCCATCTCTGCGACATCGAGAAAGGCCGCAAGGTCGTCGGTCCTGAGCGGGCCGCGCGGTTTGCCGCAATCGTGGGCCGATCTCCTGAACAATTCGTTCGGCTCGCTCTTCAAGAATTGGTGAGCGGGGCTGGCCTCACCATGAAGGTCAACGTGGGCGCGGCGTGAACGCAATGGGGAAAAGCACTGTCCAACGTATATTTGTGATAGCGGCTGAAGTTCCGCGCTACTTGCTCGAGATAGACCGCCAAATCCATAGCGGTCTTGTAGATCGGTACGTGTTCGTCGCGGGCCATCGCTATCCTTCACAAATCTCCGGTTCTGGGGGGGGCAGGCACCGCGCTGCGGAGCCAGTCCCTCAGGCAGGGGTGCTGCCGGCCTTATTGAAGTGGCTCACATTGCCATTGGAGAAGGACACGAACCACGCGCCGGTCGGAGAACCTGTGATCGTCGACGCCGACCAGTAGAGGGCCGACTGGACTCCGGTAAAGACGCTCGCCGGGACAAACGGCGCCGGGAGACTCATGAATTGCCCGCGGATTCAGGAACGCTTCGGCATGTGTGGCATAGTAGTCAAGAATATCGGCAGATAACGCGACTTCCGCTCGCGCCATGCCGATAGCTTACCCATTTCGAGAGTGATGTAACGGGCATACTCATCCGCATGTTCTCGCAGCTTCGTCGCCGCGCCTGACACGATTCATGCACGATCGGCGACTGAGCGATGACGCCAACCGGTCTCATAGCAAGCCTGCGCTGTGGCGAGCACATTTTCTAAATCGGTGTCTGATACTTCCGGGTACGTCTTTATGGTCAGGCCGGTGGCTGGGTTGATGGTTTGATAGGTCATGATCTTCGCCTCCGATCGTAAACACGTCGTTGAGCGCACTTCGATGTTGTCAACATATCTGGTCGTGAATAGCACCATGTCAGACCCCATATGCGCCCGCATGCTTGATTTCGACGCCAGATACCTAACCCTGCGAAGGCGTCTTTGCAGGTAGAAATGTGGCCCAAGAGAGATGACGTTGCCATGTTGGTCATCATCTCTCTTGGGTACGACTCCATCGACACAGGCCCCTCCCAACACTCACGGCAGCTAAACCGAAACCGAACGGTCCGCTATTCCAGGAGCGAGGATGAGATTAACAGGAAGTTTTTCCGCTAAGGTGTAAGGGCTTGGCTTATTCTCCTTCACCCACCGCTTCTCAGCCACAGACTCAAAAGGCGGAGCAAGTTCTCCTTGAAGTGACCACAGATCGCACGGTGTCTCGTCAATGGAAATCTCCCAATCGTACCCTCGGTCTTTTACGAAGGGAGCAATGACGGCATCAAGTGTCCTAACCCACCATTCTCTGAGGACCGGACCGGGTACCGTCCGAGCAATTTGGTCGATCTTGAACCGAACAAATTTATTATGCAGCTCGCCACCGACAAAACAGGAGTCCTTGGGAACCTCCTCGAAAATGAACACCACGTAGAACTTCGGGAGTGGAATGCTCGCATACACCTCCGTCACACGCTTAGCTAACGACTGTTTGTCTTCAGCAGTGAACGCTCCGGCAGGATGATACACTTTCCATAACGGCATCTTTTGTTCCTCCTTATCGTTGGGCATTTGCAATGCTGGGCCTGTCTTGAATATGAAGACCCATGGTCTTCTCTATTTCCGAATAGACCATGTGGACTCTTTAGCCCGCATGATGCATGAGCACTTCTGCTGCAATCGCGGATTTGCTGCTCTTGGGCGTGAAGCGTCGTCGATGCGTGGAACGTCGTTCGTGAAGCGTATTTCGTTCCGGAGCCGGACGCTTCATGTTTCGCACCTGATTCCAGCGCTTCACGCTTCACGAGATACGCTTCACTCTCT
>JAWXBV010000136.1:0-3451 GCA_034440335.1 Nitrospirota bacterium | reverse complement strand
TTGATCGCATGGTACGCGAATCCATCTTGCGATGCTCGTGCGGTTCTTGCCATCCACGTAGCCTACCGCGGGAATCGCAAAAGTAGAATGTCCCCGTTTCTTCCCTGTCGTTTTCTCCCCGAGCCCCTCAGCACTCCGACCCGTAGGCTCGGACGAAGCGTCTGCTACTACCTGAGCCCTTATCCTATTTTGGCGACTCACCGCGTTCCTTGGGACTTGACCAGGGCTTAGATTCCCCCAAGGCGCCTCGTAGCGCTGCCGTCTTCTCGATGCGCACGAGCATTGCGCTCCTGCGTGCCTCAAGATATGCCTCGCCGCTAAGAGCCATCCGGTGCTCGTCCGAGAGCCGAGCGATGCCCGCGGAGGCGCGGAACTCATCGACGAGATACGCGAGCGTTGGGGAGCGAAAGAGAAACTCGCGGCTTGGCCCCAAGAGCACCTCGGGGACTGCCAATAGCCGGAAACACTCCGAATGAATCTCAATTTGCACGACGCCCTCCGGCAGCGTTAGGTCGAGCCTCCCCATCGGCTTGGAATCAAAGGGCTTGTCGCTCCCTCGCGGTGGAGTTGTCAACAGACCGAGCATCGAGCCGAAAAAAAGCTGCATCACCTCCTTGTCATCAACCAAGACACACACTTCCGGATCTTCTCCGCCGCTCATTTTCAGTCGTGCCGACACTGGAGTCGGAGGCGGGTCATCGTCTATGACTCCCCACAGTTTCCAACCGCGCGCCCCCTTCTCATGCTCGACGGGGTCGGCTGCAACCGCTCGAGCGTCCCCTTTATCCAGACGCCGCACCGGCACTCCCGCCTTCAATACACCCCTGACTCTTTTCACTTCCGCATCGATGGAGCCTTGACCACTCCATTCTCGCAACAGCCTTTCCGGCACCTCAACGCCGCATTTTTTGCTCGCAACAGCCTTAAGAAGGATCGCCAGGGACATAGATTTAAAAGGCAGTTTCATGCCAACGCCGTCACCGGCTTGCGAAAGCACCGCAAAATCGGTATCGCAGATATAGATGTTGAAAATGCCGTCTTGGGTTTTGAGCGCCAAGGCCGCCACCTCATAAGTCGGCCCAGTTACACACCATCTCTGCGGTAGTCCCCTCACCATAACGTCACGCATCGCGGTTTCAAAGAGAGCCACAACCTCAGGGTCATCGATCTCAAAATTAATTTTTAACCGAGCCCCTGGCATCATGAGGCCACTATGCACATGTGACGTTAACCGAGCGGCCTCCACGCGAGCATCATCTCGAATGAGGGCTTTTCGCCAAGCCTGCCACTCTATCTCGACGACTTCCTGCGTCGTAAGCCGTAGGAATCTGTCTTCGTCTGACTCTCCCCCGTGGGCAGCCAGAACGGTCGCAAACACTAGCAAGCACACTCGCATGGTCGTTACTGTGCCGCGCCGAATGCCTGCCATTCCGGTGCGTCCTCCAAGAGCCCCTTCACTGACTTCCATCGTAGCTCCGTCTCCCGAAGATTAAGCGTCCCATCTCCGTCCTGATCAAATCCCGCAAAATTCGGCCAACAGAATGCCACCGCGGTTGTCCCCTTGGCGGTAGCTCCACGCGGCAGGTACTCCTCCGCGTAAGCCTGAGCAAGACCGGCAGTGTTACAACCGAATACGTTTACGATGGCATTGCGGGTGAACCAGCCGCGCACCGGGCCAATCCTCTTCTGGGCAGTGGCCAGCAAATTAGAATTTAATTTTACTTCCGCAACGTCATTCCAATTTAGGGCGACTTCCGGAACATCTTCCCTTGCCACGGGACGTAGAAACCAGTGCATGGCAATAACCAACTGCCCAATCGGCTTCTTGCCGCCGCCAGATATTCGCTGAATCAATGCAGCAATGTCGCCTACTCCGTTTATTCGAATAGGCGAAACGATGACTTGTTTCCCTTGAGTCCTGGCCTCGGCTGCGGCCTTCGGGAAGAAGTTGGACGCCCCGTCGACGAACTTCTGGGCTGGTAGAAGGCCATCTATCCCGAAAACAACAACAATCGGCCCGTCGTCTTCGATCAAATTTGAGACATCGGCATGCGCGCCCATCTGCGGTGAAGTGTTGAAGTCACCGTCGGCGCTCCAGCGACTAATCTTACTTCCTTCACTCGGCCAGATGGATGTCCAGTTGCTCATGTTGCCAGTCGTAATCATTGCGAGTGTTGTGAGCGTCGCCGTTTGACTGATCGCTCGGTAGTGGGGTCCGTTCCCGATCTGCTGCCATTCTTTTGCAGGGTCGATCTGAGCATCGACCAGCATTATTGTCGCAAGCATGTTAAATGCTGCCACCGAAACGGTGGCGCCACCGGCCGCGTACGAGGAGATTCGCAGCGACAGGTCCTCGATCAGCTCGGCGATGCCGTCATCAATCGCATCCACGACGATACTCGCGACATATTGACCAGGTTTAAAATGAATCGTGAAGGACGAACCAACGATCGCGCCGGACTGAAGTGTCATGATGTAATCATCTGCGGCCGCAGGGATCGTCAACGGTGCAGTCGCAACTTCGACGACTATGTCGAGCGAGCCGGAAGCGTCCGACCGCGCCACCCAAAACAGGCCAAGGTCCGATCCTTCGACAGCGTCCGAAAGGCCTTCGATCCTAATGCCGATGTCCGGGGCAACGACCACGACTTCCATGTCGGCGAGATCAAATTCGCCAAAAGGGTCTTGAACCATTGCCTGGATCTGGTAGGTCCCTGGCAACAAAAGCGCTCCCGACCGAACTTCGAGTGCCCCGTCCGCAGATATCCTGAAGTTCTCACTCTCGCCGCTGTACGTCAGCACATCTCCGTCGACGTCAGTCGCAGTTGGGTTGCCGACCACGCCAACATGACTACTAAAGACCGAAAACGCGTAGGCGTCTTCTGCTGTGGTTGCGTCGGACTGAAACTCCGGGGCGTGATTCCGGTAGGGAGCCGCCGTAACTCGAACAACATCGATGAGCGCCGAGTCGGCTAGGTCCCCCCCCAGCATGAGTTTGAATGAAACGTCGCCAGTCGCATCACTGGCCACATTCGCGTGAATCCAGAAAGTCCAAGTGGTGGAAGATCCACCGGGCGTTGCTTGCAGCACAATCGCCGGCTGGGCCGCTGAGATAACCTCGCTGCCGTACTCTTCGGCCGACCACAAGGTCACCTTGTTGGAACCCTCTGCAAGAACCAGTGTCGCAGAACTCCCCGCTGACAACTCAACAATCATTGGCTCGCGTGCATTTCCGACCAGCACGCCCAGCGCATCATCCGCGGCCTCAATCGCGTCCTCATACGAGGAGCGACTGACCGAGCCCGTGTTGTCGCTGTCAATATCGAGATCGACAAACACAGGTTCCAACGTCACGATCCAGTACTGGTCGTCGTAGTCCTTGTCGTTGAAGGCACTCCGCGTGAGATCCTCGAGCACGATCATCTTCGTCTCGGCATCCTCGGCCCGGTCG
>JAWXBV010000135.1:0-16372 GCA_034440335.1 Nitrospirota bacterium | reverse complement strand
GGGATGGGTGGGAGACGACGAACCGTCATGAATCATGCGGGCTAAGGCGACCTATTCCTGCATCGGTCACACAAGGAGCCGACTCTCATGAGTGACGTCACGGGCCAAACCATCGCGTTGAATGTGCGCTTGAAACCCAGCGAGTCGTCGGCGCATCCGCGTGCCTCGAACTACACAAACGTCGGCGTGGCGCAGGGGATTGCCTACGTCGATTTCGGGTTCATTGAGCCGACATTGCTGGCCTCGATTGCCAAGACTGCGAAGGATGGCCAGGCTGCGCCCAAAGGACTTGAAGGCGCCCTCGTCACCCGCCTAGCGATGGGCGTGGACGTGCTGGCGCGGTTACACCAGCCGATACCGCAGGCCTTGGTCAGCATGCGCGATGCACAGCAACCCAAACCAAAGGCCTGACTACGAGGGCGTCGCGAATGGCACCTAGGCAACATGGCCACAAGACCTGAACCTGGCTTCTTGGGATCAGGATGGACTGGAGTTGGCGATGAACGCGTGGATTATTCGAGTGTCAGGAATGCGCCGTCTGGTTCCGTGGCCAACGCCTGGAGGTGAGTGCAATGTCGGCGCAGGAGGGTTTCGATCATGGCTGTGGAGCAGTTGCCGAGTCGAATCTACACCACCTTCGGCGGGTGGCCAAAGAGAAAGCTGCGTTGATGAAAATCGGCGTCTTTCGTCACGACGGTGAAACCGTGTCGGGCGGCATACTGCCAAACGGCGTCGTTGCTGGCCGTACTGAGTCCAATGTCGCGCACATGCGTGGAGTCTGGGTAATCGTGCTGGAGGGCCGTGACAAGGCGATGCGAGAGGTTGTGATCGAAGAGCAGTTTCACGAGGGCGGAAGGGAGACCAGTTTCTGTTCCCGATCGGCAGCAAAGGTGAGACAGGCTCGGATGTCTTCACGGGTCAGATCGGGAAAATCCTTGAGGATATCCTCTTCGCTCATACCGGAAGCGAGATACTCCAGGACGTCGTAGACTGTGATGCGCAATCCACGGATGCAGGGTTTGCCGCCCCGCTTGCCGGGATCAATGGTGATGAGCTGTTCCCTGTTCATGTGTGACAGCGTAGCGTGACCATGCACAAAGATCAAGCGCTAGCGTCGTCTGTGGACGGGAGGGGATCATGCTAGCCCAAAGTATCCCCGCTGTTCTTCTCTAGCGCCCCCAGCTGACTCTCGCGGTTTTCTTCTCTGATCACTGCCGTAACTGTAGCCAATCGACCGCATCCTCTATCCACGGAGAAACGCGAGGATCGACTCAGTAATCTTCTCCCAGCTCCTACAGTCTCCTACACAGCGCCATTGATAGGCCGCTCTCCACCGCGTCCTGAACATTACGAGCATATGGCATCGTGCTGATGGCGTATGCGCCGGGTCAGGACATGGCCGATCACGCGATTCTATCTGCGCGTGCGACAGTGTTGACCGGGGGTGGGCAGACTGCTATCATTCTGCTATCATGATGACATGGGAGAGATGAAAGGAGGGGGCGATGGCGCAAGTGCTCGTCAGGCAACTGAACGACAAGGTAGTTGATCGACTGAAGAAGCGGGCGAAGGAACATGGCCGGTCTCTGCAGTCGGAAGTGAAGACGATTTTGGAAGAAGCGGTGCCCGACTATGAGGGAGCGTGGAAGCGGATCGAAGGATTGCGCAAGCGATTGGGGAAGTCTGGCCGGAAATTCACCGACAGTGCGGGCCTCATCCGTGAGGACCGCGATCGGTGAGCTGCTATGTGGTCGATGCTAGCGTGGCGATCAAGTGGTTCATTCCTGAAATCCACTCGGAGGCTGCGCTTCAGGCGCAGCGTTCACGGCATCGGCTCCATGTCCCCGCATTGATGACCCTGGAACTCGGCAACGTGCTTGCCAAAAAGATTCGCCGAGGGGAACTTACTCGGACCGAAGGCGATGTGATTCTGAAGGAACTGAAGCAGCTTCCGCTCCAACGACATGCCGATGAGCGGCTCTTTCCCACTGCGTATCAACTCGCCTTGGACACGCAACGCAGTGTGTACGATTGCCTCTACCTTGCCTTGGCTGAGGCGGTCGATGGCATGATGATCACAGCGGATCATAAATTTTATTCGTCGATCAGGGGTGGCTCATATGGCAAACGAGTGTTGTGGGTTGAGGATTTGTCATCGTTGGCGTAATCGATTCACCCGCCACTTTTATCCGTGCGCCGAGGTCAATAGTCAAAGGTCAAAAGTCATTGGTAAGGTACCGCAAGACGTCTTCGCCGTGCGAACAACGATTGACGACTGACCAGTGACCAAGTATTGTTCCTCCCGCTTCACGCTTCACGAACGACGAAATACCATAGGAGACCGAGGATGAAGAACGCATTTTTCCGCGGGCATGGGTTGGGCAATGACTATGTGGTGATGGATCCCAAGGAACTGTCGTTCTCGCTCACTCCTTCAAGGATTAAAGCCATCTGCGATCGTCACTGGGGTCTTGGCAGTGATGGAATCCTTGCGCTCGTCCCATCAAAGAAAGCCGACTTCGGCCTGAGAATCTTCAACCCTGACGGGAGCGAGGCGGAAAAATCCGGCAACGGCCTGCGCATCTTTGCCCGCTATCTGCATGCGACCGGCAAGACGAAAAAGAAACACTTCACCGTCGAAACCAAAGGCGGGTTGGTCACGATCGCGTTGCATATAGATCGGCATGGAGATGCGAGCGCGGTGACCGTCGAAATGGGTCGAGCCACGTTTCAGCCTGCTTCACTTCCCTGTACTCTCACGGTCGGCGAACTGATCGAGCAGCCCATTGATGCAGCAGGCCAATCCCTCACGTTCACCGGGGTGAGCGTCGGCAATCCCCATTGCGTGGTCTTCAAACCGGCTGGCCAGTCCTGGTCGCGTGAGGATCTCCTGAAGTTAGGGCCGGCACTCGAGAACCATGCCCTGTTCCCGAAGCGAACGAACGTGCAACTTGCTGTACCGACCGGCCCAAAAGAACTCTTCATCCTGATCTGGGAGCGCGGGGCCGGCGAAACCCAGGCCTCCGGGTCCTCCTCCTGCGCCGCCGCGAGTGCGGCAGTCCGGCTCGGGTTGGTGAAGAGTCCCGTCACGGTGAAGATGCCGGGAGGCAGCCTGAACATCGAAGTCGCCGCGGACTTCAGTCTCACCATGAAGGGGCCGGTTGCGGAAGTCGCGCGCGGCACACTCAGTCCATCGTTCGTACGGGGGCTACGCTAAGCAAGCCGTCAGCGATCAGCTATCAGCCAAGTTGCCCCGGAGCGCCTCGGACCGTAGAATGTCGCATGAAGGCATTCTTCTCTTGCTGACCGCTGAAGGCTGACAGCTGATGGCTACTTCCCAAGATCTCCAATCGAAACTCGACCATCTGCCTGACCAGCCTGGCGTCTATCTATTCAGAGGCGCGCAGGGCGAATTGCTCTACGTCGGGAAGGCCGCGGTCCTGTCCAACCGTGTGCGGTCCTACTTTCAAACAGGCAGCGACCACTCCCCGAAAACCACCGTCCTGGTCAGCCACATTGCAGACGTCGAAACGATCGTCACCCGCTCAGAGCTCGAGGCACTCATTCTTGAAAGTAACCTGATCAAGCGACATCGGCCTCGTTTCAACGTGGTCTTACGGGACGACAAGCAATACCCCTACCTTCGTCTGCCGATCAAAGAGGATTTCCCCCGCCTCTCTATCGTTCGCCGCGTGCAACAAGACGGCGCACTTTACTATGGTCCCTACACGCCTGCAGGAGCGCTGCGGGAGACGTTGAAGGTCATCAAGAAAGCCTTCCCGTTGGCCACCTGCACGATCCAGATCGACGGCAAGGCGGAGCGAGCCTGTCTCGAATTCGAAATCAAGCGGTGCATGGCGCCCTGCACGGGGAATCAATCGAAAGAGGACTACCAGCACATCGTCGCGCAGGTCCGGCAATTTCTGGAAGGGCGCGACCATGAATTACTGGACAACTTGCGCGCCCAAATGGAGCTGGCAGCGGAGAGCGAGGAATTCGAGGAAGCAGCGCGTCTGCGCGATCGGCTCTTCAACATCGAACGCACACTTGAAAAGCAACGTATCACTCAAACGACGACCACCGATCAAGACGTGATCGGGCTAGCACGGCAAGGCTCAGCGGTCGATCTCCAGATCCTCTTCGTGCGCGGCGGCCTGCTGATCGGACGCAAAGACTTCTTTTGGCCTCATTCAGCCGACGCCGGTGACGAGGAACTCGTTCGATCCGCAATCGAACAGTTCTACAACAAGGACGGTCAGCCACCCAAAGAGCTGCTCATCCCCACCGTCCTCGACAACGTCACGGTCATCGAAGAGTGGCTCTCGGGCAAACGAGGAAACACCGTCCGTGTCGTGGCCCCCGAGCGGGGCGTGAAACACCAATTGCTCCTCCTGGCGGAAGAGAACGCCAGAGTCGCCGCCGCCAATCATCTGCGAGACGAAGAAGTCGGACGGCAAGCGGTTGAAGAACTGAAGCGACTTGTACGACTGGATATTGCGCCGCGGCGCATCGAAGGATTCGACATTTCGAACACCATGGGCAACCAGTCTGTTGCCTCGATGGTGGTATGGGAAGACGGCCAGATGAAGAAAGCCGACTACCGCCGGTTCAAGATTCAAACCGTAATTGGGGCCAACGATTTCGCCAGCATGCAGGAAGTCGTGACCCGACGCTATGGAGAAAGCGAGCATCTCCCGCGCCCGGATCTGATCCTTATCGATGGAGGATTAGGCCAGCTTGCCGCGGCCATGGAGGGGCTGAAACAGGTCGGCCATCCGGACCTGGCCATTATGGGTCTGGCCAAAGCACGCGGCGAAAAGGACGAGCGGATTTTCTTGCCCGGTCGAAAAAACCCCATTGTGCTTCGCGCGAACTCTCCGGCCACTCATCTGGTACAACGGATTCGCGACGAGGCCCATCGATTTGCAATCACCTTCCATCGCAAGCTGCGCGGCAAAGCCTTGATGGCCTCTTCCCTCGATCAAGTACGCGGCATCGGCGAGATCACACGGACACGCTTACTCAAACAATATGGCAGCCTGACGAATATCACTGCCGCCACAGACGACGAATTGACGGCAGCAGGCCTTGATGCCAAGACCGTCGCACAGGTCCGAAAAGCCCTCGCGAACACGACTCCGTCTCGCAGTTAAACGCGGTCATCTGTTGCAGTTTGGGCAAGAGGCTAGGCTTCCATGCGATTTCGCGACGGGCCGTTATGAGTCTTTTAGCAGGTTGCGGGAAAACCCTGTGTCCATGCAGGATGCTCAAAAAGGCCGCTCAGCAAGGCCGCAGCGAGCGAAGAGGCGAGGAGGTACGCACCGCACTTCGTGGGGCCGTTCGCCCTTGCAATAGGTCTTGGCGAACGGAAAAACCCCTCCAGTGCTTCTGATTTCCGGGGGACTCTCGTTGAGTCTCTGAGCGATGCGAGAACGATGCTGACGGACTTTTTCAGCATCCTGCAGCTAAAACAGGAATTTGACGCTGACCGTCCCCAGATGGACAAACGCATGATAGGTCCCATCGACGGTGGGGTTCAGATTCCCGGCAACCGTCCGTGGTTCGTAGAACCATTCCTGAAACGCCACATCCAGGCCAATCCCCTTGGGCGAGAACGCGGACGTTCCCCCGCAAGGCGCCAGCCCCAGAAACCGGCCCTGGCCCTTGCACAACAATCCGGCTCCCATGGACAGCGTGCTGGAAGGTAGAGACATAACCCCCGGGTTGAACGTCGTATCGGGAACAGGATCTTCAGTTCGCGTGTATCCCGATCGAACTGCCACATCCCAATGAGGCAACCATGCGGGATTGAGCCATT
Source organism: Nitrospirota bacterium (assembly GCA_034440335.1). Classification (GTDB taxonomy): domain Bacteria; phylum Nitrospirota; class Nitrospiria; order Nitrospirales; family Nitrospiraceae; genus Palsa-1315. Next base: position 10,554 of record JAWXBV010000135.1, on the reverse strand, counting down.
TGTATTCGGTGCCGATCGCGACCACGGTCACCGTCTTCCATTGTTGCGGTTGCGGGATCACTCCACCGGACGAGAGCTGGACATCGAGGTGACGATTCGATGTCCATCCGACATACTCGACGTCGAGCTCCACCTTCCATTCCCGCTCGCTCGTCCGAATCGGCCAGATCGCGATGGCTCCGGTGTAGATCTGCGGCAGTACGAGATTGGTGGAGGCGTCGGCAACTTTCGTCCCATTGACCAACAACGATCCACTCAACGGCACCACCGCCTGCGTGCGATAGACCAGCCCGATAGAGGCGATCGGCTTACCGGCGCTGTTTCTCAATGGTGTATAGAGCAGGCTGACCGTTGCGCCGGCTCCTGTCCCTGTGCCGTTGAGTTCGACGGACGCCCCATTGAAGAGTCCGGCACCCACTTGTTTTTGCTCGATCTGCCCCTCTCCAAGAACACGTGCGAAGGTATAGATGTCGGCGCTCACACCGATGGCCAACTGATCATTCATCTTATAGGCCACAGTCGGCTTGATATCGATCAGCGGAAGTGCCGCTGAGGTAATAGCGGTATTGAAAGGGCCATCGACCGGATAACGCGTGTTCGAGCCAAATGACGAAATAAGACCGAGCCCCAGGGTGACGGGCGAGAACGTCGAGGCGCCAAGGGCGCCAAGATTGGCGCTCACATAGAAATGGCTTGGAGGTGGAGAGGTGATACTGCCGCCTAAATCCCCTCTTGTATCAAGACCCACTGGGCTCTTGTATTTGATCGACCCGCCCATGAGCGTCGACCCAATAAGACTCTGGACCCCATCGACTTGGGTCAATCCGGCTGGATTAAAGTGAATGGCCGAGGCATCGTCCGCCTGAGCGGCAAATGCATTCCCCTGGCCGGCTGCGGCAGCTCCTTGCGGCTGAAATCGGATAGCTTGAGCAAAAGTCGCGGCAGGGCACATCAAGGCAAAGATCCACACCACAGAAAAAACAATCCACACCATCAATCTTCTTGTTCCTTTCCCGGAATTCCTACACTTTCAAAAAAACGGCCAATAATACTAGTTGGCCCTTCTCCTTGTCCAGCTCACAACTACGTATTAATTAACGGTATGCCGAGTAGGGCCAATTGATCCCCTAAGCACCGAGATTTCATTCTTGCAATAGTGTGACGAGTGGTACACAATTCACATGGCCATATCTCTACGGTACAGAATGGGGTGAAGGGAGATAGCAATGACTACGAGCGCATATCCTTTTTCGGCTCATTATTTTGAGCATGCTTCGAAAGACGATCTTCAGCACCTGCTCGAAATCATGCATTACACTGTCCAGGCTGAAACCCCCGAGGATGTCAAGCAAGTCCTGGCTCGCGCGAAGAGTTTTCTTCCGTTTGACCATCTGATAGGGGGTCTCGTACGGCTTGGACCCCACGGCACGTTCGAAGGGTTTTCAGACGTGTTGAATGTCGACTTCCCAGAAGAATGGCTCTATCTCTATTGGAAAAACCGTTATGCAGAGGTGGATCCAGTTTTGCGCGCGCTTATGAAGTCGAACCAAACACAGGTGTGGAGCCAGGTATATGCCAACGTGACATCTGAGAGAGAAAAGGAATTCGTCGAGGCCGCAACTTCTTTCGGTCTCACTGACGGAGTCACAACCGGATCACTCGATCCCGTATGTGGCGTGGCCACATACTTCGCATTTGCAGGTGGAGACACGGCTGAACACCCACGGTTCGTGAAATTCGTGGACTATATTGGCCAACACCTCCACTGGGCACTGCTGAGGGCTGCCTCGAAGACTTTCCCCACAACCGACACGTGCGTAACGACACTGTCTCCGCGCGAAGTCACGGTTCTGAATTGGATCAAGAGCGGAAAAACCAATTGGGAAATCTCGCAGATCATCGGAATCACAGAACGGACCATTCGCTTTCACGTCGAGAGTATCTTCGGCAAACTCGATGTCTCTTCACGAACCCAGGCTGTCGCCGTCGCCGTTCAACATGGCCTTCCCAATTTAGTAGCCTAGCCCGCATTCTTCATGAGCACTGCGGCTGCAATCGCCGATCCACTGCACCGACGAGCCTTCGGCCGGCAGGCTCCCCCCCGCGAACCCTCAACGCCCTGAACGAATATACCTCAGGTCCTGAGAAACTCGGTCGCACGACGCGGCTCAGCGATTTCACGACGAACCGTCATGAATAATACGGAAGCGCCCATCCGAATCGCTCTCCGCGCGCCGTTTTCCAGAAAGCACATTCATGCAGCCAACAAAAGAGAGGATGACGGTTCGGCCTGAGATGGAAAGCCCACCTCCACGTCACTGCACTGGCTCGTGCACCCTTTCACCACCGTTCCCTCTGCTGTAACCATCGTTGCCATCCATTCCATGAGCTGTGGCCTTCTTTGAGCCAGCACTTTTTCGCATTTCACGATGTCCATGATAGAGGCAATCGACAAGGCCTCCGCCGGAGGAAGGGCAACGGGTACGCCTAATGGATCACAGGACATCCCCAGGTGCTGAAGCATTCGTAGCAGTCTACTTTCAACCACCAGGTACGTATACCGAATATGATTCGCGAGGGCCCATTGATAGATACCCTTGAAAATAGTCCGCATCAGCCTTGCAGAAAGACCTCGGTCTGCAATGGCAGGATCCACGGCCAACCGGGTAATTTCCGCAGTATCGAGATCCTTGCGAACGCGATGTGACCCGCCCAGGCACCCACTGAACTCACTTTCGAGCATAAATGGGAACGGGGCCGGCGTCATCCGTACCATTCCGAACAGTTGTTGGTTGGAGAAGAGACCGATCGAGGTACTCCAGGCATCGTAGATATCAGACTCAAGTTGGTCGTTCCTCTCCGGCACCCATCTGAGATTCTCGGCAAAGACTCTATGTCGAAGATGGTAGGCCTGCCGGAACTCCCCCTCAGTTTCGAGCACCTTCACTAAAAACTCCCCCTCACGGAAAGCAATTTGTCTTGATTCCTCTCTAACGTCGATTATCATGGGCACCTCCAACAGCTTGAATTAAATAGGAAAGGTCATCGGACCTATAGGGTTTCAAATTCTGACTCATTGGTCACCTGGCGGATCCGCCAGGTGACGGATGAGTGGCAAGCGCGTATCAGTAGTACGCGCTGGAACTGAGGAGTCCGTGCGGGGGAAGATTCTGAAGACCTACACGTCACATGATTGGAAAGAGCACTTCGAATGAGGAAAGTTCGGCAGGGGTTCCAGATTATCGACGGGTTTCGGCAATCCTCTAGCAAGCCGGCGCAACAGCGTGCGTCTTTCTCCCAAAGGACTCTCTACAACACCACTGGGTCGTTGACTGGCCTGCAGCTTGAACAGGCCGGGGGCAACCTTGCCTCTGCCCTGAATGTATCCGAGCAACGATTGAGCGCTCTGCTTCACGATCGGACTCGGATTGGACGGGAATTACACGATTCTGTGCTGCAAGCGCTCTATGCGATCGGGTTGACCCTTGCGCAGACGCCTAGGTTGGAAACGGATGCGCCAGAATCTGTGCCGCCATTCCGAGGTCAAGCCGCCGACCAACTGAGCAAGCTCATCCAAGAAACTCGACGCATGATTCTGGCTATGGAATCCGACAACGTTGATCCTTTTAGACTGGTCTCCGAGTTGCAGGCCCTCTCCCGGACCTTTGAGCAAGTGAGTGAGGTACGGATTCATCTGGAAATCGACCCCGCGGCAGAGGAGATTCTGACCGGTGAAGAAGCGCGTGAACTCGTCACGATCACGAGGGAGGCCTTGAGTAATTGCGTCCGTCACGCCCAGGCCACAGGCATCGTGATCGCCCTTCGGCACATCGGCCAACGAGTACGACTGAGCATTCGCGACAATGGAACAGGATTTGACGTCGAACACGAATGCGCAAAAGGCATCGGGTTCGCACAGATGGAGCACCGCGTTCGGAAGATCGGTGGTCGCCTGGACATCCAATCCACGGTGGGGGAAGGCACCTGCATCACCGTGGACCTGTATCTTGAACCGATGCTCACACCGGTATGAAACAGGCACACACTCGTCTTGTCACAGCCGCATCCTCGCGTGCTCTCAGTCGAGGCACGCGCAAGAACACGGGGATCAAGACCCTACGTTTTCAGAAATCGCCCCCCCACCCAGGGGGGCAGCTGGATCATTGCTACCAGGCGCTACTGGAGGCCTCCAGTAGCGCGATCCTGCTTCTCTCGGTCGAATCCATCATTCTGGGATGGAATCGCGCTGCCGAAACAGTCTCCGGCTGGACGGCCGACCAAGCCCTGGGTCGTCGCTATGTGGAATTGTGTCTTCCGATGACGATGCGTGAGTCGTTCCTGGTCGAACTCGCACGAGTGACCGAAGGGAGTGAGGTGAGGGGGCTCGAACTCCCGCTTCGTACACGCACCGGCTCAGCGTCGCTGCTCTCCTGGAATATAACACGGGTGCTGGGGACTCACGGCAACCTGATCGGTCTCATGGCCATCGGAACTGCCGTTATCCCGGATACCCAAGTGGAAGAAGAACTCCGGTTGGCCCATGCCCGAATACGTAGCGACGCTTGTCAGGCGCAGAGAGCCGTAGAAGAGGAACGGCGCAGAATTGCACGGGAATTGCACGACGACTTCGGACAGGCCTTGACCGGCTTGAAATTCGATCTGGCATGGTGTGGCAGGGCATTCACGCAATCTCCTCTTCCACCCGGCGTTGAGCGTGTGCTGAACAAAGTCCGGTCCATGTCGGGATCGGTCGATGCACTGTTGGCGTCCATTCGCGCGACAGCAGCGGCCCTGCGTCCCGCGATGCTGGACGATCTCGGACTGGTCCCGGCGTTGGAATGCCTCGCCACAACGTTCCAGCATCGCACGGGCTCGCGGTGCACGTTCTCTACGGAGCCTGAGGTGTCATCCGCCACGCTGCCCTCCGAAGTATCGACCGCGATGTTTCGAATCGCGCAGGAGTTGCTGACGAATGTGATGCGTCACGCGGCAGCCTCAGAGGTGCACATGCGGCTGTACCAGGACGGCGCCAGGGTCATCTTAGAAGTGGCCGACAATGGAAAGGGCATCACCCCCGAGAGGATGACCATGCCTCACTCCTTTGGGCTTCGAGGCATGCGGGAACGAGCCTCCCTCCTAGGCGGCCACTTTCATATTATCGGCACCTGCGGTGTCGGAACCACGGCCTGCGTGTCCGTGCCGATGGTGGAGTGCGCCATTTCATGATGGCGACACAGCTGATGAAAGTTCTCGTCATCGACGACCACGAGGTCGTCCGCCGGGGCGTGAAACAAATCCTTGGGGAGATCTTCCCTCACGTCGAAGTAGGAGAAGCCGATACCAGCCAGAAGGGAATTGCTGCAGTGCAGCAGGAGCCGTGGGATCTGGCGATCGTAGACATCAGTCTTCCTGATCAGAATGGGTTGGCCCTACTGGGCGAGTTACACAGCATCGCGCCCAGACTCCCACTGCTGGTGTTAAGCCTGCACCCCGAAGAACAATATGCCGTTCGTGCCTTCCGTGCGGGGGCGATGGCCTATCTCACCAAACAGACTGCACCAGAAGAGCTGGCCAGGGCAGTCAAGCAAGTCCTGACCGGACGGAGGTATGTCACCGACTCTCTCGGAGAGAGTATGGCCGGCAGCCTGAATAAGAAATCGACCCACCCCAGCCATCACACATTATCTGAGCGAGAATTCGAAGTCCTTGTCTTGTTAGCCCAGGGCCAATCCGTCAGGAATATCGCACTGTCCCTCACGCTTAGCGTCAAGACCGTCAGCACCTATCGAGTCCGCCTCCAGGACAAACTACAACTCACGACCACCGCCGAACTGATCCGCTACGCCCTCGACCATCGTTTAGTTGAATAACCACCATGATGACTCACCCCTGTATACAGAGTCTGTGGGGTACAGGGAATAGAGTCATGAGCGCTTCTGCTGCAATCGCCGGCTCGCTGCTCTTGCGCATGAAGCGTCGTTCGTCCGGAAGTGGAGTTTCTAGTTTCAGGTTCGACGTTTCAGGTTCGACCTCTGAATTTCACCAATTCGACTCAAGCAACTTGAAACCAGAAACATGAAACTCGAAACACTGAAACGTGATCAGTGCGGCGTCAGAGTTGTCCTACAGTGTGTCCGCATTCAGCCGATTGCCTTTCTCTTCGATTGAGCCTAAACACTATTCGTGATACGAACTATTCGCGCCGACAGAAGAGATGCTATGACCATCGTCCTCGCCGATACCGATGTCCGTTTTCGAGAAAACCTGAAGAGGCGACTTGAGAAAATCACCGGCTTGGACGTGGTGGGGGAATCGTCGGACGCGGTAGAAACCACCGCGATGATTCTGAATCGCAAGCCGGATATCGCCATTCTGAACGCATCGCTCCGGAATGGCCGTGGCATCGACGTCCTCCGACAGATCAAACGATTGATGATCCCGCCGACCATCATCCTCGTCACGGACAACCTCTCGCACGACGATGAGGCCGACTGTTCTCTCGCCGGGGCCGATTTCGTTGTGGAGAAGGCCACGGAGGGTCACAAGATCATTCAGACCCTCCACCTTCTATGTGCACGTCCTAGCCGGACTGAAGCGTTGAGTCTCCCCATTCCGACGCTCGCTGATTGATTCACGTTTGTCTGTGGTCGCCGTCACACCATCATGAGCTCAACGCTGTCGGTCGGATTGACAGGTCCCCCCCTCGCCGACTAGGATGGCGCGACGTGAATCATTCCGATTCTTCAGAACCCACCGCAGTGAAGCACCCACACGCTCCCATCAACCGTGTTGAGCACCTGTTTGAAGTGGCCGTGTTCGCCAGCCGGTGGATTCAAGCCCCTCTCTATGGCGGCCTCATTGTGGCCGAACTGCTGTACGCCTATAAGTTTCTCCTCGAACTCTGGGAGATGGTGCGGCACATCAATGATCAACAAGAGACCGTTTTCATGCTGGGTGTCTTGGGGCTGATCGATGTCACGATGGTGGCGAATTTGCTCACGATGGTGATCATCGGCGGCTACGCCACCTTCGTGAGTAAACTGGATTTAGAAGGGCATGCCGATCGACCAGACTGGCTCACTCATATCGACCCTGGTACCATCAAAATCAAGCTCGCGGCCTCATTGATCGGCATCTCCAGCATTCATCTCTTGAAATCGTTCGTCAACATCGCGCATGAAGATCTTGAGCACATCAAATGGAAGATCTTTATCCACATGACCTTTATCGGATCGGCTATCTTGTTGGCCTGGACCGATAAAATCATGCAGAAGGATCGCAAGCACTGACGGAGTTCGTCGCGCGCCTTCGTATTTCGCGAAGAGAGAAAGACGCGGGTTATTGCCAGGCAGAAGTGAGCCTGCCTCCGCTATCTTGCCAATGAGGCATCCAGGCGAGGGTGACGAGTTTCACCGCGATGTTGGCTTTGGTGGGCTTGAGAGAAACGGGTTCGAGTTTCTCGTTGAGGGGATAGGTCGCGGCAGCCAGGGCATCGGTCTCCGTCTTAAACTGGGATTCGAGGTCAGCCAATTGTTGCTGCAGCGCCGAAACGTTTTCTTCGGCTTGCTCCACATCCTTCGATTCTTTGATCGCGCGTCCCGCTCCACGAATGGCCGTGGTCGCTCGGCCGATGTTCGTCGCGCTGACGGTTTTTCTTCCGAGGAATGCCCCTAGAATCGAAGCGCCCACAGAAATCGCCGCTTGCATTTGACTCGATCGAGACTCCGCTTGTTGCCGCTCGACCATTTGTCCTGCACGCCTGATCCGATCTTGCAGCGCGGCAATCTTCGGTGCGTACTTGTGACGCAGGCCGTCCGATTGTTTGTCCCTGGCCTCACGACCCGATTGTTGCAGTCGCACACGAAAGTCCCGCTCGGACTCGCCTGGCTTCGAGACGTCTTTTGTGCTGGGGCTCTTGAACAGATCGACTTTCTGTGTGCGGAACAGCCAGCCGGCAAAATCCTTATTCCAGAGTGCATAGCTCTTGGCCTTACTTGCCACACTGGGAACTGCGCCGAACTGCGCACTGCCTGAGGGGGCTGACTCCAGATCGGCCAGGGCCAAGCCCGCTTCACGGGCCTGATCCCAGTCTACGGCCACCGCACCGTCCGAAATCGGCGCAAGCATGATCACATCCTGAGTCACATCGACGCCGGCCTTGCTGTCCGATACCCGCACCTGGGATGCACCGAGCAACATCGGCTGGTAGATCAACGCGCTGCCGCTCGGCCGGCTTCCTCGGACAGGAATAAAATGCTGTGGCACATCGGGGGGAAGCATGGGACGAGTGCTGAGTTTTGAGTGCTGAGTGCTGAGCCCTCCGACGCTTCACGCTTCACGTTTAACGTTTCACGTTTTACGGGCTCCATGAGCACCTTGATCTGGGTCCGCGTCAGTGGACCTCGCAGGTAGGACAGCGTCCATCTCGTCTGAAAGACTTCCGGCGCATCTTCATGCACATTGTTCAAGAGAAAGACTCGATTGCCCAGGCCGGCCAGAAGCTGTTCCATCCCCTGTTTGTCGAACTTCTTCCCACTGCTTGCGGCAGCGCCTTCTAATCCTTCCAATACCCGCGCCTTGTCTCGTTCGGTTTGCAGCCGTCCAATGAACCAGGTGCCGGTATTAGCCAAGCCTTTGTAGTCCAGATCGACAGGGTTCTGTGTGGCCAACACCACACCCAGACCGAACGCCCGCGCCTGCTTCAGCAACGTGAGCAAGGGCTGCTTCGACGGCGGATTGGCGACGGGCGGAAAATAGCCGAATATTTCGTCCATATAGAGGATGGCGCGGAGGCTGGTGGTGCCGGACTGAGCCCGCACCCAGCCGAGCGTTTGACTCAGCAGCAGAGTTACGAAGAACATCCGTTCCGCATCGTTAAGATGGGCGATCGAAAAAATGGCGAGCCGCGGCTTGCCTCCAGGAGAATGGAGCATCTGTCCGACGTCGAGCGCCTCACCTTCCAACCAGGCAGAAAATCCTGGCGACGCTAATAAGTTATTCAACTGCATGGCAAGGGCAAAGCGTTCCTTCGAGGGATAGAACGAATCCAGATCCAACACACCGATTTTGGCAACCGGCGGTGTCTGGATCTGCTGGATCAATGTGGCCAGATCCAGATCCTGTCCCGCTTTCCATATGTGGCCAAGAATGGTTGAGAGGAGAATGTGCTCGCGACTCTTGATGGGATCGGCTTCGACGCCGATGAAACCCAACAGACTTGTCACCGTTGTGCCGATCCGCTCGCGCAGCATCTCGGGATCATCCAGAATCTCCTGTGACGGCGCCGCGAACGATTTAAGGATGGAGACGGGAATGCCCGCGTTGCTGCCCGGTGTATAGACCACCACATCGGCGGCATCACGGAGCTTCTGAATCCGCTCGCCGCTCTGGCCCCAATCCTCCAGGCCCTTCTTCCACATGTCGGCTTGTTGGGTCGCATAGTCTGCCGGCGAGAGACCCTTCTTGCGGGCATCGTCCTCATTGACCCAGGGTACAAAGTCTTCCCCACGTAGTTGCGGGAAATTCAACATCAGATTGGCGAGATCACCCTTCGGGTCGATGATCAGCGCGGGAATGCCGTCGATCGCCGCTTCTTCGAGCAGACCGATGCAGAGGCCGGTCTTCCCGCTGCCGGTCATCCCGACGCAGACGGCGTGGGTGACCAAGTCTTTAGAGTCGTAGAGCAACCAGCCTGGCTTCGCCTGTTTTGCCGCCAGATCGTACGGTCGGCCTAGATAGAACACACCGAGTTTCTCAAAATCCTCGGCAGTGCCAACGGCTTGAGGAGATTCTGTCGATCCGGCAGTTTCCTTCGTCTGGCTGCCTGTTTCTTTTTTCGATGGCATAGACCACTATCTCCTTGATTTCATAGAGCAGGCGCCCCGGGTTTCTATTCGTCGGATTGGCTGGCTAGTCGAAAGACGGGACGCCGGATTGTTCACAGCTCCGCATGGTCGGTCCCTCGCAGGATCAACAGGAAACAGGCGGAATTTTACGGGCGAACCCCTGTGGCTGCAAGCAGAAAATGGCGTGGAATCTGTCCGCGAAGCGATGCAAGCGGCTGGCGCTGGTACCTGGTTGACTCCATTGACCACATCCTAGGATGGAGGCTAATATCTCGCCCAGCTCAATCACTATCAATCCAATTGCAAGGAGGACGTATGGCTGAAATCCCCGATGTCTATGCCGACCAATTTCAGCTCAACCTTGGGCCGCTTGGATGCACACTGAACTTTCAAGTCTCAGGAGCCAACCCAGTGGCTCCAGGTATTCCGCCGCCGGTTGAACGGGTGGCCACGATTCGGTTGAGCCTTCAGCATTTGAAAGCCATGGCGTTCATTTTGCACAAACAAATCGTGGGGTATGAAGCCCAAGCTCAGGTGTCCACGGGTCTTCCGGTCGATGTGCTTCGAGCGCTGCAAATCAGGCAAGAGGATTGGGAGGCCTTCTGGCGGCCTTAGGCACTGTTATCAAAGGTACGCCTTGATAATGGCGAGCGCGATAAACGCGAGGAACGCCGCGTCTGTTTTCTCGTAACGGACGGTGACGCGCCTG
>JAWXBV010000134.1:0-16342 GCA_034440335.1 Nitrospirota bacterium | reverse complement strand
GCGTTCTCGCATCGCTCAGAGGCTCAACGTACCGAAGCGTACGCCTCGCCTCTTCGCTCGCTGCGGCCTTGCTGGACGGCCTTTTTGCGCATCCTGCGGGCTATTCTGACGCGAAAGGGCCTGTGTGAGAATCGCTACGTATGACGCAATAATCGAGTTTTCCCGCAGCCTGCTAGAAAAGAAATAGGGAAATATCTACGGTTCATTCCAGAATGCCTTGACCTCATCTGCTGATTCACGTAATTGTTCCACGTGGAACATGAACCGGAATTGCGCAAACTCACGATTAGCGCTGCACGCGAGCTTGGGCTGATAATCACGGACAGCCATGTCGAACAGTTCATGCGCTATCTCGCTCATCTCCTTGAGTGGAATAAAGTCATCAATCTCACGGGGATCATCGAGCCTAAAGAAATAATCATCAAGCATTTCATTGACTCACTCGTTGCGCTGGCAGCGACAAGCTTTTCATGCAATAGCCTGGTACTCGATGTGGGGTCTGGGGGAGGATTTCCTGGTATTCCTCTTAAGATCGTGAGATCTGATATACGGCTGATCCTCGTAGAGCCGGCTCAGAAGAAATGTTCATTTCTAAATTCAGTGATTGGCCTGTTACAACTTCGAGATGTGTCAACGTTTAATGGCACTATCGAACAGTATGCCAAACAGCCTTTTCCGCATGCTATTGATACGGTGGTGGTCAGGGCGTTGAAGTATGAAGACATAAAGAAACATCTCCCTGCGCTGATGACGTCGAAAGGGAAAGTTGTCTTGTATCGAACATCTGCCATCGAAAAACAAAATATCGGGAACGGGTTCCATCTGCTCAACGAAACGGCTCTGATGCTTCCGCAGGAATCTGGCAAGAGGGTCATTACCGTCATTGAGAAGGATCATCCTGTAACATTGTCAATCTCATGTATGTAAGTTCCACGTGGAACATTATTCATGAGTGCATAAAGGAATGCCCGACGCAACAGTACCTATGACGAAAATTGTAGCGATCGCCAATCAGAAGGGTGGTGTGGGAAAGACGACAACAGCGGTGAATCTTGCCGCTGGTGTCGCGCTCCAGGGCAAGCGTGTCTTGCTTGTGGATATGGACCCACAGGGGAATGCCACAAGCGGGTTGGGGGTCGACCCCCGCTCCTTACAGACCACTGTCTATAACTGCCTGATTAATCATGTAAAGTTTCATGACGTTGTGAAAGTAACAGAGGTGAACGGTTTGTCACTTTTGCCGGCAAACGCTGACTTATCAGGGGCAGAAATAGAGCTGGTGAATATTGAAGAACGGGAGAAGCTGCTTCAGCATTTCTTGCGAGATGTGAGTCAGTTATTCGACATTATATTGCTCGATTGTCCTCCTACATTGGGGATTTTAACGGTGAACGCACTCGTTGCAGCACAGAGCATTTTAGTTCCCGTTCAGTGTGAGTACTATGCCATGGAAGGGTTAAGCCGTTTGGTCGGAAACATCGATCGAATCCGCCAATCCTTCAACCCGGATCTCAAATTGGAAGGGATCGTCTTGACAATGTTCGATGCGCGGAATACGTTGGCGCGTCAGGTCGTTGAACAAGTTCGCGAGCATTTCAAAGAAATCGTCTACAGCACCGTGATCCCTCGCAACGTCACACTGGCGGAGGCTCCAAGCTATGGACGTCCGGCCATGTTATATAACGTTGCATCGGCAGGATCTCAAGCCTATTTGTCTTTAGCCAAGGAGTTTGTGAGCCATGGAGAAGAAAGCGCTCGGTAGAGGACTCGACGCACTGCTGCCTGCCGCCAAGCCTGCGGTGGTGTCAGAGTTGTCTGAGGTTCAACATCTTCGGATCGAAGCGATCGTGCCGAGTCGATATCAGCCGAGGCACACGTTTGCCCCTCAAGAACTGATGGAACTTACGGTTTCATTGAAACAGAGTGGATTACTGCAGCCGATTCTCGTGCGCCGGAAAGGCGACGGAATCTATGAGCTCATATCAGGTGAACGTCGTTGGCGTGCAGCAAAAGAGGCGGGGTTAGCAACGATTCAAGCCGTCATTCGCAATTGTGGAGATGAAGAATCCATAGTCCTGGCGCTGGTAGAAAATCTTCAACGCACAGATCTCAATCCCATGGAAATGGCGAGGGCTTACCACCGTATGATGAACGAATTTGGACTGACTCAGGACATAATTGCGCGACGAGTCGGTTGTGAGCGATCATCAATCGCCAATGTCGTGCGTCTCATACAGCTTCCTTCAGAGGTCCAACAGATGATTGAAACCAATCAGCTTTCCATGGGACATGCCAAAGTCATTCTTGGTATTCCAGGCCAAAACGAACAGCGTAAAGTCGCCCAATTGGTGGTCGCAAACGGGTTGTCGGTGAGAGAGACGGAAAAGTTCATAGAATCATCACCGGTCGCAAGGAAGCGAGGAATAAAGGAATTACGGCGAACTCCATGGTCTGACGTTGAAGAGCGATTGCAAAAACGATTGGGTACCAAAGTTATGATTCAAAATGGAAGGCGTGGCGGAAAAATCGTCATTCATTATTTTTCTCCTCCTGAACTCGATGGAATTCTCGAGGCACTGCTGAATTAATCCGCACCCGTTTCTGCCTCATAGAAACTGGAAGAGCGAGAGGCACACTTGTTGCGTCTACGTACTCGTGGCCCTATTCATTCTGATCGAGTATTTCCCCAGAACGAAATGACAGCGTCACGATCGCACTGGAATGATGGGGTCGCCAACTCGAGGAGGCGCGTTCATGTGGGGGCAGGAGAAAAAAGTAGAAACGGGCTCAAGCGAACAGAAAGGCGAAGAGGTTGTTATGGGCACTGCCAATTCAACAGGGACTGAGGGAGCTGGAGAGGTGAGTGCATTCGTGGGAAAGGGTGTCGAGTTCAAGGGCACAATCTCTTACAGCGGCACGGTGAGAATCGACGGATATCTCGATGGAGAAATTCATACTGATGGCGTGCTGCTGATTGGTGAAGAGGCCGTCATTCAGGCAAAAATTTCAGCCGGAACCATTGTGTGTAAAGGAAAGATTACCGGGGATGTCATTGCGAAAGAGTGCGTCAAGCTTCGGACTCCGGCCGTCATGAACGGGAGTATCAAGACGCCGATGCTGTCAATAGAAGATGGCGTGCTGTTCAACGGTGCACTCGAAATGGCTCACGGTGTGCGCGAGATACCTCGTGAGACCCCGCTGCTCCCTATCGGCGTGATCACGCCCCCCCATATCAAGCGAGTCAATGGGTAGGAGAATATTATCATTTAGGTATTTTCATGCACATTATTCATGCGCCGAGCGGCCATCCATGCGCATGAGGAGACTGAGGAGGCGATCATGTGGGCAATGACGGAACGGAGCCAGCAACCCGAACAGAGCAGCGAGAATTTTACGTTTCTGGGGAAAGGCGCAGACTTCAGGGGGGTGATAAGTTTCAATGGCACCATTCGGATTGATGGACGCGTCAATGGCGAGATCCATACGACCGGAGCGTTAATCGTCGGGGAGCATGCCGTCATCGAGGGCATCGTGTCAGTTGGGACGCTCATGAATAGCGGCAAGATTCATGGCACGATCACTGCCATTGAAAAGATTCAGATCCTGAAGTCCGGTATTCTAGTCGGCGATATTCGGACCCCAGTCATTGCGATCGAAGAAGGCTCTCGCTTCCATGGCATGTGCGATATGGGGGCTCATCTGTGGGGTGAACAACGAGCCCTCTCGGTCGACGTGCCTCCCGGCCTTGTTGCAACCGCCCATTAGATGTAAGGAACAATCCGCTAGCCCTTTCCCTCACTCCTCAGTACAATAGCAGCCCTATGGCTCGCCCTACAGTTCTCCTTGGCATGAGTGGTGGCGTGGACAGCTCTGTCGCCGCAGCGCTTCTGGTTCGCCAGGGCTACGACGTGCATGGCGTCACGCTTCAGGTCTGGGAGCATGAAGACGACTCAGTCGCGGTCTCGAAGCGCTGGGAAGAGCGTGGGTGCTGTAAGGTCGGCATTGCTCGGTTTGTGGCGCAGACATTGAACATCCCGCATGAAGTGGTCGACACCAGAGAAACCTTTCGTGCCGGGGTTATCGACGACTTTGTTGCCGGCTATCTCGAAGGCACCACACCCAATCCCTGTGTTCGGTGTAATGAGCGTGTCAAACTGCGGAGCCTCGTGGAACTCGCGGACACACGCGGGATTACTTTTGTGGCCACCGGCCACTATGTTCGAATCGGCGAATCCGAGGGGGCTCCGACTCTTCAGCGAGCCGCCGATCCCAAAAAAGATCAGAGCTATTTCCTCTACCGTCTTCGTCAGTCATGGCTCTCTCGTATTCTCTTTCCTGTCGGAGGCATGCAGAAGAAGGACGTATGGATGGAGGCAGAGGCCTTGGGCCTTCCTATGGACGAATTGAAGGAAAGCCAGGAAATCTGCTTCGTGAGCCACGGCGATTATCGAACCTTTATCCAGCAGGAAGCGCCTGACGCCAAGAAGCCGGGGGCATTCGTGGATGATGAAGGACGCTATTTAGGAGAACACGAAGGCATTGCCTTTTATACGCCGGGCCAACGACGGGGGCTTGGCATTGCGACCGGTCGCAGGCTCTATGTTCAGCAGGTACAACCGGCGACCAATAGGGTCGTGCTTGGAGCAGAAGAATCCCTGCGTCGCAGCCAGTGCGATGTCGCAGATCTGAATCTCTTCGACTCCTCTCTTCTTAACGGATCATCGGAAGTCGAGGTCAAGGTCCGGTATGCCACGCCTTCCACGTCTGCGACCGTCCAGCCCCTTTCAGGTGGCACCCTTCGCATTCTCTTTCACGAGCCACAGCGCGCATTGAGTCCAGGGCAATCAGCGGTGCTCTATCGAAACGATCGCGTGCTCGGCGGCGGCATCATCCAATCGCTCTAGCTTCTTCACCACCCACACAGCCATATTGACAGCCCTCATCCCTCAATGCTAATTTGACCCGCCGCTTGTCGTGCGAGCCACGAAGGCTTCCATCATTGTCAAAAATAAAAAATCGAACGGACCTGTTATCGTGATTAAGACAGCAGTGGCGCGACGTTATGCACAGGCGCTCTTCGAGTTACTCGACGTATCCAGCATCGAACAGACTCGTGTGTTCTTAACGGGGCTGGGCCATGCGATGAAGGATTCGGTCGAATTGCGCCATGTGGTGGCCTCACCAGTGTTCGGCGCCGAAGACAAAATTGCCGTCCTTGCAGAACTCGGTTCGCGCTTGGGATGTCCGCCCGTCGGAAAAAGATTTCTCGAACAGTTAGTCAAGAAAAATCGCGTCGGTTTTCTTCCTGAAATTGCCGAGGCTTTCGCGAAACTCGCCGATGCGTTGAAAGGCACCCAGCCCGTCACCGTCTTCTCCGCAACGTCCATACCCCCAGGCGAGCAAGAGCAAATCAGCAATCGCTTGCACGCCATGCTCAAGCGCCAAGTCGAAGTCACCTTTCACACAGATGCCCGCTATATCGCCGGCATGCAGATCCGTCTCGGCAGCACGGTGGTCGATGGCACCGTGCTGGGGCGGTTACAAGCGATGCAGAATACGTTGACGAAGGAGTAGCTATGCAGATTAAGGCCGAAGAAATCAGTTCGATTATCAAGGAAAAAATCAAAGGCTTCGACAAACAGGTCGATGTCAAGGAGACCGGCTCAGTCATTCAGGTCGGAGACGGCATTGCCAAGGTCTATGGCCTCGACGGCGCTATGGCCGGTGAAATGCTCGAATTCCCCGGCGGCCTCTACGGGATCGCGCTCAACCTTGAAGAAGACAACGTCGGCGCCGTGCTCATGGGCGATGACGTCGGCGTGAAGGAAGGCGATCCGGTCAAGCGCACGGGACGTATTGCGGAGGTTCCGGTCGGTGAAGCCTTGATCGGTCGTGTCGTGAACGCGATCGGTCAACCGATCGATGGTAAGGGCCCGATCAAGTCCACGCTCTCGTCCCGCATTGAAGTGGTGGCTCCCGGCGTGAATACACGCCAATCGGTGCGCGAACCCTTACAAACAGGCATCAAAGCCATCGACGCCATGATCCCCATCGGCCGCGGCCAGCGTGAATTGATCATCGGCGACCGGCAGACCGGCAAGACGGCTATTGCCGTCGATACAATCATCAATCAAAAGGGCCTCGACGTTTTTTGCATCTATGTGGCCATCGGCCAAAAGCGATCCACCGTGGCACGCGTCGTCAAGACGCTCGAAGAAAACCACGCGATGGAATACAGCATCGTGGTCGCCGCTACCGCGAGCGATGCGGCGCCCATGCAGTACCTGGCGCCATTCTCGGGCGCCGCCATCGGTGAATATTTCCGGGACAACGGCAAACATGCCTTGATCGTGTATGACGATCTCTCCAAACATGCCGTGGCCTATCGCCAGTTGTCACTCTTGCTTCGCCGCCCGCCAGGCCGTGAAGCCTATCCGGGCGACGTGTTCTATCTGCACTCCCGGTTGTTGGAGCGTGCGGCAAAACTCAGCGACAAACTCGGCGGGGGAAGCCTCACCGCGCTGCCCATCATTGAAACACAAGCCGGCGACGTGTCCGCCTACATTCCGACCAACGTCATTTCGATCACCGACGGGCAGATCTATCTCGGCAGCGATCTGTTCTACTCCGGTATTCGTCCCGCAATTAACGTCGGTCTCTCGGTCTCCCGCGTCGGGGGTTCGGCTCAGATTAAGACCATGAAGCAGGTCGCCGGTACACTCAGGCTCGACCTTGCCCAGTATCGCGAAATGGCCGCCTTCTCGCAGTTCGGCAGCGAGCTGGACAAAGCCACGCAGATGCAGCTCGCGCGGGGTGTGCGGATGGTGGAGTTGCTCAAGCAAGGGCAATACAAACCGATGCCGGTCGCCGACCAAGTGCTGTCGATTTACGCGGGAGTCAATGGATACCTGGACGATGTCCCGGTCGACAAAGTGCAACAGTTCGAAGCCGACCTGCTGCATTATGCGCAACAGCACCATCCCGAGCTGAAAAAAGAAATTGCGAGCATCGGAAAGATCGATGACAAGGTCGCCGCCAGACTGAAAGACATTCTGACGACCTTTAAACAAAAGATGGGATACGGGGCCAAACCATAATTCATAATTGTAAATTTTGAATTTTTAATTGGGGCGCTGAGCCCCTGACACTATGCCCAGCTTACAGAGTCTACGCCGTAAAATTGCGGCGTTCAAAAATACACAGAAGATCACCAAGGCCATGAAGATGGTGGCTGCGGCGAAGCTAAAACGATCGCAAGACCGTATTCTAGCTGCGCGTCCCTACGCCCTCAAGATGCGTGGTGTCGTCAGCAACCTGAGCCAGCGTGTGAATCGGGCCTCCCATCCCCTGCTGCAGAAGCGCGAAGGGAAGAAGGTCGAAGTGCTCGTCGTCACCAGCGATCGAGGACTGTGCGGCGGGTTCAACGGCAATATCGTGCGAAAGAGTTCGGAGTTTGTGCGTCAATGCGAGGCCCTGGGATCACAGGTCACCTTGAGCATCGTGGGTCGCAAAGGTCGCGACTATTTTCGCCGGCGCACCTGGCCGATCAGGCAGGAGTGGACCGGCATCTTCGACAAGCTCACCTTTGAGCATGCCATCGATATCGGCAGCGACCTGACCGATCACTTCGTCAAGGGGACGTTCGACGAACTCCATATCGTCTATAACGAGTTCAAGTCGGCGATTCAACAGCGTGTGATCGTGGAGAAGCTGTTTCCCGTCGATGCCGCAGCCGAATTCGGGACGGCCCAAGCGGAAGGCACGACCGGCGGCAGCTACCTCTATGAACCCGACGAAGCTGACCTCTTGAACGTATTTATTCCGAAGCATTTCCAGACACAGACATTTCGTATCTTGTTGGAGTCAGCCGCAGCGGAACATGGAGCCCGCATGGCGGCGATGGACGGCGCAACCAGGAACGCAGGACAACTGATCAAGAAAGTGACCCTGCATTACAACAAGACCCGCCAGACGGCCATTACCAAAGAGTTGATGGACATCGTCGGCGGCGCAGAAGCGCTGAAATAGATTGGACGTTCTGAGCGTTGGGTGCTGAGTGAAAACGCCGCCAGAACCGACACCTCAGAACTCATGACTCAGAATTCAGAACTTGCGAGAGAAGGAGCGGTATGAGCATAGGAAAAGTGATTCAAGTGATCGGGCCGGTGGTGGACGCGGAGTTTCCTCCCGGACAACTGCCGAGCATTTACAACGCCCTCAAAGTGATTCAGGAAGAGAATACAACCACCGGCACGCCGGCTGTCCGCATCACTCTTGAAGTCGCGCTGCACCTCGGTGAAAACCGCGTGCGCGGCATCGCCATGTCCACGACCGACGGTCTCACGCGTGGAATGGATGTGCATGATACCGGGGCGCCGATTTCCGTGCCGGTCGGCCGCGAGACATTGGGACGGCTGATCAATGTGTTAGGCGAGCCGGTGGACGAGATGGGCCCGATCACGACCTCGAAGACCTATCCCATTCACCGACCTGCGCCGCGCCTCGAAGATCAGGACACGAAGACCGAAGTCCTGGAAACCGGTATCAAGGTCGTCGATCTTCTTGAACCCTACAGCAAGGGCGGCAAGGTCGGCCTCTTCGGCGGCGCCGGAGTCGGTAAGACCGTCATCATCATGGAGCTCATCAACAACATCGCCTTACACCACGGTGGTTTCTCCGTCTTCGCCGGCGTCGGCGAGCGAACCCGTGAAGGCAACGACCTCTGGCACGAAATGCAGGAGTCGAAGGTTATCGATCCCAAGGACTTCACCAAATCGAAGGTCGCGCTGGTCTATGGCCAGATGAACGAGCCGCCCGGAGCCCGTCTGCGCGTCGCCTTGACCGGACTGGCCGTCGCCGAATATTTTCGCGACGAAGAAAACCAGGACGTGCTGCTCTTCGTGGATAATATCTTCCGGTTCACCCAGGCCGGCTCAGAAGTGTCGGCCTTGCTCGGACGTATGCCGTCCGCCGTCGGCTATCAGCCCACCCTCTCGACCGAGATGGGACAACTACAGGAACGCATCACCTCCACCAAGCGTGGATCCATCACCTCGGTGCAGGCGATCTATGTCCCGGCAGACGACTTGACCGACCCGGCGCCGGCCACCGCCTTTGCCCACTTGGACGCGACGACCGTGTTGTCACGGCAACTGGCTGAGTTGGGCATCTATCCAGCCGTTGATCCGCTCGACTCCACCTCACGTATTCTCGACCCGCAAGTCATCGGCGAAGATCACTATAAGGTCGCACGAGGAGTCCAGTCCGTGTTGCAGCGGTATAAAGATCTCCAAGATATTATCGCCATTCTCGGCATGGATGAATTGTCGGAAGACGATAAGATGGCGGTGGCTCGTGCGCGAAAGATTCAGCGCTTCTTGTCACAGCCGTTCCACGTCGCCGAAGCCTTTACCGGCTCACCCGGTAAGTATGTGAAGCTCAAAGACACCGTGCGAAGCTTCAAGGAAATTCTCGCCGGCAAGTACGATCATCTCCCAGAACAGGCGTTTTACATGGTCGGCCCCATCGAGGAAGTGATTGCGAAAGCCGAGAAGATGGGCGTGAAAGTTTAGCAGCGTGAGAAGAAAAACGTGAAGCGTGAAGCGTGAAACGAGAAGAACATTCTTGGTCGATTTCACCTTTCACCTCTAACCCTTCACGTTTCACAAGGAACGAATGGCTGGAAAGATTTTATTAGAGGTTGTCACACCAGAGAAGTTGCTCTTGAGCCAGCAGGTGGATGAGGTTATCGCCCCAGGCTCAGAGGGCGAGTTCGGCGTGCTGCCAGGACACTGTCATTTCCTGTCTACGTTACGCATCGGCGAGCTGCGCTATCGCGTCGGGGACTTGACCAATCATATGGTGATCCTCTGGGGATTCGCAGAAGTCACGCCAACCAAAGTGACGATCATGGCCGAGATCGCCGAAAAGGCCGAAGATATCGACGTGGGCAGAGCCCAAGCGTCCGTTGAGAAGGCCGAGGAGCGCCTCAAGGCCGGCGGCCTGCCGTCAGAAGTGAAAGAAGCTGAAATCAGTCTCGAAAAAGCCCGCCTCCGAAAAAAGATCGCCGACCGCGCCCGCAAGACCGGCCACGCCTAATTCCCGCATTATCCACACTCGGCTAGCATTCAGAACGACACCTGAACAGCTCGGTTCGACTTGCTTGCTGGACCGAGAACTGTTCGCCGCATTACTTCCCGTGAATCGACAAAGCCCTCTCGCTCACCGCGATAAACAGTTTCGTCATTGGTTCGTAATCGCAGGCTAGGCTAGCGTACACCGCGGCAAAATACTCCCGCCGTTTTCGGCCTGCCCATCAAGCCATCTTCTCTGGTGGTTCACTCCCTAAGTCATTCGCAATCAGCCGGAACTGTTCGAGCGCGGCTTCGAGGTCGTCGACGATTTCTTGGGCGATGATGTCGGGATTGGGGAGATTGGCGGAGTCTTCTAGGGAGTCGTCTTTGAGCCAGAAGATGTCGAGGCTGGCTTTGTCGCGGGCGATGAGTTCGTCGTAGTCATAGGCGCGCCAGCGGCCATTCGGGTTTTTTGACGACCAGTTTGCCTGTCCTGAGCTTGTCGAAGGACGGGTGTGCCTATTCGCCGGATTGTAGCATTTCACGAACTCGTCGAGGTCTTCGCGCTTGAGCGGATCGGTCTTGAGTGTGAAGTGTTTGTTGGTGCGTAGGTCGTAGATCCAGAGCTTCTTGGTCCAGGGGGTCTCGCTCGCGGGCTTCTTGTCGAAGAAGAGCACGTTGGCTTTGACGCCCTGCGCATAGAAGAGGCCGGTCGGCAGACGCAGAAGCGTGTGCACATCGCACTCGTGCAGGAGTTTGCGCCTGACGGTTTCTCCCGCGCCACCCTCGAAGAGCACGTTATCAGGCACCACGACCGCGGCACGACCATTTTGCTTCAGCAACGTTTTGACGTGCTGGACGAAGTTGAGTTGCTTGTTGGATGTCGTGGCCCAGAAGTCGTCACGTTCGACGATGTCCCGTTCCTTGGAGACCTGTCCCTCTTCGCCGACGATAGTCGTGCTACTCTTCTTCCCAAATGGCGGATTGGTCATTACGATGTCGAACCGATCGCCAGGATCAGCGGCCAAGGAGTCGGATACGACGATAGGCAGGTCTTTGTCGCTGCCGATCCCGTGGAGCATCAAATTCATCGCGCAGAGCCGTGCCGTGCTTTGGACCAATTCCCATCCCTTGAATGTGCCCTGCTTGAGCTGTCGCTTTTCGTCCTTGGTGAGATTGGGATAATGCTTCACGATGTAGTCATGTGCGGCCAGGAAAAACCCGCCGGTCCCGCAGGCTGGGTCGCAGATGGTCTCGTTGGATTTCAGGGCAATGGCCTCTACCATCGCAACAATCAGCGGCCTTGGGGTGAAGTACTGGCCTGCGCCGGACTTTGTGTCTTGCGCGTTCTTCTCCAGTAAGCCCTCGTAGGCGTCCCCCTTCACATCGGCACTCATCGTGGACCATTCTTCCTTGTCGATGAGATCCACAATCAGCCGCCGAAGCTTGACGGGGTCCTGAAACTTATTCTGGGCCTTCGTGAAGATCAGGCCGAGCATGCCCTTCCCCTTACCAAGCTCTTCCAAGAGATGACGGTAGTGGTCGAACAGGTCGTCGCCGTCCCTCTTCAGCAGGCTGGGCCAACTGTACTTGTCGGGAATCTGGCTGGGCTGGTTGTATGGCGGCTTGGTGCGCTCGTCAGCCATCTTGAGGAACAGCAGATACGTCAACTGCTCGACGTAGTCGCCATAACTCATCCCGTCGTCACGGAGAACGTTGCAGTAATTCCAGAGCTTTTGAACAATAGCTGAGGGACTCATGTTCAGATAGTTTGGGCGTCAGGGAAGACGTTATTAGGGCTGCACTGGGGTGGAAGTCGGATGGAGCCACCAGCTTAGGTGGACCCAGCTCCCATCCTTATGTTCCAGTCATAAGTTCGGCTTCGAGAGGGTGGTCTTTTTTGAAACGGCTGACGCCGAGGACGGTGAATCCCAAGATATGCCCGTGCTCGTCCACGCGCTCCATGACGGCCTCGTAGGCCGTTGGACGCATGAACCCTGGAGCATCGCTGAACTGCACTTCCAGAAAATCGCCTTCAGGATCGAACCAGACCTTTACTTTTTCGGCCATATCGTTTCTCCCGTCTTGAGTTGGTCAGTCAAATAGGCCGTCACCACGAACCCGTCATCAGGGGGATACTTTACCACGACACACAGCCATTTCCCACCAACCAGCGTCTGGGCATAGAACTCATAAAACAACTGGACGGTATTATCCGAACGAGAGACCCGCACTTCCGCTGGAGATTGGAGCACCCGTTCAATCTCCGCCTCCATGTCGGCCATTTCCTGATGTTGGAGGATATGTGCAGCCCGTTCATCGGTCAGCCTGACAGATCGGCCAAAACAATCACGGACGATCTTCATAGCTCTCCAGCAAGGCAAGCTGAAACAGAGTTGCCGCCATAGCTCATCCCGTCTGCCTGTGCGTCGGACGCAAACAGATCGTCGCCGTCTTTCTTGAGCAGGCTGGGCCAACTGTACTTGTCGGGAATCTGGCTCGGTTGGTTATATGGCGGCTTCGTGCGTTCGTCGGCCATTTTGAGGAACAGCAAGTACGTCAACTGTTCGACGTAGTCTCCATAGCTCATCCCGTCGTCGCGAAGGACGTTGCAGTAGTTCCAAAGCTTTTGGACGATAGCTGAATGTTGCATAGGTCTCGATTACTTTTGAAATAAGGATGGTTGATCAGAAGCTGGGACTAGGTTCTTTGCGTCCTGAAACATGCGGTCCGCATTTGGCGGGAACCCAACCCGGTTCAAAGCATTTTCAATTTCCTGTTTGCAGACTACAGCTATTCCATGGGCTCCAGCAGCTGAGAGGTCTGCTGCCACTTCTTCGCGAGATAGCGGCGTGACGATTGCTGATTGTAACTGTAGGTGCCCATAACGGGCGTCGGCTAACTTCTCTTTGATCAACGTGGTTCTCTGAACCAATTTTGCCAGCTTGTCATTCTCATTAATTAAGCCAATTGTGCATTCGATTATTCCCACATGGCCAGATGGGGTGACTGCGATTATGTCTGGGCCTTTCTGAAGCTTTGGAATGCGACCGTAGTTCGCGACAGAGAACCCAAGAAGCGTTAATAATGTGGAAACCGCGCTTTCGAAGGCATATGGCTTGTCTGTTTCCGGCTTGAGAAGCATCTTCCTCAAAAGTTCTAAGTCCTGATCAAATATCTGGTGGATCGCCTGCCAAGGATTGAGATGCTTTTTCGGATCTGTGACCCACCATTGGTGCAGCGAAATCCGGTCATAGCTCAAGAAGGCTTGCACTACCGAAGCTTCAGCTATATCGATTCGATGAAATGCGAACTTGAGATCCTTCTCATCTCGCCATTCGAAGCTATCACCAGTAACGCTCCCACGAACAATCTGCTGGTCCTTCTGGAGTATTCTATAACCAAGGCGCAATTTGCTGGGATCGAGCGCTTTGGCAACCCGACATTCGATAACAGCTTCGCTCCCATTAATGGCCGAGTTTGCTCCAACTATCGCAGGCGTCCTTGCGACAATCTCCAGTGTTGTGGAGTCTCCAATTTGGATCAAAGCAGGCAACCCGCAGTGGCCCAGTAGTTCATCCAATGAGTCAAATGGGGCATCTGCAGCTTTCATCTCCCAGTCAAACTGTCTGCTATCTCCCACGGTGACCAGGACGTTATGTTTCGCTATTCCGCGAACAATGAGACTTGGCAATCTTGGACCATCTGAGATCAAAGGATGGTAGACCGGGGCAAAGTAACCTGAAATAGATCCCGAGGAGTCGGTAGCAAGAGACACACAGCCCTTGTCTGTGTCCATCTGCCCAGCTGTTGCTCCCGCGATAAATCCAGCGATCGATTCCGGTGTTGCCAACTTTACAAATCGACCGGCGATAATATGCTCCGTTTCAAACTGAAAAGGTGTTTCATTGACTCCATCGCGAGTTGGTTCCAGCAATATCCGGCCAAATAGTAACCGATTCCCTTCCGGCCCTTTTACCGCTACATAAGAATGCACTGAATAGATGTGCGCACCTTTCCATGTGGAGAGAAGGGCTTCGAAACCTACGAAAGCATGATCGTATGGAGAGCTCATTGAAGTGTTGCCAATTCACCAGAAAATGCCCTCGCCAGTATTGACTGCCGCAGGCGGTCGGCGCGGGTGAGGTTTGCTTTGACGGCGGTTTCGAGTTCGTCGATGACAGACAGGCGGCGCTCGACTTCGGCGACGATCTGCAGTTGCTCTGTCACCCGAGGGATATCGAGCGGTAACACTTTGAGATCACCGCCTGAGATCCCAGATTGTCCAGCCGTGGTCCGAATCTTCGAGTCAATGTATTCTCGCGCACGGCCAGTCGAGGCCAGGATCACCAAGAACTCGGGAAGCAGCATCGAGCTTGGGACACGAACTCGTATCAGCTTGTCTGGGTAAACCGTGGGAGGTAGGCTTGCCGGTACTCGCGCGCACACTCCTACATAGTCCCGGTTTCCGTTATATCGCGTGAACAATACGTCGCCTGGCTCAATAAGGAACGGCTCATAGTCGGCTGGAGTGCCGGACAAATAGCGAACATCGTTCGTATCCAGTTTCATCGTGCGAACCGCGCTAATCCGAAAAATACGTGTCCCCTGCTCCGCATCGGGCTTCTTCGAATAGCCGTTTCTGATGGAAGTCGTGACATCACCAAGGGCGACTTGTTTCCAAGGCCCCGCGGTCGGCGCGAGTTTCCCTTCGACGGCGGCTTTGAGGACAGCAGATTTGTAGCGTTTGAGGTTGGCCTTGACGCGCTTGAGGTTGGCGACGGCTTCGTCGCGGCGGGAGAACTGCTTTTCGATCTCCGCGACAATTAGGTTCTGTTCTTCTAGTGGTGGCTTGACCAGTTCAGAATCCTCAAACTTGCCTTTCGTGATGTGCGCTAGCCCGGCTCCTCCATGTGCGGCGCGGATGTATTCGTTGAGGTTCTGGTTGATCGCGAGCTGGAGAAACTTCTTATTGAAGTCAACAACGTCAAACATCACCTTGAAGATGTGCTGGTTTAGCCAGGCCTTCCCACCGCGCCATATATGGGCACCAAAAGAAGTTCCAGGTGTACCAGACCAGGCGAAAAGTAGATCACCGTTATTGAGCAAGAACTTCTCCGGCAGATCGCCTTCGTAGTAGTTGAATGGAGCTTCCGCATTATTGAGGTTTTGGATACGGACAATCGGGAGCCCTCTTTCTTTCCACTCACTCGGCTTAAAGGCCCGGCCGTTAATTAACCGCAGAGCATCACCAACGCGAACCTTGCCCCATGCATTCGTCGCCCTATTTCGTATGATTGTCTTCACGCCGCTAACGCCCCGTTCCTGCCTGCATGCCTGCCTGCCTTGGGCGCACGCACAGGCATGCAGTTCTTCAATGAGCTTGTTCGGCTCGTTGCCGACGAGTTGATCACTTCCCCCGTCCCGCCGTTCCAGATGATCAGAGCCAGACCAACCTGTCTGCCGTGACGGCACAGGCAGGCGCGCCGGTTCTCACACGTGCAGTGACGCGCTGAGAGACTTCGGAGGAAGTTATTCGTCGATTGGTCGCTTGAGAACCTGCGCCACTACCCCATACACCGCGCCGGTTAAGCCATCAAGCTCATGCTCAATATCTTGGCTTTGGCCAAGTTTGCTGGTCCATCGGCCGTTGGGAAGCTGCCGGGCCGCATGGGTCGGCTTCCCGTTTTCATCCACGTACAGCGCGATTTTCTCGTATCCTTGCTCAATGTTCGCGTTTCCGCATGGAGTGAATCCGATCGAACCGAACGCTTTGATGAAGGCATCGAGGGTTTCCTGCACAGGAATGGTTGGCGGCCAGTACGCGAAAGACCCAGCCACAGGCCACCACCATCTCTCCGTTTCGCCTGCTGCCCAGGCAATACAGTTGTAGTCAGGTGAAACAGGACTTGTGATGGAATGATTGAGTGGTGTTAGGTGAGGGAACACGCTTTCAAGCTCATTGCTCACCAGGCCAGCCCCTGCTCCTTACCCCACGTGAGCCAAGCCTCGGCCATCTTCCTCAGCTTGCCTCGGTCTTCGGGCTTGACGGGATCGGCCCCGGTAATCGCATGCAATGCCCAAAACCAGTGGTCCGGTTTCCGTTCAAGCTCACGAAGAAGGAAGGGAACTGCTGCAAGGCCCATCCCAATGATCCTCTGGTACGTCGGATGGAGGATCATTTGGGTGAGGGAGGATGTAAAGCGAACATCCTGCCGCCATGCTTCTGCCAAGGAATAGAACTTCTCGGCGTCACTTAGAGGCCTTCT
>JAWXBV010000133.1:0-9547 GCA_034440335.1 Nitrospirota bacterium | reverse complement strand
CTCCGGAGAGTTGGATAGCCATGCAGTACAACCATGATCTCTGGCAAGCCAAGCAGCATGTGAAACTCGGCAAGGTTGGGAAAGTCCGGCTCACAGCGGCCTAACAGTCGTTTCTACGGGATGGCGTCGCTAACGCGCCTTTGCCCGCCTAGGCCGACGAGTCAACCGGATCGTTAGACGTACCGAGGCTTGAGCGGGTATGATGGCTGCATGAAATTTTCTTGGGACCCGAAGAAAGCCGCTGCGAATTTGAAAAAGCACGGTGTCTCATTTGAAGAAGCCTCAACGGTCTTCCATGATACGCTTTCGATCACCGGCTCCGATCCAGACCATTCTGGTCAGGAGCAGCGCTTTGTCACCTTTGGCAATTCGAGTCAGGATCGTCTTCTGGTCGTGGCACACACCGATGAAGGTAAAACTATTCGTATGATCAGCGCTCGTCTGGTCACGAGTCAGGAAAGGGGAATCTATGAAGAGGGGGAGTCGTAAAGCAGGCGACGAACTGCGACCGGAATACAGGCGGTCGGATTTCGGCAAGCTCGTGCGCGGGAAGTATGCTGCTCGGGCCGCCAGGGAGACAAATGTTGTCGTTCTCGAACCCGAGCTTGCCGAAGCGTTTCCGAATGCGAAGGCGGTCAACGAGGCGTTACGAGGACTTCTGGATGTCGCTGCGACCACTGCACGTCTAACCCGTCGCTCAACCGGACGGGCCAAACAGCAACGTGCCGGTTAGCTCCGCGTTAGCCATCGGAATCCGCTCCATCTGGCGGACTGGATCGGTGGAGTTTGACTCCCCGGAAATCCCTGTGTTACGGTCAACCTCTGTCAATTCGCACAGTTAGAGAGGGGTTTCCGTTATGGCAGTCGAGAAAGATCTGAAGGCCATTCTCGGTAAACTCAAGTACTCTGACGACGCGAAAGTCGCCCAACAGATCACCGAGCAGATGAGGCAGGTGCAGACTCGTATGGCCGGCATCAAGCACAAGCTGGTGGTCATGAGCGGAAAAGGCGGTGTGGGCAAGAGCATGACCACGGTCAATTTGGCCTTGGCCTTTGCGCGGCAAGGGGCGAAGGTCGGACTGTTGGACGTGGATCTGAACGGACCCTGTGTGCCGCGTATGTTGGGCATGCACGGCCAGTCCTTGACGATGAGCCCTGCTGGCGCAATTCCCCCGGTCGGGCCGCTCGGCGTGAAAGTCGCGTCGATGGATTTCTTCCTTGAGGATGCGTCGCCGGTACGTTGGAAGGGGCCGATGGACGTGAGCCCTGCGTGGCTGGGGCTGATGGAAATGAATGTCATCCGAGAGTTCTTAGCCGATGTCGTGTGGGGAGAACTCGATTATCTGCTGGTCGATCTGCCGCCGGGAGCCGCGGCGGATAAGCCACCGGTCATTGCCGGGTTTATTCCAGACCTGGCGGGAGCGATTGTGGTGACGACGCCATCAGAAGTGGCCTCGGATGTGGTGCAGAAGTCGGTCACCTATGCCCGCGACATCGGTATCAAGGTCATGGGTATGGTCGAGAATATGAGCGAGTACCGCTGTCCCTCCTGTGGAGAAGTGAACGAGTTGTTCGAAGGCAATACCGAAGCGATGTGTGAGATGCTGGACTTGCCGTTACTCGGACGGATTCCCTTCGATCGGACACTCGCGCGCACCTTCGACAAGGGCCAGCCGTTGCTCGACGACAGCTACCCGACGATTCAACGGTACCAGGAAATAGCCGGGCGCATCAGAACGCTCATCGATTACAGGAAGGTGTTGGCCGATAAACTGTGAACTGTGAAACGACGTACTGAAGAGGAGATACCATGAAATTTGTCTGTCTCAACTGCGAAACCTATATGAACTTCGAGAAGGTGGAGAAGCCTGGAGAGGATTCGCTCGGCGTGTTCTTCGGTTGTCCCTCTTGCAATGCCAAGTTCTCAATGGTCACGAATGCAGGCGAAACCCAGATGGTCAGTTCCCTCGGGGTGAAGCTCGGTGGACGTACGGTTGAGGCCGAGCCGTTTGAGATGACGCGGGGCACGCTGAAAGACGAAGCCACCGCAGCTCCTAGTCAGATGGCGGCACAGCTGAACAAGAAGATCCAGGGTGGTCAGCCGGCGGTAGCCGCTGCACCGGCAGCCAAGCCTGGAGAGAAGTCCGGCGGCGGCTGCCCCTTCTCTGCGATGGTGGCTGACATGGGACTCACATCAGGCGGTAAGCCCGCCGATGTTGGAGCCGTGACGTCGGATTTCACCTGGTCGACCGATGCGAAGGAGAAACTCGACCGTCTCCCCTCATTTGTGAAGCCGATGGTACAGAGCAGCGTGGAGGCCTTTGCTCGCAAGCAGGGCTACAAGACGATCACATTACAAGTGATGGACGATTCTAAGAGCGATTCGAGCAATGGGATGGCCTGGACGCCTGAGGCGGAGCAGCGGCTTGAAAATATTCCTGACTTCATCCGTCCCATGGCCCGCAAAGAAGTCGAGCGGGTGGCGAAGGAGCGCGGGATGGCGAGCATTACGGCTCAAGTGATGGATGAGGCAAAAGATAAGTTTATGAAGTTCATGTAAGCCAGTCAGGCGAACATAACTATCTATACGATATGATGGCACGAAGGCCCGTCCGGTCAACTGGACGGGCCTTTCTTCTATGCAACAGTCACGATGGCTGCTCGCTGCAGGGGTTGCATAGAAGTCGCTGGATGGGATTCGTCCTCCTGACTTTCTTGCTCCTGTCAGCTCTCCCTCTATGGGCGCAGCATGACCAGCATGATCACGCTCCGGCCCATGAAGACATGATGGCCGAGCATGAACATCATGGTGCTGCCGGTTCCGAGGCAGGGTGGGAAGGATCCAGAGCAGGCATCGCCTACTCTGAGTTCAATCATCACCTCGCCGGCATGTTGGTGCTCATCATTGGGCTGAGTGAACTGCGCCATGCGTTGGGTACGAGGCTCTGGGCTTGGACCAGGTTTCTTCTGCCGGGAGCCTTATTCTCAGCCGGCATCTTTCTCATTATCTGGAGCGATCATGATGCCTGGCCGATCGGCTCACTCAGTTTCATGCAGACCTTCTTCGGCAGCGATCCGGAAATCTTACAGCATAAGACCTACGCGTTCTTGTCGTTGACGGTTGGCGCCATTGAGCTGCTTCGTAGGCTTGGCCGGATCCGTCATGCGGTGTGGGTTGCGCCGTTGCCTCTGTTTGCCATCATCGGAGGGCTGATGTTGTTTGTCCATTCCCATGGCGACCACCCTTCAGCCCATACGATTGCGATGGGCCACGCAATGATGGGCACCATGGCGGTGACAGCTGGTTCATCCAAACTGCTGGCCGATTGGTTCCGTTCCCCGTCGAACCCAGGGTTTTCCAAATGGGAATTGCCCTGGGCCTGCTTGATTCTGCTTATTGGGATACAGTTGCTGATGTATTCAGAGTAACTGCGGCACCTTGTCCTCCCCGGCATAATTGACACCTTTCCAAACCCTGTGCTACGAGTACAGGCTCTGGTCGATTGACGTCACATTCTTGCGCAGCAAGCCTTCCTGAGTCCGGCTGCATGGAGTGAGCATGGGTGGACATAGCCATTGGGCGACGGTGAAACGGCACAAAGGTGCCATGGATGTCAAACGCGGGAAGATCTTCACCAGAATTATCCGCGAAGTGACGATTGCGGCGCGTACAGGCGCCGACCCGGACGGGAATCCGCGACTCCGCCTCGCTATCTTGAAGGCCAAAGAGGCCAATATGCCTGGCGATACGCTGAAAAAAGCTATTCAGCGTGGCACGGGAGAATTACCCGGTGTGGCCTATGAAGAATTCCATTTGGAAGCGTATGGCCCTGGAGGGACCGGCATCTTGATGGAAATCACGAGCGACAACCGCAATCGCACCGTCGCCGAGCTACGCAACCTCCTCACGAAAAATCACGGCAATATGGCGGAAGCCGGCGCCGTCTCCTGGCAGTTTCATAAGAAGGGACTGCTCACGATTGAGAAGGGCAAAGTGGACGAAGATACGCTGCTGTCCCTCGCCCTCGATGCAGGAGCGGAGGACGTGAAGGTAGGCGAGAAAAGCTTTGAAGTCATCACGGATCCGCACCACTTTGAAGCAGTGAAAAAAGCCCTTGTCGATGCGAAGATCGATACCCAGCTTGCAGAAGTGACCTCTATTCCGCAGAACACGATTAGGCTCGAGGAAAAGGCAGCCGAGCAAATGCTCAAGTTGATGGAAGTCTTGGATGAGCATGACGATGTGCAGAAGCTTCATGCGAATTTTGATATTTCCGACGAGGTGATGGAGAAAGTGGCCGCCGCTGGATGAACAAGAGCGGTAGCTACTCAGGTGCTCAGGCTGAAGATCGGAGTTCCGAACACTTCAGCCTTCAGCCTGAACCCCTTCAGCTTAGCCCGCATTATTCATGACGGTTCGTCGCGAAATCGCGCAGTCGCCACGCGAGACAGGCGCGCGGAGCCGTGAGGCGGGGCTTTGCACGACTGGGAGCTCCGAAGGGGGTGTGCCCCCTTCGTGGGGATGATCCAAGGGGGCTGGCCCCCTTGGAAGAGTGGGCGAGGCAAGCTTCAGAGCCGAGCCTACGACGGGAGGGAGGCATACTTGAAACAGTATGTTGACTGACCGAATGGCGAGCCAGCCTGCCTGGACTCCGGGCCACCGCGTCCAGGCTTGTCACAGCGGCGAATCCGCGATTGCAGCAGAAATGTTCATGAATAATGCGGGCTAGGTTGCCCCTTAGAGTATGATCGCCTCATTGACAGGCCGATTGGCCTTCAAGGCGCCGACCTATCTGATCCTCGACGTGCACGGGGTCGGATACGAAGTGTCTATTCCTCTCAGTACCTACTACGGCTTGCCCAATCTCAGCGAGAGTGCCTCACTGAGTGTGCATACCCATGTCCGCGAAGACGCGATTCAGCTCTTCGGTTTTCTGACGTCGCAGGAAAAAGATGCGTTTGTGTTGCTCACCAGCGTATCCGGGGTTGGACCCAAACTGGCTCTGAGCGTCTTGTCTGCTCTTCCGGTGTCCGATCTCGCCACGGCGATTCGGTCAGGAGACGTCGAGAAACTGACGACTGTTCCAGGGATCGGCAACAAATCGGCCAGCCGTCTGGTATTGGAGCTCAAGGATAAAGTCGATAAACTCCATCCTGGCTTCGCGCCGACAAGCGAGTCGCCCAGGCAAGGGCAAGATGCGATCTTCGACGACGCGCTGTCGGCCCTTGTGAATTTGGGCTATCGTCCGCAAGATGCCAAGGACGCATTGAAACAGGCGATGAAATCCAATCCTGAGTCCATCGTGCTCAAGGACATGATTCGTGAATCGTTGAAGGAACTTGCAAGGGGGTAAGAAGATGACGAGATTGATCCAAGGCATAGTCTGGACCCGATGGTTCATCGGGCTTGCGGTCCTCTCATTCGCGGTAGGGGCCATGCCCGTGCAAGCTGAGGAGACACACGAGCCGAAAAGCATTCGTAAGACTTGCGGTAAATGTCCTGAAGGCTATGCGACGACAGGCGTGACCGAGGCCAAAGAGATTTGCAAGGACGGCGATCCCACCCTCGTGCAATGTGTCCCGCTGGGTGCGAATCTGTTGGCCGTGTGCGGGTCTTGTCCCGAAGGCTATCGTGAAATGGGCAACTCGAATGTGCCGGCTCGCTGCGGAAGTCAGGACGGTGGGCGACTTACGCAATGTCAGCTGGAGAAAATGGAATCGAACCTTCCGGATCCGACCCAAGGCCTCCAGACCTGCCCACCAAACTGCGGGAGTACAGCCACGCCAGGACAGGGCGCCCTGCCGCCTCCACCTAAATACCTCCCAACACCGGAGATGAAATAAACATAATAGGCTGCGGAACACTCAGTTTATGCATAATGCACCGTTAGAATCTGACAGAATGGGCCGATGACAAAATAGCCGCAGGATGCTCAGAAAGGCCGTCCAGCAAGGCCGCAGCGAGTGAAGAGGCGAGGCGTACGCTCGGTACGTTGAGCCTCTGAACGACGCGAGAACGACGCTGGCGGACTTTTTCAGCATCCTGCTAGAGCGAGAGAGGTTCCCTCACGATGGCTGAGCGAGTTGTCAGCACACAGATCACAGACGAAGAGCGAAGCATCGAAACGGTGCTGCGCCCGCAGACCTTGAATGAGTACGTGGGCCAGGAGCGGATGAAAGAATCTCTGCGGATCTGTATTGAGGCGGCAAAGCAGCGGAACGAAGCGCTCGATCACACGATCTTTTACGGCCCTCCTGGACTGGGGAAGACCACCATCGCCCACATCATTGCTCGTGAGATGGGAGCGTCGCTCCGTTCGACGTCCGGTCTCGTGTTGGCCCATGCAGGTGACTTGGCCGCCATCCTGACGAACCTCCAAGAGCATGATGTCCTATTCATCGATGAGATTCACCGACTCCCCGCCTCTGTCGAAGAGGCGCTCTATCCTGCGATGGAGGACTATCAGCTTGATCTCGTGATCGGCCAGGGGCCTGCAGCCAGAACGGTGAAATTGGATCTACCCCGGTTTACGCTCGTCGGGGCCACGACCAGGGCCGGCGCCCTCACCTCTCCGCTTCGGGACCGATTTGGACTCGTCCACCGGCTGGAGTTCTACTCTCCAGCCGAGTTGCAGACCATTGTGACCCGCTCGGCCGGCGTGCTTGGAATCCCGATCGATTCCGAGGGGGCGAGCGAAATTGCCGGCCGTGCTCGCGGAACACCTCGTATTGTCAACCGGCTCATCAAACGGGTGCGTGACTATGCTCAGGTCAAGGCGGCGGGACGAATTACCCAGACGGTGGCTCAGGATGCCCTCGCCTGGCTGGGTGTCGATACGGCGGGGTTCGATGAGATGGATCGTCAGATTCTTCTCACCATCATCGACAAGTTTGCCGGAGGACCGGTCGGGGTGGAATCCCTGGCAGCCGCCGTTCAGGAAGACAGGAGCACGCTCGAAGATGTCCATGAGCCCTATCTGATTCAGGCCGGCTTCCTTGAACGAACCGGACGAGGCCGCCAAGCGACGAAGCTGGCCTTCGATCATTTCAAAAGAGCAACATCCCACCTGTTCTCGTGATGCGTCTGGCCCCTGTCAAATCCTTCTGATCGCAGAGTGAAATGGATAGGGATCGTCGTCGCAAGCTCGTGAAACATCGAGGGTCTCCTTGCATTGCCAGGAATAGTTCCTGTATCATTTCCAACTTAGCTTGTGCCACTCCAGCCGACGGACGAGTGCCCGCCTCCTGGCTGGTAAGAGGGGGTTTGCTATGTCCGGAGACTTTTCCGAGTATCGGAACGCCATCGACCGCATTGATGACGAGATCTTGCGTCTACTGAATGAGCGTTCCAAAAGCGTCATTGAGATCGGTAAGCTCAAGAAACAGCGGGATGCGGAGGCCAATCTCCATACCTCGGCGCGGGAGGCGACGATCATCGAGCGCCTCATCGGACAGAACTCCGGGCCATTTCCCTCCGAGGCGATTCGGTCTGTCTATCGAGAAATCATGTCCGCCTCCCTCTCTCTCGAGGGTCCGCAGAAGGTGGCCTATCTCGGCCCTATGGCCACGTTTACGCACATGGCCTCCATGCAGAAGTTCGGGTCGTCCGCCCAGTACGTTCCAGTCAATAGCATTAAGGACGTGTTCAGTGAGGTCGAACGAGGGCGAGCCAATTTTGGCGTGGTCCCGATCGAGAATACAACAGAGGGAGTGGTCAACCACACGCTCGATATGTTCATCGATTCCAATCTGCTCATCTATGGTGAAGTGCTCCAGGAGGTGTCCCATCATTTGATGTCGAAGTCCGGCGTGATGGAAGAGGTGAAGCACATCCACTCTCACCCCCATGCCATTGCCCAATGTAGAAATTGGTTGGAAACGAACTTTCCTCATGTACCTGTGTCGGAGGTGGCAAGCACGGCGCGCGCCGCAGAACAGTGTTCGGAAAATCCCTCTGTTGCCGCCATTGCATCGGAGTTAGCGGCCAAGCTGTACGGCCTACAGGTCATCAAGGCCCGCATTGAAGATAATGTGAACAACATGACCCGTTTTCTCATCTTGTCTCAGAAGCCGCCTGAACGTACGGGAAAAGATAAGACCTCACTCATGCTGTCGGTGAAAGACAAAGTCGGGGCTCTGTACGATCTCCTCCGGCCTTTTGCCTCTCACGGCCTGAGTATGACCAAGATTGAATCACGTCCTTCCAGGCGAAAGGCCTGGGAGTACATTTTCTTCGTTGATATCGAAGGCCATATCGAGGAAGAGCGGGTGAAGGCCACCATCGAAGAAATCACCGGCCGCTGTCTCTTCATGAAGGTGCTGGGTTCCTACCCGGCCCACAGTTGATGCTATGCCGCTGAACGTTCATCCAGATATCGCCTCGCTCAGTCCCTACATTCCCGGGAAGCCGATCGAAGAACTCCAACGGGAATTGGGTCTTGCTCGTATCATTAAACTGGCGTCCAACGAGAATCCGTTGGGCTCTTCCCCTCTGGCGCGCGCCACATTGAGCGAAGGGGCCGCAACGCTGCATCGGTATCCCGATGGCGGCGCGTTTCGCCTGCGAGAAGCTCTGGCGGATCGATGGAAGGTGACGCCGGATCAGGTTATTCTCGGGAACGGGTCGGATGAAATCTTGGGCCTGCTCGCCCGGACGTTTCTGGCCCCGGGCGATGAAGCGATCATGGCCGATCAAACCTTTGTGATCTACAAAATGGAGGTCACGGCAGCCCATGGAAAGGCGATTATCGTCCCGTTGAAGCAGTGGCGGCACGATCTCCAGGCGATGGCGGATGCCATGACCGACCGCACGAGGCTCCTGTTTCTCTGCAACCCCAATAATCCAACCGGGACGATGGTGTCAGCCGATGAGGTCGAACAGCTACTCACGCGCGTGCCGGCACATGTCGTCGTGGTGTTCGACGAAGCCTATTTCGAGTATGTCCGGAGCGAGCAGTTTCCGGATGCCATGGCCTATGTGAGGCAGGGGCGGAACGTGATTGTGCTACGGACGTTTTCTAAAATCTATGGACTCGCGGGGTTGCGAATCGGGTACGGCGTGGCGACAGCGGAGATCACCAATTTCTTGAATCGAGTCCGCCCACCCTTCAACGCCAACAGCCTGGCGCAGCGCGCCGCCCTCGCCGCCCTCGGCGACGACGAACATGTGGCACAGAGCCGGGCGGTGAATGCAGCCGGGATGGCGCAGATGGTCACGGGATTGACCGCGCTCGGGTTTGCGCCGATTCCGAGCGAAGCCAATTTCGTGTATGTCGATGTTGGACGAGACGGACGTGCGCTGTTTGAGGCCCTGCTGAGAGAGGGCATTATCGTTCGTCACATCGAGGGACGGATGGTTCGAGTGACGATCGGCCTGGAAGAGGAAAACAGGGAATTCTTGGCTGCGTTCAAGCGGGTCATTCACCCGCATTGAGCGTCTAGTAACCACGCAGGATGCTCAAAAAGGCCGTTCAGCAAGGCCGCAGCGAGCGAAGAGGCGAGGCGTACGCTTCGGTACGTTGAGCCTCTGAGCGATGCGAGAACGATG
>JAWXBV010000132.1:0-10569 GCA_034440335.1 Nitrospirota bacterium | reverse complement strand
CTTCGAGCGCGCGAAGATGGTGCATGGAATCCCTCCTGCCACAGGGCTTATTCAATACGCTGCGGGACCGGACAGCGGGCGATTGGAGACGAGATCGAGACGGTGTCTTCATGGCTGATGTGCTCAATATGTGACCGA
This sequence comes from Nitrospirota bacterium, assembly GCA_034440335.1. Classification (GTDB taxonomy): domain Bacteria; phylum Nitrospirota; class Nitrospiria; order Nitrospirales; family Nitrospiraceae; genus Palsa-1315. Next base: position 10,431 of record JAWXBV010000132.1, on the reverse strand, counting down.
GCTTCCGACTGAACGGTCGGAGCGCCGCGTAAGCGGCTGAGACAGCCCAAGTCGAGACGGACCCAGTCATCGATGCGGCCCGATGCCGAGGTTTCTGCGTAACGCAACGCGAGTGTTCCTGGACTCAGGGTCGCCCCTTCTTGAGCGAGCCGTACGTCGACCGGTGTGGTCACTGTGAAAAAGAGGAAGGGAACAATGATTCTGGCAGTGGTGTTCTTCATGGAATGAGGCTCCTTCGTGAGTCCCAGAGAGGAGTGAGAGGCGGAAATCAGGACTTCAGAATCGGTACGGTGCGTGCCCCTCGCCGGGTCTCGGCATTTGGTTCCACGTGCGTTAAGTTGCAAAGACGATTCCAGTCCTATCCCTGGTGTGAGGGCTGAAGGGATGAGGCAAGAGCCATTGAATGACGTGGGGTTCTGGAAGGCTGGTCAATGTGGACATCTCGGGGAGCCATCAAGTGGAGTGCACGGGTGCAGATATGCACGGTTGCTTGAGCGCCTGTGCACGAGCCGTGAATGTTTTCGCCCACGAGAGGAACTGAGCCGAGTGGGATGGGAATCCGTTAAGAAGGCTTTCGGCGGCGGTCGAGGATCCAGAAACACAGCCGGCCATCGCGAAGAGAAACACAATCTGGTCTCTGTTTTCTTTTTTACACCTGTAGCCGAGTCCGTTCAGACAATCGACGGTTTACCGTGGACGAACCAAGAGAATGGAGGCATCTACCTTGGCTACCAACTGTTCGGCTACCGAGCCGATCACCAGGCGTTCTAACCCACGACGATTCGCGGTTCCCACCACCAGCAGGTCGGCACCCCATTCTTTGACAGCACTGGCAACGGCTTCTGTAATACCATTTAGGCCATAGTCGGCTTCCGCTTGCAGCAATCGGGTTTCTACTTCCAGTCCATCACCGACGGCAGACTTGGCGTGCTCCAACAGCTTGAGGCCGGCCTGCCGATCGGCGTCGTCCGAGTCGGTAACGGCATAGACGATGCGCAGCGTGCCATGATAGGAAGCGGCAATGTTCTGCGCCTCCTTTAGTGCCTCCCGAGAGGTCTCGCTCTCGTCGATAGCCACCATAACTTTCTTGAACACCGTGGTACTCCTCCTTGAACGTGGGTGAGTATTGAAGGCCGCGGATACCTACCTCCCCGTCCTCAAGAATATACCGTGTGATCAGTGCAACCCGGGCCGGCTAGGTGATATCGCCGCTGCCGCTCTTTTTGAGGTCATCAATGTACCGTTTCACAATATCCCTTCCAGGCATTTTATCGAGATTCGCATACATCATGTAGTGAACACCGCCGTGCACGGCCAGGGCAATCAGCAAGCCCTCGAAAATTCCCACCTGAAAGACCAACACCCCGCATAAAATCGCCAGGATCATGGCATAGGGACCGTGATGGGTCACATGGATGAGTCCCTCAATCATCTTCCAGCCGGAGAAGATCATGATCACCGCCAACGCAAACTTCGGCAGATATGCCAGCGATTGGGTGTTGAATGTCACGAAGGTCACCACCAGACCAATGATCAGCACGGAAAACTTGGTATAGGCCCCAGCCAGGCGATTGGTGGTGCTCTTGGCCAGACCGTCCAGATTGGTCATGCCACCGAAGAAGCTCGCCCCCATATTGGCGATCCAGATGGCAAGCAGACTGTTGTTGCTGTTACATTTACGTTTGAGCGGGTCTATTTTTTCAATTGCGGCGTTGCTCATGACCTGTTCGATCACGTCAATCACAGCCAGCATCACGGCAAATCCAAGCATGTAAACCACGGTTAATGGACTGTCAAAATGCGGTATCGGCAACACGAGCTTGAGATCCATATCTTTTATGGTCAACATGGGCACAGATACGAATTGAGCGAGCACCGTTCCTACTCCGATCAGCACGAAATAAGGAACGGCGGGCTGTGTGTTTTTGAACTTTAAAAATAGAAGCACAAAGCCGACATAACCAATCAGGGAGATCACGGCCATCTGGATGCGCGCGCCGTTCCAGAACATATCGGCGGATTCCATTCCTTCGGGAAGCTCATAGGTGAATGCGAGAAATTTGAGAGCGATCTTCAATCCCACGCCTGCCAGGAGCCCTTCGACCAGGTATACCGGTACGGCAATCAAAATATATCTCTGCCAGTTGAATTTCCATATGACGGCTTGAAAGGTTGCAGTCAGGAAAACTGCAAAGGCCATATTTTCGATGCCAAAGCTGGCCACGCCCACTGCCAACACCGGTGCCAGGCCTGCCGCGATTCCCGGGCAGCCGATATAGTTGCCGGGCTTGATCCAGGCATTGATCCAGCCGATCAAGCAGGCAAACGCGACGGTTGCCAATCCCACCTTGATGGGATACTCGGACATCATGGCGATGCCCACCGTCAAAGGAATAGCCATTGACCCGGCGATCAACCCCGCCGCGATATCGCGCCCCGCGTACTTCGCCTGAAACGCGGCGGATCCAGGTATGGTAACTGGCCCCGTATTTACAGGTCCCTTGTCTTCTGTGACGTTGGAGTCGTGTGTGCGTGACAATAAATTTCTTTCTGCTTCATACGTTGTCATCGGTAGTGTCCTAACATCCTTCGAACAGATTGAACTGGTTGATTGAATCTGGCGGCATGCGTTGTACTTCTGATGGGAGGAGTAATTGGTCTAACGGGATTCGCTCGAACATCATCAGGCCCAAAATCTACAGGATTTCGGACAGGCTGACAGAGAGCGCCAGGCGCTTCTTGGCGATGCGCTACTAGCGCGTAGACGGACACCGCCATCCAGATTTGTGTTGTGCGGCGTTCTCTTGGGCGCCGAAGCACGCCTTGATACGAAGATGCTGTGTGATCCATTTGAAGCACAAGCCGGTCTGCCAGCGCAGCCGGTGGAGCGTCCTGACCGTGAGTGCAGCTGCGTGTCGTTGTAGGGCTTCGGCGTGTCGTTCGTCTGCATCATGTCGTTCGCAGCCTCTCTGCGTCGCGTGCGGCTACTCAGAGCCATAGCAAGAAGAGGGCCACGACACCGCATTCCTTCAATGGAGAAACATAACCGCCTCGTGAATAAGGGGAAACCAAGCCACTTGCGTGATCGAACAATCAACGAGGACAGATCCACTCGTCGAAGAATCCGTGCGTATACACACGGTCGTGCATGCATGCCTGCACGTAGCCGTAGCGATCACCTTCCGTCGTGCGGAGGAGGGCCACAGACTGGGAGACCGGGGAGAAGAGCACACGCCGCGTGAAACATGAGCGGTTACATATTCTTACCCTTGTGCAGGACTGAAGGGATGAGGACTAAAACCATTGAATGATGTGGGATTCGAGAAGGCGTGTGAATGTGGATGTCTCGGAGGACCATCAAATGGAGTGTACGGGGGAAGATGCGCATGGTTGGATGAGCGCTTGCGCACGAGCCAGGAAAGTTTTCCCCAAATGGGGAACTGAACCGAGTGGGATGGGAATCCGTTAAGAAGGCTTTCGCCGACGGTCCAGCATCCAGCGCGTGATGCCGAGCTGTTTGGCGGCCAATGTCTTGTTGCCGTCTGACCGCCGCAGCACCTCGGCAATGATCCGATCTTCGAGATCGTTCAGCGATTGTTCTCCGACTCGGAAAGAGAGTTGTACGGCCGTCGGATCGAAAGGGTCCACCGATGAAGGCAGATTGTCTGCGGACTTGGCAACGATTGACTGCCTCGCGCCATGGACATCGGAGGGGAAGTTAGCAGCTTCGAGGGTCGGGCCTTGGCAAAACAGGACGGCCCGTTCCATCAGGTTGCTCAATTCACGGATGTTGCCCGGGAAGTGGTACTGACGCAAGAGAGCCTGTGCGCTTTCTCCCAACCTACGCACCGGTTTTTTTAGGGCAATGGCAGATCGGGCCAGGAATTGTTCGGCGAGAGGAATGATCTCGTCGCCTCGTTCGCGGAGCGGCGGAACGGTCAGGGTCACCACGTTGAGTCGGAAGTAGAGATCCTCGCGAAACTCGCCCTTGGAGACCGCCTCTTTGAGGTCGCGGTTCGTCGCCGCCATGAAACGGACATCCACAGGGATGGTGGCCGATCCTCCGACGCGGCGCAACGTCCGTTCTTCCAGCACTCGGAGGAGCTTGGCTTGTAGTGGCAGCGGCAAGTCACCGATTTCATCGAAGAGGACGGTCCCGCCTTCGGCCAGTTCGAGCAGTCCGCATTTCCTGCCAGCCGCGCCGGTGAAGGACCCTTTCTCATGTCCGAACAACTCGCTCTCGAACAGTTCGCGCGGGATCGAGGGACAATCTACCTCCGTGCAGGGGTTGCCGGCCCGGGAACTGTTGAAGTGGATCACGCGGCCCATGTACTGCTTGCCTGTCCCGGTCTCACCTTGGAGCAGAACCGTCACGCGATCGCTCTTCGCCAGTTCTCGAACCTGCTGCATGAACGTCTGCATGACGGGGCTGTCCGCAATAATGCGATCGATCGCATAGCGTTTGGTATCCTGCCCGCTGTGCAGCTCGACCTGCCGCCGCAGCGTGAGCAGATCCGTCGCGCGACGCAGGGTGTGGTGGAGATCGTCCATGTCGATGGACTTGGCCACAAAGTCGAAGGCTCCGAGCCGCATCGCTTCGACCGCATCCTTCACTGTCCCTCTTGCGGTCAACACGATCACGAGCAGCTCCGGTGTGGTCTGTTTCACGCGGGCAAGAACTTCCAGGCCTGAGAGATTGGGCATGACGAGATCCAACACGAGAATATCCGGCTCGAAGGAGCGAAGAAGGGTGAAGGCGTCCTCTCCCGACCCGGCCGTTTGAACAAGGTAGCCTTGATCGGTGAGACGCAGGGCGAAGGCTTCCCGAACGGATGCCTCATCTTCGACCAGTAGAAGTTGCCATGCCATGCTAGCCCTCGCGTTGTAGTGGAAGCCAGACCTCCACGACGGCCCCGCTCCCGGGCGGACTGTGAATCAGCAATTGGCCGCCGTGTCGCTCGATGATGTCGCGGGTAATGGTCAGCCCAAGACCGACACCCTTGGCTTTTCCATTCGTAAAGAAGGGTTCGTAGATACGTTGCAAGTCTTCGGGGGAAATACCCCTCCCCGAATCTGTGAAGGCTATGAGCAGTCCCTTGCCTCGCCTGGTCTCCGGCCTGATGGCGATCGTCAATTGGCCGCCGTTCGGCATCGCGTCGATCGCATTCATGGCGATGTTCAGACAGACTTGGAGCATATGGGCTCGCGAGGCCTCCACCAGCGGGAGGTCTGCGGCGACGCTCTTCTTCACAGACATGCGATGCTTCAACAAGTTCGGGTGCAACAAGGTCAGGGTGTCGTCAAGCAGGGAGGAAAGATCACAGGCGGCGATCTCGAAGGGCCGTGGCCGTAACTGTCCAAGGTGTGACTCCAGAAGGTCGTCGATGCGCGCCGCTTCACGCGCGATCAGGCGGCATCGGTCGCGTGCAGCCTGTGGAAGGGTGTCCTGGTCGGCCAAATGGGTGGCCAGGCTCCCGAGTCCGATGAGAGGATTGCGGACTTCGTGGAGGATGCCGCCGGCAAGTTGGCCGACGAGTTTGACCTGCTCTGTATGGCGCAGGGCTTCCAGCATTTGTTCTCGCTCGCTGAGGTCGGTTAGGATGGCGAGATAATAGCGGATGGTCCCGTCCGGGTCTTTGACCGGGCTCACACTCTCCCACGCCAGAAACTCGGAGCCGTCCTTGCGACGGTTGACCACACGATCGACGAAGGCCGATCCAGACCGGATTGTCTGCCACATGCGCTCGAAAAATTCAGGCGGATGTTTCCCGGACTTCAGCAACGACGGTGTGCGCCCGATCACCTCCTGTCGTGTCCAGCCAGTCAGACGCTCCATGGCTGGATTCCATTCCAGGAGCGCCCCACGTGTATCAGTCAACATGACGCCGTCCTGCACCAGCTCGAACATCCGGTGATAGAGCTGAAGCTGCGTTTCCTCTCGTCGCCATCGTTCGAGCACGGTGGCGACCGTATTGGCCACCGAGTGGAGAAACTCCAACTCCTTCGACGAAAAATCGCGCACGGTCTTGCAGTGGGCCCCCATGACTCCATACACCCGATCCTGCACCATCATGGGCACGCTCATGCCGGCGATGCCACCATGCTCCGACAGGAGCCTCGACGGCACGAAGCGGGTTTCTGCTTGCAAGTCCCGTACAACCACCGGCTGCCGTTTGCGAATCGCAAAACCCGCCTGAGAATGCGTGCCTCCCTCCACCGTCAAGGTTCCGATGAGACCCTCGCGCCAGCCGATACCTGCGACAAGATACAAATGCTCATCCGACTCCCGAGGAATGAGGATTTTGCAGAGTTCCACGTTCAACGCTTCGGCCGTCAGACGCGCGGCCTCATTCATAATCTCCTGCACCGGCGTCCCGCTCACGGCTAAGGAACCGATGCTCGCGAGGACCGACTGAAATCGGGCAACCTGGGACGCTTCCTGTGACAGCAGGGTCCGCTCCGTGATGTCTTCCAGCATCATGAGCACGCCCCTGTCGCCGCGATAGGGGACGACGTTGCGTCTGCATTCGTAGATAAGCGGACCACCCTGTCGATCGATCAGACGATATTCTTTCGTATCACTGGCTCCGAGCGGTTCGTGATTCCAGGCCATTGCCTTATCGAGAAGACCCGTTCGTAGCGAAAGCTCCAACCCCGGTTGGGGTGCTTCGACCAATTCTCCAAACTGTGCATTTTCGAAAATCACGGCGCCGCGGGACACAAAACAGAGGCCGCTTTGGATACAGTCACTGAGCCATGCCAAGACTTCCCCTGCGGCGACTTCAGATTGTGCCTGGGAGGATAGCTTGGGGCCTGTTCGACGGGAGGAAGTCATAGCATCACTCAGTGACGTAGCGCCCAGGGACGAAACCGGTTTCGTCGTTGCACCGGCAGTATACCCAGTCCTGAGGCAGACCGTCGAGGGAGGAATCAGCGTGAACAGATCGGGCGGGTGGTTTCCCCCATTTGGCGACAACGTGTTCGCGGCGGCTGGCGGCCACGTCAGCCACGCAATCACGGCTGAATGTGTATTCTCCTTCGCCGAATACCCCGTCGCCTCAGCCTTCGTAGCTCAAGTGACTACTTCGGCGGAGTAGGCTGCTGCGCGAGGGTTCATGATGAATGATTCACTCCATGTCATGGTGGCGAGCGATGGCAGCCGAAATTCTAGTGAACGCGGTTGGCCGACGCACTGGTGGAGGAGCCCTGAACCAGACGACCGCAGCCAATCACGAACGACTGGAGCCTGCGGTCAGTGATGGGCAGCGGCGACATCTTCAACAAGATAATCTGGTCCATTTGGCCCAAGCAGTCGTCTTCCGCCATACGTGACACTCTGTGGCCCCACTATTGAGTATGCTGACCGGTATGTACAGGAAACCGGCCCCCCATTCATCTGTGGTTTTCATGTCGGTTCAATCAATTCGTCACGATACCCACAATAGCCGAATTGGCGCGCTATACGGACCGGCATAGTTCCATTATCAGGCTGCGGGAAAAGTCCGCTTGCCTCAGAAGGCCGTTCTTCGTGAGAACATGAGGCGTATCACGAACATCACCCTAATTTCGCCTACGCCATACGCTCTTCATTCCCGCTATATGCCCTATCCAATCAGCTCCGCGCTCCTTGAACGACCTTTCACATATTATCTTTCACGTCTGTCGAGCACGCAGCCCGCTGAGCACCTGCCCGAAGTTCTTCGAATCTCCATACTAAGTTAACAATTCTTTAACACCACTGTCATCTCGCCTTCATCTATGAGGGCTACCTTCCCGCCCACGTAAGACAATCGGTAGGCCCCAACAGAAGAAATGGAGGTAATAGAATGAGACGACTGTGGCTCGCGACCGTCGCCTGCGTGATCGGCCTTGGGTTGATCGCACAGGCCAATAGTGCTCAAGCCAACCTTGAGGACATTCTCTACGAGAAAGGCCAGATCACCAAAGAAGAATGGCTCCACACTAAAGCCGACCATGAAAAAGAAGAAGCCATTATTGCAGAACGGGCATCGCTCAAGAAATGGTATGACAAGATCAGCATACGAGGCTATACGCAAATGCGCTATAGTTACCTCACCGGTGAAAACGATCTGCGGAGCGAGTACGATAGCTCCATCGGCAATAATACAGGCTTCCTGTTCCGCCGTGTCCGCCTTGTCATCTCCGGTGATATCACCGATTGGCTGTCTATTTATTTGCAGCCCGATTTTGGGGCCGGCGCCGGAGCCGGCAATAATAACTTTACCCAACTCCGAGACGCCTATGCCGATATCTTCCTGCCGTTCCTGTCGAAGGATAAGGAGTTTCGTATTCGAGCAGGACAATCGAAAGTCCCATTTGGGTTTGAAAATCTACAGTCCAGCCAAAATCGTCTCGCCCTCGACCGATCCGACGGCATCAATAGCGCCGCGAATGGAGAGCGCGACATGGGGTTCTTCCTCTATTACGCACCGGCTGATACCAGAAAATTATTCAGAAGACTTGTCGACACGGGTCTCAAAGGGTCGGGAGACTACGGCGTATTGGGCGTCGGGGTGTATAACGGTCAGACCCTCAATGTCACGGAAGCCAATGACAATAAACATGTCGTGCTGCATGCCACCTACCCTTTTGAATTGCCCTATGGGCAAATCGTGCAAGTCGGAGTGGATGCCTACCGCGGGCTAGTCAATGTGGCTGCAGGGGCGGGAGTCACGCGTCCCGACGGCGGGAATATCAACGACGAGCGAATCGGCGCACATTTCGTGCTGTATCCTCAACCATTCGGGTTGCAGGCGGAATGGAACTGGGGCCGGGGTCCGGAACTGAATGCCGCGCAAACAGCCCTTCAGGAAGGCTCGCTCCAAGGCGGGTACGTGCAAGCCATGTATAAGTGGGACGACGCCCTGTTTGCGGGCAACGTAGCCATTCCCTACGTGCGCTGGCAAGAATACAACGGTGGGAAGAAGCACCGGACCAATTCACCGTTCAATGTCGTCCGGGAATTGGAAGTTGGCCTGGAATATCAATTCAGTAAGGCGCTTGAACTGACCGTGGCCTATGCTTGGATGAAACGCACGGATACTCAAAACGCGCCCTATCCCATCCGCGATGGGGAGATTCTCCGTACACAATTACAGTGGAATTTTTAACGGTGGCCTCTGGGAGGGGGGCGCAGATGGCCCCCCTTTCCCAGCTCGTGGTTTAGAACCAGCCGAAATAGCGGGGAGTTAACACCGCTGTAACAGTTGTGTAATGCCCCAGTAACAGAATGCGATCATCCTTGTATAGATGAAAGGAGCTTCAATGAATACAATAACAGCCAGGTCCAGTCTGTGGTGTTTCGCCCTCCTGGGGGCTCTTGCTTCGGGTATCCCATCGGCCTATGCGGATGACCATATCGTGCTCGACCCAGCCTTGAAGGGCTACGTCAAAGTCAGCGGGGTGTCCGGCAATGTCAACAGCATCGGCTCGGATACGCTCAACAATCTCATGACCCTCTGGGCCGAAGGATTTCGCAAACAATATCCTAACGTCAAAATTCAGATCGAAGGCAAGGGATCGAGTACGGCTCCTCCAGCCTTGATCGAAGGCACCGCGCAGCTTGGACCGATGTCCCGCTCGATGAAAAATACCGAGATGGACGCGTTCGAAAGAAAGTTCAGATATAAACCCACTGCGATCCCGGTCGCCATCGATGCGCTCGCCGTCTACGTCAACAAGGACAATCCCGTCAAAGGACTCACGATGGCGCAAGTCGATGCGATCTTCTCAAAGAGCCGACGCTGGGGCCACAATGAGAACATTCAGGTGTGGAAACAGGTCGGCGTGGACGACAACAGCCCCATCAGTATCTACGGGCGGAATTCGGCTTCCGGCACCTATGGGTTTTTCAAGGAACATGCGCTCAAGAACGGGGATTATAAGGACGAAGTCAAAGAACAGCCTGGATCTGCCTCCGTGGTCCAGAGCGTGAGCGAAGATCAATCCGGCATCGGCTACAGCGGCATTGGATACCTCACCTCGAACGTGCGCGCCGTGCCATTGGCCGAGAAAGACGGGATGCCGTTGAAAGAGGCCAGCCAACAGAATGCGGACGATGGGTCCTATCCCCTCTGGCGCCACCTCTATCTCTATGTCAACAAGGCGCCCAATAAGCCGCTGGATCCGATCGTCGGAGAATTCATCAAATTTATCTATAGTAAAGAAGGGCAGCAGGTGGTGGTGAAAGACGGATTTTTCCCGCTCAAGGCCGAGACGATCGAGAAGGAACTCAAGAAACTTGACTAGCCGGCATTAATCATGACGGTTCGTCGCGAGACCGGCGGGCTCGCCGTAGCAGCGAATCGGCGATTGCAACAGAAGGGTTCATGAATGATGCGGGCTAACGATGATGCCCCCCCTCTCGCCCCCTCCCACGCGGCAGGGGCCTATGGCCATAGGCCCCTGCCG
>JAWXBV010000131.1:0-11102 GCA_034440335.1 Nitrospirota bacterium | reverse complement strand
GAAGGATGCGAGGGAGCAGGCAGACCGTTCTTCTTGCTCGCAGAGCCCCCACGATAAAGCGGTGGTCGCTCGATGCGCGCAGTGAAGAACAATCTGCCTGCTCCCTCTGGAGACGTTGGGGAATCAGAAGGCCCTCGCCAGGGCCAATGGCACGTCTCGGCGTGCCATTGGCCCGGGCGGGTGAGAACATCGCGCGCAGTTGGGATCATCCCACCCACCCCTTATAAAGTGACAGCTCGTTGCGGCCTTGCTGGACGGACTTTTTGAGCATCCTGCGGGCTGTCAGCCATCTTCGCCCCTCCTTCGTAAGGAGGGGCTGGGGGAGGTCGCTCCCATTTAGACTGCAATGGCCTGGCCTGGAACAGAGGCCCTACCCCTCCTGGCCTCCCCTTACAAAGGGAAGGAATAGTTTAAGAACCGGCAACTTTTATCCTCCGCAGTATTCCCCCCAAGCTGAGGTCTGATAGTTATCTATCGGTCCATCCGGCTTGCCCGCCGTAGGTCAGTCGTCTATACTCCGTTTGGGTTCACGCTTCACCACCATTCTTTTTCCGATTCACCTCACCGTGGATGATTTAACTCGACAGCTCAGCGAACAGTTCGGCTTTGCGAAGTTCCGGCCAGGCCAGGAGGAGGTCATTCGCGCGGTGTTGGCCGGGCGCGACGCGATGACGGTCATGCCGACCGGACAGGGTAAATCGCTCTGCTATCAATTGCCTGCGACGCTTTTACCGGGGTTGACCCTGGTGATTTCTCCCCTCATCGCGCTCATGCAAGATCAGGTGGCAAGCTTAAAACAGCGCAACATCAAGGCGGCGGCGTTTCATTCCGGCCTCACTGGGTCTGAAAAACATCGTGTGATTCAGGATCTCAATCAGAAGCGGCTCCAGTTGCTCTATCTGGCGCCTGAGCGGATGCAGCACGAGGGGTTTCTCCAGCTCTTGCGTTCCCTCTGGGTCTCGCTGCTGGTGGTCGACGAGGCGCACTGCATTTCCCAGTGGGGCCACGATTTCAGACCCGACTATCTCAAAATCGGTCGCCTCCGCCAGGAACTCACGAATCCTCCCTGCCTCGCATTGACGGCCACGGCGACGTCACGTGTTCAAACGGATCTGTGCAAACGATTGTCACTGCGGGATCCCCTTAAATTGGTCGCGGGTTTCCGTCGTCCCAATCTCGCCTTGTCTGTCCGTCCTTGCCAGTCCCGCCAGGAGAAACTCGCGGCATTGGAGCGTCTGGTTCGTGAGACGGAGAAAGGCACGATTCTGGTCTATTGCGCCACGCGTCGGGCGGTGGAGGAGGTCGCGGAATGGCTGGGGCAATCTCACCAGTCGGTCGGCTACTACCATGCCGGTCTTTCGGATGAGGAACGGCAACTCGTGCATGACGACTTTCGTCGGGGGACGGTGAGGATTCTGGCTGCGACGAATGCCTTCGGTATGGGTATCGATAAGTCGGATGTCCGGCTGGTCGTCCATTTTGACATTCCTGGAAGTGTGGAGGCCTATTACCAAGAGGTCGGTCGGGCCGGCCGAGACGGACGTCCCGCTGCCTGTGTGCTGCTGTTCCATGAGCGAGATCTGGCCACGCAGGAATACTTCATTCAGTTGGCGGCCAAAGATCCCGAAGGCGCAGAGCGCGCTGAGCGAATGAAGACGCTCCTTCAAGAGATGTTGGGGTATGTGTCGGTGCCGACCTGCCGGCAGCTCTCGATTCTCGATTATTTCAGCGATGAGGCCGAGCGGGCCTTGGGTCCCTGTGGCCTCTGTGACCGTTGCGTCGCGCCGGTGCGGCAGCCGAGCAGGGAGGTTTCCCACGATGATGCCGCATCCGCGAAGGCCATCTTGGAGACCGTGTCCTGGTGCAGGGGTCGGTTTGGCGTGAGTCGAATCGTCGAGATGCTTCGCGGAAGCCGTTCGAAAGCGATGCAGGCCTCTGGCGCGGAAGACTGCCCGACATACGGGGCTTGCCGCGCACGCTCCAAATTGTCGATGACGAGTCTGGTGAAGGACCTGATTGCCTCAGGGTATCTGCAGGTCGAAGGCACGGAATATCCCACAATCGATGTGACGCATAAGGGACGGGAGATCCTACATGGGATCGGCGCCCTGGACTTGAGGCAGGCAGAAGAGCCTCAGCCAAATGTATCGGCGATGAAGCCATCCTATCAAAGGGCCGCTTCTGTGGTGGTGTTGCGAGCGTCGCCGGCGGACCCGCAGCTCTATGAACGGCTCAGGCAACTCCGCACGGAGCTTGCAGAGGAAGAGGGTGTTGCCGCCTTCATCATTTTTCACGACAAAACATTGAAGGCCATTGCCGGTCACAAGCCAGTGACGTCCGCCGCCCTCATGGAGATTCCCGGCATCGGCGCGCTCAAGGTAGAACGGTATGGCCGGCGCGTGCTGGCAGTGGTGAATGGGGATAAGTAGCTCTCAGCAGTCAGCTCTCAGCCATCAGCTTTCAGCTTGAAATGTTGACGAGATAACAGATGCGTGATTTTAGGGATCTTAAAGTATGGGAGAAGGCCCATCGACTAACTTTGGCAGCGTACAAAGCTACTTCTACTTTCCCGCAACATGAATTATTTGGACTCACGAGCCAGCTTAGGCGTGCTTCAGTTTCGATCCCGGCGAACATTGCCGAAGGTTGCGGCAGAAATGGATCGCCTGAGTTGGCCCGGTTCTTGAGGATTGCATTTGGATCAGCCAGTGAACTGGAATACCATATTATTCTTTCGGCAGATCTCTGTTACTTGAATAAATCCAACAGCGAACATCTTATCAAACAGGTAACGGAAGTGAAGCGGATGCTTACCTCTCTTATTCAGAAGCTGACGGCTGATAGCTGATCGCTGACAGCTATTTGAGATTCCCTGCCTCCGCAAACCGCGCCCGCAGCTCCCCGTAGGTCTTCGTCACTGGAAATTGCGGAAACTCCTTGGGAAGGTGATCCGGCGGGCAGAAGAAGAATCCCGCGTGGGCTTCTCCCAGCATGGCGGTGTCGTTATAGGCATCGCCGGCAGCCAGGACATGAAAGTTAAGAGTCTTCAGCGCCGCCACCGAGTGTTTTTTTTGATTCTGCATCCGCATGTGATAACTCACGATGCGGCCGGTGTGATCGGTCTCCAACTGGTTGCACAAGAGTGTCGGGAATCCCAGCCGGCGCATCAGCGGGTGGGCAAACTGATAGAAGGTATCGGACAAGATGATGACCTGGCATCGTTCGCGGAGCCAGGCGATAAAGTCCATGGCCCCTTCCAGCGGCCCCATCGTGCCGATGACCGCCTGGATATCGTGAATGGTGAGCTGGTGCTGATCCAGAATGGCTAGCCGCCTCGTCATCAAGGCATCGTAGTCCGGCATCTCGCGGGTCGTAATTTTTAGCTCCTCGATGCCGGTCTTGAGCGCCACATTGATCCAGATCTCCGGCACCAACACTCCTTCCAAGTCTAAACACGCGATCACAGGTTTTTGCATGCAAGTTTCTCCTTTGGGGTCATGTGCAATGCTAATGTGATGAGTGATCGGTGATGAGCCGTTAAGCTTTGATCTTGTCGTCTTCCACTCATCACCCATTACTGATCACTCATCACTTCTTCGTAAACGCCTGGCTGAGAAAACGCCACATGTTGTCGAGGATTTGGTCTAAGAGCGCTGGGCCTGACCAGGTCCGTCTGGATGCTTCTTCATGCCGTTCGGCCCACTCGATGGCTATCGGGAGCGGGATGAGTCGAGGGGGAGCACTGGTTAGGGTTCCCCAGGCCAGCCCGAGGATGGAACTCATTCGCATCGAGACCGGCAGGGGGGTGACCGGATTCTTCACCAGATCCTGACAGAGTTCCGCAGGCGAGGTGACGAGGAGTTCCCGGCAGGAGGCTGGCCGTGCTTCGTAAATTGAACAGGTCTCATTCTCTAAATAGGGACAAGGAATTTTCAACGCATAGTACGATCGATTGATCGGGTCGAGTTCTTCATCCGGCACCGTCGTGACAGCTTCTGCCACGTCGTTCAGCCGATCCCACAGGCCAGCTCGTGCGAGGCGATCCTTCGTGTCGCTGAGGCGGTTCAGCAGTTGAGTTCGTCGATCCGTCGGCAGTTGCGAGATATATTCTCGCAGCGCAAATGCTTCCGGTGCAGAGAGTGGAACCAGCATACGGCAACAGGCGGCGCAACCTTTCTGGCAGGAAATAGTCTGGCCCGCTTCAGTGGCTTGCCGGATCTCCAGCTCCGCAGCTTCTTCTCCCAAGCGGCGCGTGAGCGGGACGATCGCGGTGATGGGAATGAGCCCCGTCGGCACGTCGATGGCCGTGGTCAGCCGTCCGGCAGGAGTATTCAGCGCCACCTCAAATCGTTCAACCATCACAACCCTTCGTCTAGATGCCCGGTTTCGTGCCCTGCTCTGATCGGCATCATAGAGAACCGTACAAATCAGAGCAACCAGCAGTTCTTGCCCCCTCTCTCGCAGATCCGCATAATGGGGGTAAAGGAGAACGGTATGGCGTTGTCCGGTCATGTGGTGGGCTTGCTCAAAGAATACATGCGGGATTTGGTCGAGCAGGCGAAGGAGGAGACGCTCGCACAGGAGCGGTTTGGATTTGCTGTGACGCCATATCGGACGGATCAAGCGATTTCTGATCTCCTCGCATTATTGGATGACCGTATTGAGTCTGAAGGCATGCAAGTGGGCCTGCCGGAAGGTTTTCTTCACCACATGTGGAGCCTCTGTAATGACGCGACGACCCAGGTGTCGGACCGGGTGTGGCTGGAGGGAAATATTGGGAGTGAGGCTGTCGGTAAGGCGAGGGTCAGGGAGTTAACGTACCAGGCGCTGATTCACTACATTGAAATGCGTGACCGGGAGAGCGATCAATGAGGCGAGATGCATCCCTTATTAAATGGTGTGCGACAGTGGGACTCGCCCTCACGTTCGCTACAGAGGCGCCGGTCACTGTCATGGCAATGGCCGACTCAGACTCACGTCCATTCCCCTCAATTCATATTGTCCCCCATGTGACTGAAGGGCTTGACCATCCACTCTTTCTCACCCATGCAGGCGATCGTTCAGGACGCCTATTTGTCGTGGAACAGCCTGGGACGATACGAATCATCGAACAAGGCGTCTTGCAGAAGGCTCCGTTTTTGGATCTGCGCGATCGTGTGGCAACGAATGGTCCTGAGAGGGGACTCTTGGGGCTGGCCTTTCATCCGGACTACCGCCACAATGGGCGATTCTTTGTGAATTACACGAGGCAGCCGGACGGCGCCACGGTTGTAGGGGAATATCGACGTGAGGGCGCGTCGAATACAGTGTCCCGTGATGAACGAGTGCTGATGGTCGTGATGCAACCAGCGCCCAATCACAATGGCGGGATGGTCGCGTTTGGGCCTGACGGATATCTCTATGTCGGTCTTGGAGATGGAGGGGGCGCCGGCGATCCTGGTAATCGAGCGCAGAATCCCCATGATCTCTTGGGCAAAATCTTGCGTATCGATGTGGACCATGGCGATCCCTACGCGATCCCGTCGGATAACCCCTTTGCCAAAGGGGGCGGTCGTCCGGAGGTGTATGCCCTGGGGTTGAGGAATCCCTGGCGTTTTTCCTTCGACTTCAACACGACAGATCTCTGGGTTGCCGATGTAGGACAGAACCAGTGGGAAGAGGTCAATCTCGTCACGCGCGGAGGGAACTATGGGTGGCGTGTGATGGAGGGGTTCCATTGTTTCAATCCTTCTGTCTCCTGCCGGACGGCTGGGCTGGTCCCGCCTGTCATGGAATATCGGCATGAAGAAAGGCGCTGCTCTATTATCGGCGGCTATGTCTATCGCGGACGTTCAATACCGGCGCTTCGGGGAGCCTATGTGTCGGGAGACTTCTGTAGCGGTGAAATATTCGCGTTCAGGCGATCAGACGAAGGCGGGAAGGAGACGGCCCCGACGGTGCTGCTCAAGGCTGGGTTTCGGATTGCCTCGTTCGGGCAAGACGAAGAAGGTGAGCTCTATGTGGTGGATCACGGCGGCGGCGTCTATCGCCTGGTTCCTCGTTAATGGGGCTCTAGCAGGTTTATGAGAAACTATGTGGGCGCGCAAAACTTTACTGGCCCGCGTGTCTGGGACAAGAGGAGAATACCCAGCAGCCTGCTACAGTTTTCCTGCCAGCCAATAGATCGCAATGCCGGCCACTTCGGATAGGAAGTCACGAGTCTGTTGCAATGCGGTATCGCTCGGCAAAAAATCGAACGGATCGATGTCGTCCCAGCTCTCCCGAGGCAGGTTCCGTGAAGCATAATCGCAGGGGGCCGGCGTGACACGGAAGCCCTGTTTGGTGAATACCGGGACGGCGCGTGGCAGATGGCTGGCTGAACTCACGAGTAGAATTGACGCGGGCCCGATCAGACGCTTGGTCCCAGTTGCGTTCTCGTAGGTGTTGCGGGCTTCTGTATCGATCTTTGTGGCGGACTCGGGAACGCCGAGGCGGACCGCCCATTGTTTCATTTCGACCGCTTCTTGAGGGCCGGTGCCGAAGATCCTGCCGTCTCCCCCTGTCAGCACCAACGTGGGAGCATAGCCTTGCTGATAGAGCGTCACGCCGCACGTGGTTCGATTTCTGGAGTAGGAAGAGGGCTCGGTGGTTGGCCGAAGCGAGCCTTTCTCGGCGATGCCTCCCCCTAATACGACGATGGCATCGAAGCGATCTGAGGCTGTCAGCTGTGGGGGGAGGTGCCACGATTCGAGCAAACCCATCAGTGGGGTGGCGACCAACGGACTGGATAGCGCCACAAGGAGAAAGAGAGAGGACATGAGGAGCTGGCGCACCCATCGCAGGCGTCTCGGCGAGAAGGGGAAGAGAGCCAAGAGAGTGGCTACGCCAAGGAGCAGCACCACCCACGTCAATGGATAGAGGCCGTACTTGACGAACTTATACAGACCGAAGAAGAATGGGGTCAGTTCCATCGGCAGACCTCAGTCGAACAAGCGGGCATTGTCGACAGCATACACGGAGTGAGTTGAATGACCAAGCAGGAAGAGGTGACGTGATGGCACAAGGGCGCCGCTATTGGTTGATGAAGTCGGAGCCGCGGGTGTTTTCGATTGAGGACCTTGCGCAATCTCCAACGCAGACGACCTGTTGGGATGGGGTACGGAACTATCAGGCCCGCAACTTCATGCGTGCGATGGCCGTCGGCGACCAGGTGCTGTTCTATCATAGTAATGCCGAGCCACCTGCTGTGGTGGGGATTGCGGAAGTTGTGCGGACCGCCTATCCCGATGAGACGCAGTTCGACAAGTCTAGCCACCACTATGACCCAGCCAGTGTTTCCTCTGCTCCACGGTGGGAGATGGTGGACATCCGCTATCGTCAGACATTCAAGACCAGTCTGTCACTCGACCGACTGAGGCAGGAACCGAAGCTGAAGGGCATGGTCTTGTTGCAAAAAGGCTCCCGCCTCTCGGTCCAGCCGGTGACAGAAACAGAATGGGCTGTGGTTCTGAAGCTGGCTGGGACCAAGACCAGTTAGTAAAGCAGCGAGCAAGATAAGGGAAAACTATGGCGGCAATCCGGAGTTTTTTGGGTCCCGCATGTCATGTATGGGGGAAGAGGAGCAGACCTCGCAGGCTGCTCAAAAAGTCCGTCCAGCAAGGCTGCAGCAAGCGACTAACAATACGCTCTCCGATCTCGCTCGTTGTCTCTTCAGGGATGGGGGCTGATTGATCTTCCACTGCGCGCGTCCAACGAGGGCCTTCGGAGGCCGCGCGTTGCGCGAGCACAGAAGATCATCAGCCTCCATCCCCTTCCTCTGCTGGCGGACTTTTTCAGCAGCCTGCTAGGTCTTGGCTTTGCCGTTATCCAAATGCCGATGCTGCCAGTCGAGCCAAGCATGGCCAAGTTCATGGGCGAGAATATAGCGCCGCCTAGTCATGGGCAAGCGCTTGCGAAGATAAATGGTCTTTGTGTCGTCATCCCAGATGCCGTCGGCATTCGGGTCTCGGCGATCCATGTCGGTATCGGAAAGTTGGCGCACCGTGATCCGGTAGCCGAAGGGGAGCACGACACGAGAGGGTAAGCGCAACATCACCGTAGTTCCTATTGGTGAGTAAGCGTACCACAAACGACTTCCGTGCTTCATGCTTCATATATGTAGAAAAATCATAAACTTAAAATGATCTTCCTCTGAAAGTGTAGCGCCGCCACTCTTCTCCCGTTACCAGAATATCCAGACCACTCCCGATGTGCTTGGGCTTTGATCCCACTTGTCGATGCTGATTGCTCATACTCCAGCGGGATATGTGTCACCGTTTGGCGCGCGTGAATCCACAACCAACGGTGTCGGAAACAAGATGTTCTTCATTGGCGCCTTGGGCGGGAGTATACTGTGCAGTATATGAGGTCTCCCATGCATCGTGTACTCGTCCTTGGCGCCGGAAAGATCGGATCACTGGTTGCCTGTCTCTTGTCAGAAAGCGGCGACTATGAGGTCAGCCTCGGCGACATCAGCCTCGACGCGCCCAAACGGTTTGTCGAGGACCTCGGTCTCTCGCGAGTGACGCCCCTGCACCTCGATGTCCGGCATCCCGACTCCATCAGCGCATACCTGACGGAGCATCGATTTGACGCGGTCCTGTCGAGCCTTCCCTATTTTTGTAACCCGGTTGTCGCCGGATTGGCTCGGGAACACCGGCTCCACTACTTCGACCTCACGGAGGACGTCGAGGTCACCAATCAGGTCAAGGTCCTGAGCCTCGATTCGCCTCAGGCCTTTGTCCCGCAATGTGGTCTCGCCCCCGGCTTCATCAGCATTGCAGCGCATGACTTGATTACCCATTTCGATACGGTGGATACGGTCAAAATGCGGGTCGGCGCCTTGCCGGTTCATCCGAGTAACGCCCTCAAGTATTCGCTGACCTGGTCCACCGATGGGTTGATCAACGAGTACGGCAACATCTGTTACGGAATCGAAGGGGGGGAGAAGGTCCCCCTTCAGCCTCTTGAAGGGTATGAGACGATCGAGATGGATGGACTTCTGTACGAAGCGTTCAACACCTCCGGAGGATTGGGAACGTTGGCGGATACCTATGCGGGACAAGTCCAGACCATGAATTACAAGACGCTGCGGTATCCGGGGCATTGCGAAAAAATTCACCTCTTGATGAAAGACCTCAAATTGAACGAAGATCGCGAAACACTCAAACGAATTCTCGAACGGGCGGTTCCCCAGACACTCCAAGATGTCGTGCTGATCTATGCCTCCGTCATGGGGATGAGGGAAGGCGCCTTGTTCGAGGAAAACTACGTGAAGAAGATCTATCCCCAATGCATTAAAGGGAAACTCTGGTCCGCCATTCAAGTGACGACCGCGTCGAGCCTCTGTGCCGTCGCCGATCTCGTGTTGACGGCGCCGACACAGTACAGGGGATTCGTGACTCAGGAATCGTTTCCGTTGCAAGACGTGCTCAAGAATCGGTTCGGAGCCTGTTACACGTGATATCCACCGCGGAAATCCTCAAGGGCTTGGGCTTGAGCGGCGTCAATGTCGGCGGCAGCACCGGGGCCCATTGGTGGGCCTCCGGCAAGCACACCTCGCTGCTGGAGTCCGTGAATCCTGCGACCGGCGAGGCGATCGCGCAGATTCGCGTCTGTTCAGGCGATGACTATGAGCACATCGTGCAGGAGTCCATGGCGGCGTTTCAACAATGGCGTCTCGTCCCGGCTCCCAAGCGAGGGGAACTCGTCCGGCTGCTCGGCGCATCGTTGCGGGAACATAAAGATTTGCTTGGCTCGCTGGTGTCTCTCGAAGTCGGGAAAATCAAAGCGGAGGGAGACGGTGAAGTTCAGGAAATGATCGATATGGCGGACTTTGCCGTGGGCCAGTCGCGGATGTTGTATGGCACGACCATGCATTCCGAGCGGGCGCAGCATCGAATGTCGGAGCAATGGCATCCGCTTGGACCGGTCGGCGTCATTACCGCCTTTAATTTTCCCGTCGCCGTCTGGGCCTGGAACGCGTTTCTGGCCGCCATTGCCGGAGATACGGTGGTGTGGAAGCCCTCGCCGAAAGCGCCGCTCTGCGCGATTGCGGTGCAGCATATGTGCAACCGCGTGATGGAGCAACAGGGGTATCGAGGGATCTTCTCACTGATCGTGACGGGTGAGAAGGCGATCGCGGAGACATTGGTTCAGGATCGACGATTGCCGTTGATCTCGTTCACTGGGTCTGTGCCGGTCGGTCGAGCGGTGGCTGCGACCGTCGCGCAACGGTTGGGCCGGACGCTGTTGGAACTGAGCGGGAACAACGCGATCATCGTGGATCAGACGGCGGACCTCTCCTTGGCCATTCGCGCCATTCTGTTCGGTGCGGTGGGCACCGCCGGTCAACGGTGCACGACGACCAGACGGCTGTTCGTCCACGAGTCTCGGTACGACGAAGTGGTCGCGAAGCTGATCCCGGCATACAAACAGATCCGCATCGGCAATCCATTGGAGTCGGGCGTGCTGATGGGTCCGCTGATCGATCGAGCGGCGGTCGAGGCTTATCGGAAGGCGATCGAAGAGGTCAAGCAGGCGGGAGGGACCCTGCTCTATGGAGGGCAGGGGCTGAATCAGCCTGGCTATTTCGTGGAGCCGACCATCGTGAAGGCGGAGAACCATTGGCCCATCGTCCAGCGCGAAACCTTTGCGCCGATTCTCTATGTGATGACGTTCAAGGAGCTGGACGACGCCATTGCGTTACAGAATGAAGTGCCCCAGGGGTTGTCGTCTGCGATCTTTACGTCCGATGTGCGGAGCAGCGAACGGTTCACCTCCACTGCCGGTAGCGACTGCGGGATCGCCAATGTGAATATCGGGACGTCAGGCGCAGAAATAGGCGGCGCCTTCGGAGGCGAAAAGGAAACAGGTGGAGGGCGCGAAGCCGGCTCTGATGCCTGGAAAGCCTATATGCGGCGGCAGACGAACACAGTCAACTGGGGCCATGATTTACCATTGGCCCAGGGGATTCAATTCGGCTCAAATGCTTACCTGGTTGACTCCGGTAAGCGGTTTTGACAGTATCCCGGCATGGGCCGGCCAGAGTATCCGAAGGACATGCGCGAGTTTCGTCGCAAGTT
>JAWXBV010000130.1:0-13483 GCA_034440335.1 Nitrospirota bacterium | reverse complement strand
CTTCGAGCGCGCGAAGATGGTGCATGGAATCCCTCCTGCCACAGGGCTTATTCAATACGCTGCGGGACCGGACAGCGGGCGATTGGAGACGAGATCGAGCAGATGCAGACTGTCGAACTTCGCCCTGGTCCGTCCGAACGTGACTAGTCCGATCAACCCGTCTCCAGGAAGTGACTCGTCGGTGACCGCAGCAACCTGCGCTCCATCGACGAACACGCCGAGCCGTCCTCGATCGAGATGAATGAAATTGATCCGCTGGATACGGAGATTGTGCCAAGGTCTCTGAGCCAGCTTGACCTGTATCTCTCCCACGACCGTCACGCGGCCGCCGACCACTCGCCGCGTTGTCAGCTTGCTGGTCGCCGGATTGAGCGTGACGGCGTAGAAATTCTGGTTGTCGCGCACGGCAATCGCGAGTCCGGCCTCACCACCGCTGCCCGGCGACGCTTCAGCAAGTTGCACAGTGACATCTGGATAGGTGGTGCGTATGTGGTCGGCCACCAGAAGATGGGCACATTCAGGCGACGGGCATGGCCGGTCCTGCACGACCAGTTTGCCCGACGTGGGTGTCTGGTTATCCGAGAGAACGCGCCAGCCTGGAGGCTCTGCTCCTGGCGTGCTCAGAGTCACGAATCCCACAGGCAATGTATCGAGAGTATCCTGCTCAAAGTTCCACTGCCACACGATGTCTTGCCGCGGCGGTTCGGCATGGACTTCGACGCTGTGCACGTCCGACGCGCGAACCGACGTGGGCAACACCACCTGTGCGCCGTCCGGTATCAAGGCTCTGACGACGTCGTTCCCGACCAGATAGGGCCAAATGCCGACGGCGCCGGAGGCGCGATCGTGCCAGGTCTTCACGGTTTGCAATCGGTCCTGAAGACGCGCCGGCTCACGAGGCACCCGCAGCGCCTCCACCAAAACCAACGCATACGCGGCCACGAGCTTGTCGACGGGAGCTTCCACCTGCTCCAACGCCTGCTCGGCTTCCTGACGGGCCTGCTCCAGCCATGAATGGTCATAGCGCCGCTCCCAGGAGAGCCACTGAATCCGGTCCCAGGCGAGTTCGGATAACAGCCGGCCATGAAGCGGTCCTCCGGGGGCGGTGTCGTTCAGCAGCGCTTCATGCACCGCGAGCGCGGAAGTCGCATCGTTGTTCCATCGATAGAGCGCGCCGAGTTGCCGTCGCCCTTCGGGGGCCGTCTGTCCGCCGGCCGTCGCGTGTTCAAACGAGTCGATGGCCTGGTAAAAGGCCTCCGCCGCCGGAGAGTGACCCATCGCGACCTCGGTGAGTTCCTGCCGCCAGGTCTGTGCCTGGAGGTTCCAGTACAACTCGGCCAGCCTCGTCGCCACCGCCTCCTCCGATGCTGATATTCCGCTTTTGGTCAGACCTTCCCGCAGAAACGCCCGAAGTCGATCATCGGCAATGACGGTGTGCAGCGCCGGATCGGCTGGATCGATCAGCGTGAGCCGGGTCAGCAGCCTCGCCCGCTCGGACGTGCGCGGCAGCTGTTCGGCGCGGGCCAGCGCGGCGCTGAAGACCTGTCTTGCGTCCTTCCGATCCCACCAGCGAGCGGACCCCAAAACAAGCCCGCCGGCCCCCAAGCGATTCTTGACCTCTTCGTTCTGTCGCCCACCGGGATCGCTGGTTTGCGGAAGACGCCCATAGTGAATGCCGACCTGCACCGGCGCACCGGGAAGGGCCTCGTTGACGACGGCCTGATCGACCGGATAGCCCAGCTTTCGCAATCCTGAGACCACCACGAAGCGGACCGTCACTTCCTTGATCGGACCGTACCGGCGCAGGACGCCGTTGGCCCACCACACCTCTCCGGGGCGCAGCGCGAGAGGAGCCGTCAGGGGATCCGGGTAGGATACCCTGACCTCGACGGTATGGCCGAACACCCTCACCGGCTCTTGGCCGGTGAGGTTTTTCAAGGCAAACGGTCTGACGGGCGAGACGTTGAGGACCTCAAGGGCTGGGCTTGCTCCCCCACCTTCGCCGATCACGGCAGGGGAGACGGCGACCGCCGGCATATAGTCCTTCCAGTAATCGGCATGGCGATGCGTTTCTGACAGCAAGCCGAACCCGACCCCCCGCCCCACCGCCTCGAAGATTCCGGTTTCCGGCTGATCCTGGACCAATTCTCGATGGACTGTTAGCGTGTCGTCCCAACAGGCCCTGTCGGTCTGCTCAGATAGGCCTCGTTGACGTCTGAGCGTCAAACAACCCAGATCGAGCGCAGCCCACTGCACCACCCGATTACCGGCGAGGGCCGCGCCATATTGCAGCACAATGCGAGCGGGATTATTCAGCGTCGGTGGTGCCGGCTTGGCCGGAACAGCAGCTGATCCGGCATGAGCCAATGTTGGCCCGACCATCGCCAGCATGACGAATACCCACTGTGTCAGACGATGATGCGTTCCCATCGTGCCTCTCTGCTCTTTCTTCATGGACCGACTGAATACTCCGGTTGTCCCCCATGCGGATAGGTCCGCTTGCATCGCACGATCAAGGTTGGCGTACCCCGTCCTTCCACACATTGATCGAGTGACGGGGCATACGCCACCGTTCCTTCCGCTGTGATCTCAAACGGAAAGTCGAACGTGAAACTGATAAATTTATACTGACCTGGTTGTAATTGAAGCACGCGGGGATCGGACGTCCAGATCGAGGGAGTTACCCCAGGCACCTGCCACCAACTCTGCGACACAATCGACGTCGCATCGATGGTGATGGGGTAGAGCGTCGCCGGTGTTTCGCGCGATTCGGCAATCGCGATGGACCCCATCCAGGCAGTCCATGCGAAGGCGGCGCAACTCAGGATCATGCACCAGCTCTGCGGAGTGAGACGCGGCCTATATTCGGAAGAAGTCATGAACAATCACCGTTCCTTCGTCGGAATAGCAGAGATGGCGGCGGTGTCGCGAAAGATCTCCTCGACCACACGGCTGTCCCACTCGGTATGGGTCTCAAGTTGAAACGCCCGCAGCACCGTGGCGCTGGTATCCACAATGGAGACGGGCTGACGAATCACATGCCCGGCCTTGATCCCGACACCGGAGGCAATCCATGGGACGAGCGCTGCGACCGTCGCGGGCTGCCCATTCGCCGCTGCCGGTTTCGTCTCGCCGGTTCCACTCAAGGACGTGACGAACACCGTGGTGCGTGTGAGCAGACCATGTTCCTTGAAGATCTCCAGCACCGCCCCCATCGCCCAATCCACCGAACGGAGCGCCGTGCGATAGTCCTTTGAGATCCAGCCCTGCTCGACACCTGCACGACCGCCGTCCGGCAAGTGCACCACGAGGAGATGCGGCAGTGCCAGAATTGCATGGCCGTATCCATGGCCGCTCGCCGCCTTCTTGAAATACTGTTTGATGTAGGATACGAGCCGTTCCGGACTGCATTCCGGCTTGAGCGGCCCGCACATCTGGTAATCCGTATAGGGTTCCGGTTTTGCAAGCTGGTACAACGATTCATCCATAAGGAAGATGGCGCTGTCCCGTCCGCCGCTGAGGTCGAGATAATCAAATAGCGTCGGGGACCTGGGGTATCCTCGGCTGAATTCAAAGGTATTCCATGTGATGCCGTGGGTATTGACCGGCAACCCCGTGAGCAGGGAGGCCATGGCCGGCAGCCGAAGCGGAGGCGTCGTCGTCGCGGCGGACCATGTGACGGCCCCATCCTTGATCAGCCGCCCCAAGACCGGCATGGGCCCCACCTTGAGCGCCGATTGATCGACTCCTTCCAGCACAAACAGAATCACATGCTCAGGAACTGTCTGTTGCATCAAAGGTGACCTTGTCGAGGGAACGGCGTAAGCCGTCGCCGCCCAGACAGACGCACCTGTCAGAAGCAGGGCGATGATGAAGGACACCGTCTTCATGGTCACTCTCTCTCTGGTTGTCTCCTGCAGCCATTGCAAATAGAGTTCCGCACCTCGGCGATACGGTTCTCAATCCAGAGCCAATGGAGTAACTCTTCACTGGGACTCACGAATCTGTCCGTGGGCCTCTCACCCACTGACAAGAGCCGTGGGCGCTATCTCGTGTGCCGCCGGTGAAACCGTGTGTACCTGCACGGATCGCACAGCGATCGTGCAAGACCGCACGGCACAGCATTCCTTGTGGAGCGTGGCTTGTCGGGTTGATCTGGTTCATCTGGTTTGTTTTGTTCATCGAGTTGGTCTTGTTCAACCAAACAAACGAGACAGACCAAATTAAACGAGAGAAACCAGCGTCTGTCCCCACTTCACGAGGCTCGCTTCACGCGTCACGGTCTGTGAATGCCGGCGGACTTTGTCCGCATCCTGATAGGGCGCGCACGCGATTACGCAATGAGTCCACTCTGCTCCTCAGAAATATTGGGTAATGCCGAACTGAACGAGCGAGTTCGGTGTTGGGGCCAGCAACTGGGCAAAGTCCACACGCAGCAACGTGTTCGAAAGAAACGTCGGCACGATCCGTACTCCGGTCCCTATGTTCACGGCTCCTCGCCAGTCCCGGAGTGCCCCATCTTCGGTGAACGATTGAAATGTGCCGAAATCGGAGAATAGAACCCCTTGCACCGCCCAGCGCGGCGCCACTTGAATCGCATGCCGTAGTTCCAGGTTGGTATAGGCCAGCGCACGGTTGCGATAAAGATTATCGGAAAGCCCCCGTACGCCTGAGATGCTTCCGAGTAGGAGGCTGTGATTGGGATTCCCGGAATTATTGACCGCCTCCGCCACACTGTTGATCATCAACACGGTGGTTGAGGCCAGTGGGATACCTTGGAGGTAGCGCAACTCGACTTCATGGCGCTGCTGATTTGCGCCGAAAAAGAAGCCGGGACGAAGCTCGAGCGCAATACGGTAGCCGCTCGGCACCAGATCGTGCCAGTGGTACTTGTCCCAGGTCACCTCAGGAATCACACCGACGTAATATCCGTCAGGCGGGCGTTGCGCGCCGGATTCTTCGCTGATCAACTCGCGGTAAAATTTCACGACCACCTCATACCGCAATGGCGAACCATAGCGATAGGGTCCTTTGAATTCCAGCTCAGTTCCGATGCGATTACGTGTCCATGTTGAGGTCGAATCGGCGAACCTGATTCCGTTCACGTTGTAGGATCCCTTGATCTCTTTGGCCCACCGGCCTGGCTCGTAGGCATGTTGCGAGAGCCACAGGTCCACGTTCGGTCCACGCTGACTGTAATTGAACTGTCCGCCGAGTTGCGTACCCGTGCCAAACAGATTGTATTCCACCAGACCGGCGGTAGCGTTCAGATCCTTCATGCTCGTGCCGCTCGTAAAATTCAGGATCGGCGCCAGTGTAATCTTTTCCTGAACGTCGACCGTCACATTCTGTCCGGCACGCGTCACCTGGACGCGATCAAAGAGGCTCAGGTTACGCACCCGCCGCTCAAACTCCTCGACCTCCACTCTGGTGAACTCGGCAGGCAAGGATCGAGGCAGTAACCGGAGGATGGTCTCCTGCTCTGTATGGATCAGTCCCTCGATATGGACCCTATCTATCCGGACGGTCTCGCCATCACCAATACCGTTGGCAGCCTGGACGGAACCGAGGGCTGCCTGGTGGCTCAGCGCAAGGACGAGGCAGGCAGCCAGAAACAACCGAGCGAGCATATGCGGACCACTTGACATGATGTAGCTGTAACGCATCACAGACCTCCATAGAAAATAACCCACTCGTCGATCACTAGGACGAGCGCATGACGTGGAGATGCTGGATGGGTCTAAATGCGAAGAGGGATCGAAAAGGACAGGGGGCTGGTTGGAGGGGGCTGATAATTTGAAGAAGCGGCTCTCAAAGCCACATTGTTCGTTAACGTCAAGGCTGTAGAGCTGGCATGGATGTCCGCTGACGGAGCGGCTGCAACAACGTCCGTGGTTGAATTGCCCAGGCGCTGCGATGGCATGAGCAGATGCTCGGCAGCATTATCCGGTTCTTCGGCGGTTGCCTGGGTCTCGTCCGCCACGTTCGGTTCTTCGAACGCCAGGTCATGCACCAGGTCTCCCGTGGTCCCCAGACAAATCAGGAGAGTGAGCCACCCGAAGACTCGCATGTGAGACACCATTCGAAATAACATCGTGGGCAAGTATAGCAGAGCAAAATGAGAAAAGATGTCAAACGCTCGCAGAGGTCAACCGTCCACCGGCTGGATAACCCGGGAGGCATTGCGAGTGAGATCTTTCAGAAAACCGGTCCCGGTCAAAAATATTTCGTGGTTGCAGAAGGCGCGAGGATTCGTGACCGGGAGCAGTCGGACAGTCGTGCACTGACCCGTCCGCGAACGCTGTGTGGGCCCGCTGGCGAACGTCGATTGCACGGTGGACTCGCGGTTTCCACACGGCCAGACGATAACTTTCGACCTCGATCGTTTTACTGAACAGATCGATCGAGGAGGATCAAGGTCAGTGTCGGCAGACGCTAGAACCGATCTGCGGTGCGCAGAATGCGCGCCGCGGCGAAGGCGGCGCCGAAGCCGTTGTCGATATTGCACACCGTAATCCCGGAGGCGCAGCTCGTGAGCATGGAGGCCAGCGCCGTCACCCCGCCGAATGCAACCCCATATCCGACCGACGTCGGGACTGCGATCACCGGGATCGAGACCAGCCCGCCCACCGCACTGGGCAGCGCCCCTTCCATGCCCGCCACCACAATCGCCAGGGCAGTCCGGTCAAAGAGCTCGCGGCGGCTGAGGAGCCGGTGAATGCCCGCCACCCCCACGTCATAGAGCTGTTCGATCCGGATGCCCAGCAAGCGCAGCGTCTCGGCACACTCTTCCGCCACGGGGATATCGGCCGTGCCCGCGCAGACGAGCGCGACGGGGAGCTTGCCGAGCGGTGCAATCGGCGCCTGCTCCCAGGTCGCCGTGCGCGCAAGCTGGTTGTAGCGCAGCAGCGGCAGCGCCTGCGTCACCGCAACCGCCTGCTCCGGATCCAGTCTGGTGATCAGCACGTTTTGGCCCGTCCGCGCGAGCTCCTGCGCGATCCCCACGATCTGCTCGGGCGTCTTCCCCAACCCGAAGATGATCTCAGGGGTCCCTTGTCGCAGTGCGCGATGGTGGTCGACCATGGCATAGCCGAGATCGGCGAACGGGAGATCCTTCAGCTCGCGTAGCGCGTCCTCGAGACCCACGCCACCGGCACGGACACGTTCAAGAAGGTTGCGCAGTTGGAGTATATCCATATAGATGGCCTCCTTAAGTAACAGCAGTCAGGGGTTACAGAGGTCGCACTCAGCCGGCGACGCCGGCGCCTGTCCGGTGGCCGGGACACGTTCTTCTCGGAAACCGCAGCCTGTGCAGCTGACGATTTCCAGCCGAACGCGGCGCGTCGGCATCCCGCACGCCCCACAGGGAAGTCCCCGGAGGCGTTCCACGACGTCGAAGCCAGGCCGTTCGCAGCGCGGGCAGCCGCTCAGGGCCAGGCGCGCCAGATCCCGAGCGGCGCGCTCGATGGCCTGCAGCCGCGTGGGATTGACGTGCGCGCGCATATCGCTTTCCACATGCGCTGCCCCGTGCTGTTCGAGCACAACGCGGACCGCATTCTCAAGCTCCTCCGTCGTCATTAGGCCCTTATACACTCCTTTCGAGACATCCGGTTCCCCATTTCGCACGCCGATCACCACGATTGCATGTGAGGGGAACCCGACGCTCTGGGCGAAGGCCAGAGCGTCCGCCACGCTGCTGACCAGGCGAGATCCACAGTTAGTCTCGGCGGTGAGATCTGCTCCGACGAGCTCGAATCCGCCGTCACGACCCATCAACACGATGAGCTCGCGCCCGCCGCCGATCCACGGCAGCCAGGGATGGGGCCCGAAACTGCCTTCGCTGGCGAGCCCATAATCGGCTTCCGGGACGGCAGCCAGCGCCGCCTGCGCCTTCAAGCGCGCCGTCTCCCGTTGCGTGCCGGGACGCGGGACCTCTCGCGTGAAGGTGCCGAAGCGGTCGGTATCGAGCCCGTGGGCCACTTCAATCCGGAGCCCGAGCGCCTCCTCCAGGACAGGGGCGATCGCTTGTTCCTTGCGGTGCATCGTCGCCAACACCGCAAGGCGCCCTCTGAACCAGGACTCAGTCATGCCTCTCCATGCGAAGCCGGGAGCGCGGAGCCGGTGTATCACCCTCCGCCAAGAAGCTCAGCAGCGGACGCAGCGCTTGTCGATAGGCGGCCAACCGGAGCGCTGGGCTTCGCATATAGGGGACCGGGCCCAGCACCGGCACGCCATGCCGCCGCCTGAGCCATGCCGCATTGTCCTGCTCGGACGGATCGCCCGCATCCCTCACCTTTGTCAAAAGGACCGCCCGGACCGACACGCCCCGCCTCGCCAGCGCCTCCAGCGAGAGGCCGGTATGGTTCAACGTCCCAAGCCCGGCGCGCGCCATCAGGAGGACTGGGACGTGCAAGGCTTCGATCAGATCAATGATGTCGTGCCGCGCGTCAATGGGCACGAAAAGCCCGCCCGCGCCCTCAATGATCAGCGGACGCGCGCCAAAGGACCGGACGAGTGCAAGGACGCGGGCGAACGACGGCGCTTCCCTGCGCCGCGCCGCCGCCATCCCCGGCGCCAGCGGCGCCCGATACCGATACGGACACACATGGGCCAGAGGGTCGTCGCACCGGGCCGCGGCTTTCAAGGCCAGCGCATCGGCGGGCCGGCGCCTGTCGATGCAGCCGCTCTCGTAGGGCTTCATCGCCGCCGGACTGAGGCCCGCGTCCGCCAGCAGCGAGAGCAGGGCGCAAGCCGCTTCGGTCTTGCCCACGCCGGTGTCGGTCCCGGTCACGAAGAAGCGGAACGCCTCACCGTCTGTCGGCACACTGTGTCTCCCCATCGGGTTAGTCCGTTACGGCTCCCGTGCTGGCACTCGACACTAGCTTGGCATACTTGGCGAGCACGCCGCGCGTGTAGCGCGGCGCGGGCGGTTGCCACGCGGCGCGGCGTCGCGCGAGTTCTTCGTCAGGCACGTTGAGCTGCAGCACGCGCTGGTCCGCGTCGATGGTCACCGAGTCTCCCTCGTTCACCAGCGCGATCGTCCCGCCCACTGCGGCTTCCGGCGCGACATGCCCGACCACCATGCCGTAGGTGCCGCCGGAAAAACGGCCGTCGGTGATCAGACCGACGGAGTCACCCAGGCCCTGGCCGACGAGGGCCGCAGTGGGCGAGAGCATCTCGCGCATGCCGGGGCCGCCCTTGGGGCCTTCATAGCGGATTACCACCACGTCACCGGGCTGGATCCGACGCGCAAGGATCGCCTCCATGCAGGCCTCTTCCGAGTCGAACACCCGCGCCGGGCCGGTGATCTTGGGGATCTTTACCCCACTGGTCTTGGCTACCGCTCCTTCCTCAGCCAGATTGCCTTTGAGGATGGCCAGATGGCCGTGCTGGTACAACGGCTTGCTCCAAGGTCGGATGACCTCCTGATCGACGCGCGGTTCATCCGGCACATCCTTCAGCACCTCGGCGATGGTGTGACCGGTCACGGTCAGCGCATCGCCATGCAACAGGCCGTGGACCAGCAACAGTTTCATGACCTGTGGAATGCCGCCCGCGCGGTGCAAATCTGTTGCTACATAGCGTCCTGACGGTTTCAGATCGCATAGCACCGGCACGCGCCTGCTGAATGCCTCGAAATCATCGAGCGTCAGCATCACCTCTGCGGCGTGCGCGATGGCAGGCAGATGCAGGACGGCGTTCGTGGAACCGCCCAGCGCCATCAACACGGCGATGGCATTCTCGAACGCCTGGCGGGTGAGGATGTCGCGCGGGAGAATTTGCCGTGTGATGGCCTGCCCCAGCACCTCGGCGGAGGCGGACGCGCTGTCGGCCTTTTCCTCATCCTCCGCCGCCATGGTCGAGGAATAAGGCAGGCTCATGCCCATGGCCTCAAACACCGCGGCCATCGTGTTCGCGGTATACATGCCGCCGCAGGAGCCCACGCCAGGACAGGCGCGGCGCTCGATTTCCAGCAACTCCTGTTCATCGATGGTCTGCGCGCTGTACTGACCAACCGCTTCAAAGGCGCTTACGATAGTGAGATCGCGGTCTTTATAGTGGCCCGGTTTGATCGTGCCGCCATACACAAAAATCGCCGGGATGTTGAGGCGCGCCATGGCGATCATCGCGCCCGGCATGTTCTTGTCGCAGCCGCCCAGGGCCAACACGCCGTCCATACTCTGCCCATTGCAGACGGTTTCAATGGAATCGGCAATCACCTCCCGGGAGACCAGCGAGTACTTCATGCCTTCCGTCCCCATGGCAATGCCGTCGGAGATCGTGATGACGCCGAAGACTTGCGGCATGGCGCCGGCCGCCTTGAGCGCCTGCTCCGCCCGATCGGCCAACCGTCCCAGCCCCGCGTTGCACGGGGTGATCGTGCTCCGGCTATCGGCCACTCCCACGATCGGCTTGCCGAAGTCTCCATCGGCGAAGCCGACGGCTCTCAACAAGGCTCGGTTCGGAGAACGGTGGAACCCCTGGGTCACGGCTCGGCTCCTGCGATTGTCGGGCATGCCACTTCCTTTCCTTCAACTGCGAAAACCGTCGGTCACTGTCCACTCTTGTAGGTCGAGCCAGACAGACTCCTAGTCAACCCGGATTTTGCTCTGCAGCGAACGGACCTCAAGGCCTGGCTTACGACCCCGACTCTTATGGTGATGCCCTAAAGGTTTTCTACCTTAAGCTGTCCTGAGTTTACGACTCCGACATCGTCAGTCACAAAGGGTCGGACGTCCGACGCCTCCTGCACATGGACTACAATGGAAGGCTGTCTACTACTTGGGCGGTGTGGTATTCCTTGTGTCCCTGTTCTTGGCCAGCTGGTTCCACCTTGCGCGATCACCGTCTCGCTGCCCATCATGGAATAGGCATGGCATCTGTATGCACGACGCTTGGAAACGAGAAATCCTTGAATGGGTTCCTCCGCGCTACTGATTGGTGTTCGCGTCGGGCCGATTGTTATTCCAATAGCCTGTGTCGGGAAGTCCCTTGGCTTCAATCGTAAACTGGCCAACCTCACGCGTCACCCACTGCTTCGGGGAGCAGCAGGTACCATCGGGAAGCACATCCCAGGAGCCTCGCCGGACAACCAGCGGACCCGTCGCGAGGTTGTCGAAAAACTCGCCCCGCTTTCCGATCCCATAGAGATTCCGATGCGGCACCGTCACCACAATCTCCATATCGCTCCAGGACTGGACCAGGGCCGCCGCCCCATTGAACAGGACTTCCGTTCTCGACACGTTCGATACGACGGTTGGGCTCGTATCGGCCTCGTTGATTTCCACATCGAGTCGTCGCGTATACGCTTTCTGATTCAGTTCCAACTCCGTATGTTCGGCGGTCTTGAGAAACGTCCCGAATCCCTTGCCCCTAATCGTCACCGTCGCATCCAACCCGGCCGACTTAGGTGCATAGGACTCGATGACCGGCGTCACCAGCATAAAGTCTCCTGCGTCCGTCGCCACCACTCCCCGTTTGGCACAGCAGGAGCCATCAGGATTCGGCTTGTTCGCACTGCGATAGACCACGACTTTTCCGCTTTTCGCGCTGAAGGGCACCCAGACATCGATCCGGTCGTCGTTCCAGCGATAGATAGGGGCCGGCACCCCGCTGATCTCGACCCGGTTCTCACCGGTATTGAAGTCCATGAAGTTGTAGGGCGTCGCGCCGCTCTCGGAATAGAACCCGAAATGCTCGCCATTGATGCGGAGTAAGGTGCCAATCGGCGCACTCGGAGGCATCAGTGCCGTGGCCTTGGGAACATGGACGGTGAAGTTGGCCAGGGTCCGCACGCGTCCTTGGCTCTTCAGCACCATCGGGCCCGACTCCGCACCGAGAGGCACATGGACCACGATGACATCGTCTTTCCATTGCGCAATCGTGGTCGGCTGCCCGCCGATCAGCACCGCGTCGGCCCCCTTGCCTGCGCCGACTCCCTGCCCAAACAGCACGACCTTGGTGCCGATAGGCCCACTGACGGGATCTACACGGATTGAAGGAATCAACGAGATCGGCACTGCGTTACTCACCACATGCTCCACCGGCGCGCAACAGGATCCATCCGACAGCGGATCGGAAGAGGCCAATCGAACGAGGACATTCCCGCTGGCCGCATTGGCCGGAATCTCGATCTCGATCTTGTCATCCTTCCATCGCCTCGGGCGCACCACAACACCGCCGACCATGACATCGTTCACGCCGAACATGGTATTCGGATCGCGAGCCCCTGCCGTCACGCCGAAATGCTGCCCCATGATCTGGAGCAGCGTGCCTCGCTCACCTTCAGTCGGTGTGATGCTCTCGATGTGAGGCCTCACGATCGTCAATGTTCCCGCCGACATCTTCCTCTTCCCTGCCAGCACCTCAACAGGACCGCTTGTGGCTTTAAAGGGAACCTTCACTTCGATCAGGTCCGGCTCCCACCGCTGCACGAACGCCGATACGCCATTGATCATCACTTCATTGGCTTGGACTGATTTGAAGCTCCCAAACCCTTTTCCTGTGAGCGAGAGGGTTGCGCCGGGAGTCGCGTGGTCCGGTTGGAGCGTGACTGGCAGAGCGGATGCGCCAAATCCCGGCGGGACTCCGGCAAACTCAAGCGCCGTGACAATCAGCACCAGGCTCCATATCTTCCTGGTCTTCTGGAAGGGCCGAACCGGTCGACTCACAGACGTCTCCATCTGCTCTTGCGCGTGGTCATCCATCTCATTCTCCTTGTCCCGACATCGCACTGTTTCTCTCCTCCTGCCTTCAGCTATCCGCAAATCCTGACGGCTGCACACACGCAAAGAGCAGCGCTGACAGTACCTGAGGTTCAACCGGCTTGGTCAGACATTCCATGGCCCCCCGGCTGCGCCACACACGCCGTAATTCCGGTGTCATCAATGCGCCGACGATGACGACTGGCAGGTCTCGAACTCGCTGCCGGACGGCCTCGACTATCTCGGCGCAGTCCACTTCCAGAGAAGTGACATCCAAGAGCACCATGTCTATAACGTGGCGATCCAGAATGTCCACCGCCTCCCGGCCTGACGAGGCTTCCAGGACGTCCCATTGCCAGTCTGTGAACAAGACTTTGAGGCTCCCTCGATCATTCGGATCATCATCGACAAGGAGAGCCCGCCGTGGTTTCCTTTTCGTCGGGTTCGCGGTTGACCGCAGTGCAGCCTGTGTCGTCATGTGAACTTTTCCAGAGCAACCCCAGTGCGATCCGGCATCCTGCTGCTGGCGAGCCCGCGCGAACGGACGCACATAGCCTGCCAAGTGCAATCGAGCCGGTCACGATCTCCGCCGCGGCTGGCGCGTACAGGATTGCCAGAGGTCGGCAAGATCCTCAGGGGCGACCGCGCGAAACGCGGGCCGTTACATGTGCCCCAGCTTCCGAAGCGTTTCCATGCCGCGCCCTTCATCCTGCGCCCGCCCAGCGCGTTCAGCGCTTGTCGTGGTCCGCAACTCCGTGATGATTTGCGGAATGGTGGCG
>JAWXBV010000129.1:0-7942 GCA_034440335.1 Nitrospirota bacterium | reverse complement strand
CAGCGCCGTTTCCGGGTGATGACAAACGCGGAGGAGTTGCAGCGGGCCTTGGACTTCCCGTGGGAGAAGTGGACGGTCTTCCTGCATCCCGAGCAACGGCAGTGGGTGGAGCGCGATTACAGCGGCCCGGCGCGGGTCTCGGGATCGGCGGGTACGGGCAAGACGATTGTTGCGCTGCACCGGGCGGCTCATTTGGCGCGCATGAACCCTGACACGCGCGTCTTACTGACCACGTTTTCCGACACACTCTCCAATGCGCTCCACACGAAGCTCAAGCAGTTGCTCAGCAGCGAGCCTCGTCTGGGCGAGCGTATCGATGTCCACTCGCTGAACGCCATTGGCATGAGGCTTTACAAGGCACATGTTGGGCAGGCGACCATTGCCGGCAGGGACATATTGCGATCGCTGATGAAGGAAGCGGCTGCGGCGGTCGGTGGTCACAAGTTTGGGATGCATTTCCTACTGACGGAGTGGGAGCAGGTAGTGGATGCGTGGCAGCTGGATAACTGGGAAGCCTATCGCGACGTGGCCCGATTGGGCCGGAAGACCCGGCTTCCCGAGACGCAGCGCGCGGTGTTGTGGTCGATCTTTGAACGGGTACGTGCCGGGCTTAAGGCACAAAAACTAATCACCGTTGCCGAGATGTTCACGACGCTGGCGGGCGCGATTGCGAGTAGCAGGAACGTGGTGTTCGACTTCGCCGTCGTGGACGAAGCTCAGGACATCAGCGTCGCCCACCTCCGCTTCTTTGCTGCGCTGGGAGCAGGTCGACCGAATGCGCTGTTTTTCGCCGGAGACCTCGGTCAGCGGATTTTTCAGCAGCCGTTCTCATGGAAGGCGCTCGGTGTGGACGTCCGTGGTCGTTCACGGACCCTGCGTGTCAACTACCGAACATCGCACCAAATCCGGACGCAGGCGGATCGCCTGCTCGGCCCGACCGTGGTGGATTCGGATGGGAATAGTGAAAACCGGAGCGATACGGTTTCGGTCTTCAATGGCCCGCCACCGATCATCCGCTCCTTCAAAGGCGAGGAAGAGGAGATCAGTGCGGTCGCTAACTGGATCGGGGAAAAAGCGAAGGCCGGCATGCTGCCGCATGAAATCGGACTGTTCGTCCGCTCCGCAGCGCAGTTGAATCGGGCACGCGCCGCCGCATCGCAATCCGGGGTGGCATTCACGGTTCTCGATGAGCACGTCGAAATCACGGCTGGTCGTATTTCAATCAGCACCATGCACCTCGCGAAGGGGCTCGAGTTTCGCGCGGTAGTGGTCATGGGCTGCGACGACGAGGTCATTCCGCTCCAGGAGCGCATTGAATCCGTTGGCGACGATGCTGACTTGCGCGAGGTGTATGACACGGAACGGCAGCTGCTCTATGTCGCCTGTACGCGCGCCAGGGATCAGCTGGTTGTAACAAGCGTCGAACCGGCATCGGAGTTTGTTGATGACATGCGAATCTGACGACGTTGATTTGACTGACGCTTCCCGCAGTTGCGCGATCGATTGATCGTGCGGTCACGCAGCGTGGACATCGCCCCCGAATCGGGCGTTGTGAAGTCTTGAGCGGAGACCCAAGGTATGGCAACACATCTCACAGCGCGGCTTGTTTGGCACGACAATGCTTGGGATGGCTGCATCTGCCAGAACCAGCGAGCGAGCAAAGCCGTGGGACGGCCTGCTGCCGAGCCTGACTGGGTCGCGGTGCTGACGACTCGTTTTGGCCCGCCGTGCTCAGAGCGCGAGCAATCGGCCTTCGACGAAAAACGCCATGCCCTTCGCACACTTTTTGGACGCGAGGTGTCCGTGCTTACTGGTGGTGCAGGAACCGGCAAGACCTCCGTGCTTCAGGCGGCCACGACCCTGTCACGTGAGATGATCTACACCGGCCTGACGCGATTTCGTACCCGTCTGGTGCTCATGATTGAGAAGGATGTCGCGCCACTACTCAATCTCCGTAATCCGGCTGCTTCGGACACCGAGCGGCGCAACACGCAGATGTTCAAGTCGGCGCTGAGGCCGGATGGGTTAGGAGCCTTTCATCCCGTGGGTCTGGTGCACCGGACGAAGAAAGGCGTCGCTGTCCGCTCGAAGAGCGAAGTGATCGTCGCCGACACGTTGGACGGCCTCGGGATCAGTTACGAGTATGAGAAGCCGCTGTCGCCGCCAGGCGATCCACGAAACTTTCGGCTGCCGGACTTCACGGTTGGTTACCAAGGCGACGTGTTCTACTGGGAACACCTCGGAATGCTCAACGTGCCCGCCTATCACGATGCGTGGGAGAAGAAGCTGGCATGGTACAGAAGTCGCGGCTTTGTTGACCAACTCATCACTTCAGAGGACGCCCCGAACGGCGGAATCGACGCGAGCGAGATTCAGCGGTTGGCTCGGGAAAGAATTCTTAGCGGACCAACAGCATGATGTGCCACTTTCTCAAGATCGCGCGGTGGTCGAAGAGCCGAGCAACGTATCCGTTGCTGCACGAGCGTCGCGTAGCTCGAAGAAGCACAGGGGAGCGATAACAAATGCCTGGATTCGAGCACACCGCTAACGACACCATAGAGGATCTGCGGCGCAATCTCCGGGATCGGTACAAGGACTGCCATGCCGTGCTAAAGGAACTGATTCAGAACGCGGACGACGCGTTCGCAGGCGAGCTTCATCTTGCTTGGGTACCCGGGGTTCCGAATGCACGGAATAAGCTGCTGCGAGGACCGCAGTTGTTGATCGTCAACAACGGTCGCTTCACTTTCAAGGACTCCTACGCCA
Organism: Nitrospirota bacterium; assembly: GCA_034440335.1. Classification (GTDB taxonomy): domain Bacteria; phylum Nitrospirota; class Nitrospiria; order Nitrospirales; family Nitrospiraceae; genus Palsa-1315. The sequence continues at coordinate 5,176 of JAWXBV010000129.1, read as the reverse complement.
TCCATCTGGCCGGAGCAGGCAGCAAGGGGAACGATGAAGGCAAAATTGGCAAGTTCGGGCTTGGCCTGAAAAGCGTATTCCACCTCTGCGAAGCCTACTTCTATTTGTCGGATCGGGAGGGTGATGCAGAGGAAGCCGAAGCGCAACTCAAGAAATATGGACGACGGGGAGTGCTCAGCCCGTGGTCAGGTGCTCGGTACACGGAGTGGGACAGCTTTTGCGAGGACGACCAAGAACTCTTGGAGGCTTTGATAAGCACGATGCGGATCAAGCCGGGAAATGGTTGGTTCGCGTTGTGCCTGCCGCTGCGGACTCAAGATCACTGTCGCGAGACACCAGATGATGATCCGGCAGAATGGGCAATCGAGCCAAGGTACTACGGTGAGGCGTGCGGTGAACCACCGGAAGACGTCTTTTCAGCGAATCGAGTTGCTGGCATTCGCCACATGCTTCCATTGATGTCGACGCTTGAAGCGGTGCGATTCTCTCGATTCCCGGCTGGCGGAGATGGCTCACCGACGCTCATCGCGGCAGTTACTCGCTCGGCTCCGCAACACCTTAACTGGCGAAAGCTCACGCCCGGCCGTTCGCTCGTCGCGGGTCGTGTTGAAGTTGCGTCGAATGGGCGCGTGCAGCAACACATTTATGCGGGAATGCAGGTCCTACTTCGCAGTGAAAGGCTCGACAATCTTCCTAAGCACGCCGAATGGCCGCGCATGGATACGCAGACTGATACCGGTCGCAAACGCGAACCGGCAGCGGTCAAGCAACACGCAGCGGTTGTCGTCATCGAGCAACCTGGTGGCGGTGCGTTAAGAGTTGATCGAGCGGTATTTCTCCCGCTGGGTGATCCTCCGCATCCTGAGTGTCAGAGCGCTGGGCCGCACGACTACGATCTGATCCTGCACGGCTACTTCTTCGTCGATGCGGGACGGCGCGGCGTGGACTTCGCTTCGGACGGTGAGGCTACGCTTCGCCAGCAATGGAACGCCGCGCTATATCAAGATGGCACGCTACCTCTGCTGATTCCAGCACTTGATGCGTTTGCCAAGACAATCGCAGAGCAGCCCGATGCGCATGATCGGGTGCAATTGCTGACGAGTCTTCTCAATCAGCCCGAGTGCCACCTTTGGCGGGATCACAGTGAGGAGATCTGTCGGGAGTACGCCTGGTGCTTCCGGCTAGCTTCCGGTACCGGTTCGTGGCAGGCGATAGAACGTGACTTGCCGCTGGTGCTTCTCCCCGGCCATCGCCTATCTGATCGGACGATACCGTTCGATGTGTTTCCGGCAATCGGGTCGCTGGCAGAACGCTATGCAATCTCACTTGCAGGTCTACCTCGGCTGACGACGACGATGTCATCCGCTTGGCCAGAGGAGTTCAGCCGGAAGCTGCTCGACTCCGTCGTGCTTGCCAACGTGGTCGATAACGAAAAGGGATTGGAGTATCTCCGGCGCGTCTGCGAGGAATTGCATGCCCAAGGAGGCGACGCGCGGTCTGACATCATTGTTGCGTTCCTGCGTCGGTTGTTCAGAGAGATACCGCTCGCAAAGCTGCGTGACCTTGACGTGGAGGTCACCAAGCTGGTCGCGTGCATGCCGTCGGGAAGGCTCCTCCCGATCCCATTCAACGCTAACCTAGTCAGGGAATCCGAACGGCTGTTCACTCGGCTCGCTGCGGAGAACACGCAGGTCTTACCAGTGCCCGCGTTGTTCTTCGGGAACCACACCCGTAACGCAACGTTGAGTACGGCTGAGGCGCGGGTCCTGCTTGAGGCGCTCTCGAACTTGCAGCCCTCAGGTAGCCAAGAGGACTTGTTTCACTCCCTCGTTGGCCAAGCCATCTCGGCTGTGTTCATCGCGTGGCCTGAAAGCCGCTCAACGCTGCTGACAGAGTTTGGCGATCTACCCATCTTCTATTCGCGGAATTATGCGTCCGACAGCCGTTTGAAATGTTCTGCATTCGAGTTGAAGACGGCCTTAAGTGAGCATCGCCTTTTTACAGTGAATGCGGGACTCTGCCCCAAGCTCCAGGCGGCTATCGACGGTGTCGAAGTGCTGTACTTGCTTGGCGACAAGACGCTGAACGAGCAGCTTGCCGTTGCGGTGGGCGACATTCCCGGCTGCGACGCTGCAGCGTGCGCCTCGCTCCTTGCCAGACGACCAAAACTCGTTGAACTGGCGACGGCGCGCGTTGCACTCCTTGATGAGCTTCTCCGGGGATTTCCGGCAGACGGGCGTGAAGACCTCTGCATTGCAGCTCGCTATCTGCTGCACGGCCATCGTGATGACTCGGGTCGAGCTGAACTGCTGACCGGCGACACCGATGCATGGACGGCGCTGGCTCAGATCCTGCTCGATAGTGCTGGAGATGGCTGGAGACTCATTGCGAAGCGGCTGCTGGACAATGTCACGCATGCTCAAATGGCGCCCTTGGGAATCCGTCAAGCTTCGCCCGGCGAGGTTGTCCGGCTAGTGGCAAATGCAAACGTTGCTGGCCTTGACTGCACACCGGTCACATCGAACCCGGCATGGCGGAACGAGATAATCGCGAATTGGCCGGAGGCTGACAAGGAATGCCTCAAGAGCTTGCCGATTTTCCCGCGAGTTGATGGGGACTTCGCTAGCATCACCAGGCACACCTTTATCAGGGGAACTCTGCCTTTGCCTCCCATCGGTGTGTTCCCCGATCTAGAGCTAGTCGAGGACCCGAAAGGTGTGATTGCCAAGAGGCAACTCGCACCTACGCTTGCCCCTGCGGAATTGGTATCGGCGGCGCTCGATGACACTGCTTGCCACCGCCACTGGCGCTTCATACTTGAGACCACTCCCGACGAGCCCGGCGATGATCTCGCGAACAAGTTGAGAACGGCACGATGGCTGCCAGACTTAGAAGGTGACGGCCATGCCCCTTTGGAGGTTGTTACCCACGGCAGCCTTCGTCGATATGTCACGCTGCTCCGGCAGGCCGATCGTCGCGTGATTCACATTGATGATCTCGCGGTCGATATTCGGCAACACCGGCGAATTGCGGTGATCACCAACTGGTGTCCCCGTGGAAAAGAACTCTTCCAAGTGGTGGGCGCTGCTTTGACGGGTGTGTCAGAGTTCTGGATCGGCGAAAACATCGTTGATGAGAAATCGCTTTCCGCGTTCATAGCGATGTTTGGCCACGACGAGGGCGATGCCGTCATGCCATCGGCCCACCTGCTCTTCCTCTTGCAAGAGGAAATGCCAGCGGGGGCACAGTGGCTTTCACAGCATGTCCTTCCGGCCGTTCGACATCGTGTGGACGCCGATAGATACAAGCGGATCCTGTTGTTCCTCTCGCACCGACATCAGCGAGCGGCAGGTTCCGACCGGGCCGATATCCTCGACGTCTTCAACCGATACCTTGTAGAAGCTGCGAAACACGGCGTGCTACGCAAGGTGCTGCCCGAGATCCTACTGCTAAATCAGGATGGGCGTTGGGTCCATCCATCCACACTGGCAATGCTTAGCGACAACGTCGCGGCGCCGAATCTACTCGCTCGTGAGCACGCGAGTGCCATGCGAGACTACGATACAGCTCGTCCGGCAGCGCATGCTGACAACCTGAACATCATCATCGACAGGAGATTCGATCAGCAATCCCTTGACCGCAGTGCCGCGATCCTCCGAGCGTTTTTGGACACCTGGCGCTCGGACGACATCCCTGACGATGCGATCGCTGCTGTAGTATCGGTGCTCGGTGACAATGACGGATTCCCTGCACTGTACGAGCGATTGCGTGACGCCCGCACACTCGCGGCGATCCGAGGTCGCTTCAGTTGGCAACCGTCCGGACCGGGTTGGAACATCCGCGAGCTGATGACCAAGCAGCACTTCTGCATTCTACCTGCAGACGCCGACACCGTGGTCGCGACGAATCTGCTCGGCGAAGCGTTTGACGCGCCCGTGAGCGCTCGTCTTGAGTGCCTCTTCGACGGCTTCGATGGGAGATCTTATTTCCCGCTGCCGAACGATGAGCGGTGCTATCTCATTCACCTTCGAAAGATCGATCCATTGCCCTTGTCCGTAGAAGATCGGCTGCAGATTTTGGCCAGATCATTTCTTTCAATTCGGTCGCTGATTCATCGGCAAGCTGACGAGGACTTCCAAGCGATCTGGAATCACATCACGAATGTCGGACAGCTCGATATTGAACTTGCCCAGGAATTGATCCTTGAATCAAGCGCCATGTTGTTGGAGACCCAGCTGTCCATTCGCGCTTCGCCTCAGCTCAAGCTGCTGTTTGGCAAGTGGCATCAAGTTCGACAGCGCGCAAAGACTGCTACGACCCAACTGGAGAGAAATGAGGCGGATGATGACAGACGCAAGGTACTCGAGGAACTGAGAGATTTGTTGCGCGAAGACCGGTCCACACAGCAGCTACTTGTGGGCGAGATCCGGAAGCGCCTCGAAGCCGCCAGCTACTCAGCGTCTTCCATTCCGTTCGAGCTGTTCCAGAACGGAGATGATGCCGTAGTCGAACTCGAGTCGCTGTGCCAAGACAAGGAACTTCTCGAGAAGGCAAGGCCACTAGAACTGCGCCATCGGTTTGCTGTAGAGGCAACGGTTGTCGAAGGCAACCCGGTGCTCCGGTTCTTCCACTGGGGGCGCGGCATCAACCAGTACCGCATTGGGATGGCTGATGGACGCAGCGATGGCTATGACCGAGACATGGAGCGCATGCTCGTCCTTCAGGGATCTGGGAAAGACGAGGACGGTCCGGGAGACCGCAGAACCGGCAAGTTCGGGCTCGGATTCAAGAGTGTATTTTTCGTATGCGACAGTCCTCGTGTGCTCAGCGGCGCTAGAAGCCGATTTCGTGTCGTGGCGGGCGTGTATCCGGACCAGTTGTCGGCCTCAGATGAAGCGAGACTTCAGCGTGCGCTGGACGGTGAGGGAGATCAGTTCCATCGGGGAACGGTGGTAGAGCTACCATTGAGGGGCGCGGGCGACGCGAGGACTTCACTGGAGCGATTCAATCGTCTAGCCGGCTACCTCGTGGTATTTGCCCGACGAATTCGCCGCTGCTCAATCACTGGATCGGGACAAGGTTCGCTTGGTTTCGAGTGGAGCCCGCGCTCGCTCATTCCAGGAGTTGAGACAGGCAGGATTCTTGATGGTGCGGGCCGGCAACAAGGCGTGCTTGT
>JAWXBV010000128.1:0-11204 GCA_034440335.1 Nitrospirota bacterium | reverse complement strand
TTGACTCGCTGGACGGTCAGATCTTCCTCTTCGATCACATCGTCCATCTTAATGACCCTGATCGGCACGACGGCATCGATAGAGGCGCCGATATCGGCGGTGGCATCGATCGTCTGCCACGGCCTGCCGTTCGTATTGATCTGGACATGAAAGGTCCGGCGCCCGAGGCCCTCGTCAAGTCCATGCGGGGTGATCGTCAGCCCCATACTGCCGAACGGCAATGGAATCGGTTCTTGCGGATCCACGATCCTGGCGGAGACCGCGCGCACCTGTCCCATCAGCTCCTGTTCAAGGAACCGCAAGATGCCTCGCTGAATGTCGTCGGGGTGTAACTCGCGAGCCACCGGAGTAAGAGGAGGGCCAAGCTTCATGACGCGAGGCGCGGTGACCTGCGCCACCGGCACCGCTGAAACGGCGCGATCGAGCGATGCCGCGCGCGCGTGATAGGGACCGGCAAGGATCAGCGTCAGGAGGACGACCGGTATACAGAGCTGTCGTGCAATCATGCGGAGTCTCCTCTCTTCGTCATAGGCGCCGGCGCTTACCGTCTGAGATTGTTCGCGATGGACATCATTTCATCCGACGCTTGAATGGTCTTCGAGTTAATCTCATAGCTGCGTTGAGCGATAATCATATTGACCATTTCTTCGGCCAAGTTGACGTTCGAACTTTCCAGAAATCCCTGCTGCACGGTTCCGAATCCCGTAGAGAACCCACCCGTTCCTTGGAGCGGAGGACCGGACGCGAAACTGTCGAGAAACAGATTGCTCCCCATCGCCACGAGTCCCGACGGGTTATCGAACCGAGTCAGCTGAATCTGACCGATCTGCGAGGCCTGCGTCACGCCGGGCAACAGCACAGACACCGTTCCGTCCTGGCCGATATCGAGCTTGAGCACGCCGGAGGGAATCGTAATGACAGGGTTGAGCAAGTCTCCATCTCCCGTCACCATGTTCCCGACGTTGTCCCGTTTGAACGAACCGTTGCGGGTATACATGATCGTGCCGTCAGAGCGCTGGACTTGGAAAAATCCCGCTCCATCGATGGCAATGTCCAGATCGTTGTTGGTCTGGCGCATGTTGCCCTGAATCCATTCTTTTGCCACTGTGACAGGACGAACCCCTCCGCCGACTTGGATCCCGACAGGAAAGACCCCGATGTTCGACGCGTTCGTTCCAGGGAGCCGAGTGGCTTGGTACATCAAGTCGGAAAACTCCGCGCGGCTGCGCTTGAACGCGTTGGTATTGACGTTCGCCAGGTTGTGCGCGATGGTATCCACGTTGAGCTGCTGAGCGGTCATTCCGGTGGCCGCCGTCCACATGGCTCGAATCATAATTTCCTCCTTGCTAAGAGCTGATAGCTAATAGCGAATGGCACGCCTCTTTCCCTGATTCGGTTAATCTCCACTCTTGCCATCAGCCATACGCCATTAGCTATTCGCTCTGTGTATTAGAGCACTCGCCCGACATCTTGAATGGCGACTTCCGTCATGCGGTCTAGCGTTTGAATCAGCTTTTGGCTCGACTCATAATTCCGCATCCCCTGGATCATCTTGACCATCTCGCCGATCGAACTGACGTTCGACTCCTCGATATGCCCACCTTGAATGTCCGGGTTCTTCATCACTTTCCCGTCTCCCGCTGCCATAAACCCGTCGAGATGTTTCTGCGGCATGTGGTCCTCAGGAAACTCCATCACCTTGATCGTCGCCACCGCTTTGCCGTCGACGTGAATCCCGCCCTCCTTGGTCACCTGCACGGTGCCGGGAGGGATCTTGATCTCTCCCTTTGTACCCATCACAGGATGACCGAGATTGGTCACCAACCGGCCTTTCCCATCGAGAGAGAGCATTCCGTCCCTGGAATAGCGAAGCCCTTGTGGTGTCTTGACCTCGAAAAATCCAGGCCCTGTAATCGCCAGGTCCAATGGATTGCCGGTGATTCTGATCCGACCGGCCTCGAACGACGTGTGCAGGGCTTGGGTCGCCACAAATACCCGTTCGGCTGAACCAGCCGGCCGCACGCCGATTTGATGACCAAACCCGACTGGATTCGCCGGCGCCGACCCCGACACCTGGGCGCGGGCCATGACGGATGTAAAGGGCTGGTCATCCTGTTTGAATCCGGCCGTATTGACGTTCGCCATATTATTGGCGAAAACTTGCATCTGGCGTTCTTGCGCCAGCGCACCGGAAAGAATGGGATAGATGGCTCGGTTCATGTATGGCCTTTCAAGTTGGACCGCTCGGCCATATCACAACGCAACATGCATGCCACCACTCTGCTGCCAGCAGTGGAAGGAAGACACTCCTTTAACAAGCAGTACATACAGGGAGATGGAACCGGAATCGTGGACAGACGCTCAACGGTCATCGGGAAAAGAATGCGGAAGGGAACCGGCGGACTAGGAAGAAATTGCCGGAGTAGGAAGAATCTCGCGGGTAGGAAGCGGCGAGACGAGCGACCAGCAGTTCGAGGTTCGAGTGGGGAGTTTCTGGTATCTTGTTTCAGGTTTCAGGTTCGACCTCGGAACTCAGCAATTCGAATCGAACAACTTGAAACCAGAAACATGAAACTAGAAACTCATTACTTGAAACGCTTGGACGAGATACGCTTCACAGGTGACGGTTTTCTCATACCGCTTGCTTGGACGCCACGGGCATCGGTTCAGCGGCAGAGGAGGCGATGGGCGAGGTAAATTGAACAGCCTGCCCTTCGGACTTCGCGTGCTTCACTGCCCGCATGGCCTGTGCGATCAACCCCTCACAGTCCATGGCATCCTGCGGATACAGCGCGACGCCGACACGGCAGGTCAGGAACAGCTCCTGTCCGTCCAAGGTGAGAGGAAGCCCCACCGTCGCCTGCAGTGTGTCCACAATGGTTGTGACCTCCTGAAGGGAGGTGAGACGATCGAGAATCATCGCAAATTGATCCGGCGCGAGGCGCGCGACGGTTTCCGTGGAACCCAAGACGCCTTTGACTCGAGCGGCCTGCACACGCACGACCACGTTCCCATTCGCTTGGCCTTGATGCTCTGTCACCACCCGGAAGTGATCCAGCTCCACCACGAGCAACGCGAGCAATCGGCCGGTTTTTTCCGCGTGCCGTATCGCTTGTTCAAGTAACGTCCCAAACAGTCGTCTGGTCGGCAGGCCGGTCACGTAATCATACGTTGACGACAGTCCGGTGGGATGCTCCGTGGGTCTGAGTCTATGGAATTCGTAGTTCTGATACCGGCCCTTCAGCCACAGTATCCCAAGCACGAGGAGACCGATGAGACAGACCCCCATCAGCACCACGAGCGGGGACAGGTACATGGCGGAAAATTCCCCACTGGCCATCCCGACATTCAGAGAAGGGCCGGACGTGTCGCTAGCGGCGGACAGGCGTATGGTGCTGAACGTCATGGTGTTCCGGTAACTCGATAAAAAATGAGTGACTCGAAAGTGTTTCGGTCGATTCGGAGCAGACTTGACTGGAGCAGACGTGAGAAGCGCCGGACGAACAGAAACCGACATCAGCGGCGATGAACACACAAGAGGAGCGCTCCGGTTGAAGTCGACACGACTAGTCCGCATGATTCATGAGCACTTCTGCTGCAATCGCCGATTCGCTGCTGCGACCAGCCTTCGGCGGGCAGGCTCGCCGTTCGCTCCCTCAACGTACTGCACGAGTACGTCTCGGGGGCTCACGGCTCCGCGTGCCCGTCTCGCAACGCGACTCAGCGATTTCGCGACGAACTGTCATGAATCATGCGGGCTAGCGAGTCGAACGAGACTCCCCTATCGGACAGGCGGACGGGACAGTGCTTAAAATTCCTTTTCGTGTCTTCTCCTCGACAACAGCCAAGCTGAGCAAGACCGAGCTGGCAGCCCAAGCAGGGCGCACCGTTGCCGGAACCGGATGGTTGCCCGTCCCCTTGCGCAAGGTAGCGTGACATGGCGCTTTAAGGGTGGCCTGTCCGTCACGGGGCAGGCCATTGCAGCACACGGTGTTCTGCAAAGCCACGTCGCCAGGGGAAATAATTTGAGATTTTCTTTGGTACGGCCGGTGAGAACTCACTGAAGCCTATTATTTTCATTGCAAACCGTTACGTGATACTTTAGACTTTGTATCAATGAACTACGAGACACTCACTCGCAAAAAACAGCAACTTGATGGCGATCGGCCATTGCCGCCCGAACTTGTCCGCAATCTGGACGACTGGTTCACGGTGGAGCTCACCTACACCAGCAATGCCATTGAGGGGAATACACTCACGCGCCGCGAAACGGCGGTGGTCATTGAAAAAGGACTGACGGTCGGGGGGAAAAGTCTGAAGGAGCATTTGGAAGCAACGAATCATGCCCATGCGCTGGATTTGGTGCGCTCGCTTATCAAGAAAAAGCCCTCACGGCTGACAGCGAACGACGTACTTGCTATTCACGACATCATCCTGAAAGGGCTTGATGACGACAATGCCGGCCATTATCGCAGTGTGCCAGTGCGAATGTCCGGCTCCGCCGTGGTGATGCCTAACCCGTGCAAAGTGCCTGACCTGATGGACAATTTTCAATTGTGGCTCGCCGGCAAGCATAATGTGCATCCTGTGGCCTTTGCCGGTGAGGCGCATTACCGTCTGGTGACCATCCACCCGTTTGTTGACGGCAACGGGCGTACTGCACGATTGCTGATGAATCTGTTGCTGTTAATGTATGGCTATCCGCCCGCAATTATCCGCAAGCGTGACCGGCTGGCGTACATCGCGGCACTGGAAAAAGCGCAGCTGGGCGGATCGAAGGAGGCGTACGAGACCATCATCGCTCGTGCGGTTGACCGCTCACTGGATATTTACTTGAACGCCACCCGGGGAGAATCCGCGATTGAGGATATGGATACCGACGAGTTGCTGAAAATCGGTGAACTGGCGAAGGCCGCAGGGGAAACCGTGCCGACCATCCGCTACTGGACGAAGGAAGGTTTGCTGGAGGTGGCGGAGGTCACCGAATCTGGCTACCAGCTTTACGCCGCCGACATGGCGCAGCGTTGCGAGCAAATTCAAACACTGAAGCGTGAGCGGTTCACGCTTGAAGAAATTAAACGGAAGTTGGTGCATGAAAAAAATCACGGTTAACCGGTACCCTATCGGGCAGAACCCGATCGCAACCTATGCGCTGAAATAGGGCCTGGTCTTGCAAGCACACATCTCTGTCTCGCGTTGAGGTTGCGAGACAGCTGGATGGCAGATTCTACCGGCTTCCGCAACGAACGCGACGAGAATGCCGTTTCGACCATTCGTGCTCAGAAGTGGAGAACGAGACACGCCGAGCGAATAATAGGCTTATCCCTATGGCCACTGTTTGATTGAAGACCAGACCCCATCTCTCATGCCCCCATCTCTCGGTGTGCACCAGCCGACCAAGGTCGTCGTAGATGTACTGCGCCTGGTCGGCAGAGAGCGGTGCGCACAAACCCACCAGCATGATTACGAGCAGGCAACAGCGCAGAGCGAACAGCCGGCCTCTGCACATCATGTGTCGAAGAGCCTTAGACATAGGGAACACATCCCGGTATAATCTGCGTCCATCGGAGCATCATTGAGCATGACCATCCACACCAGCAATTCAGTGGTTGAAAAAATCGTGCAGCGTCTCGTCTCAGCCTTGTCGCCCGAGCGCATCTATCTCTTTGGCTCACAAGCCCGAGGCGATGCCGGGCCCGACAGCGATTACGATTTCCTTGTCGTCGTAAGTTCATCGACGTTGCCTCGGTATCGCCGAGACCAAGCGGCATTCGCAGCCTTACTCGGCGTCGGCGTGGCGAAAGACGTGCTGGTACTGACCCATGACGAGTTCGAGCGGCAGCGAACCGTCGTCTGCTCATTGCCGGCCACGGTGGAGCGAGAAGGTGTGCTGCTCTATGCAGCCTGACAAGGCTGCCGCAGTTCGAGGCTGGCTCAGCAAAGCCGCGAACGACTTGCGTGGCGCCCACATCGACCTGGACGCTGATCCCCCGCTGATTGAAGATGCGCTGTTTCATTGTCAGCAAGCGGCGGAGAAGTCGTTGAAAGCTTTTCTGACCGGCCACGATACGCCCTTCAAGAAGACCCATGACCTCGACGAGTTGGGGCGCGCCTGCCTGGAGTTGGATTCTACCTTGCGGAACGCCGTACAGCCCGCCGTACCCCTCACCGTCTTTGCTTGGGAATTCCGCTATCCTGGAGACACCCAGGTGCCATCCATGAATGAGGTTCGTGAGTATCTCGCCGTCGCGAACCGGCTCTATACGGCGATCCTCGCTCGAGTCCCTCACTCCTGTCATCCGTAACCGGTCCATCATCGCCCTCCGTCAAACACTCCCATCAGACCTGCCCCATTGCAACTCGATGTCAAACCTGTGGTCGTCGGCGTGCCGACACCACCCGTATTGCGCGTGATGGACAGCAGATTGCCAACCGCATCGTAGGTGTACGTCGCGACATTCCCTGCCCGTCGATCACCTGGCAAGGCGTCCCAAGTCGTCATAGATGTATCGCGCCTGGTCAGCAACGGCACTCGATAGCACCACTGCGGCACAGAGCATACACACGCCACCGAGCTGCGCCAATCTATGAAGGAACTGTTTCATCACACAACAACCTTAGACAAGAGGAGTCCACATTGGTATAATTTGGCCCATATTGAGGGACCACGAAATGACGACACGGACCATGCCGATCGCCGATCCGATGCTTGCCGAAATCGTGCATCGTCTCGTTGAGGCCTTTGGCCCTGAACAGATCTATTTGTTTGGCTCTCACGCTCGAGACGAAGCCGGCCCGGACAGCGACTATGACTTAATGGTGGTCGTGCCTCAGGCAATCGAACCAGGATATCGCCTGGCACAACAGGCCCACAGCCTCTTGTGGGGACTCGGCGTCGCAGCCGATATTCTCGTCTGGACATGCGAGCAGTTCGACAGGCGACGCCATGTCGTCGCCTCGCTTCCGGCCACCATCGTGCGTCAAGGGCAATTGCTCTATGCCGCCTGATCCAGCGCGTACCGCAGAGATACAGGCATGGCTGGCGAAAGTCGCCGCTGATCTGCGAGCCGCAGAACATGACCTGCTGCCGATCCCCCACTGCTCGAAGACAGCCTGTTTCATTGCCAACAAGCCGCTGAGAAGACGCTTAAAGCGTTCCTGACCTCGCGCAACACAAGTTTTCGCAAGACCCACGACCTCAACGAGCTGGGACTTCAGTGCGCGCAAGTCGACGCGTCGTTGGAGCCACTCTGTCGGCGTGTGGCACGATTGACCGCCTACGCCTGGATTTTTCGCTACCCCGGTCAACCAGGGGAACCAACCATGGATGAGGCGCGCAGTGCGATCAGTTTGGTCCGCGAGTTGCTCCGCAAGATCGAGGATCGACTGACCTGATCGCAGACCAGAAAAGAGACTAGAAAAGGTGTCAGGAACCGTTTTCATGCCCCCACCTTTAGCGTTTTCGGTCGCCCCTGCGGGCGCTGAGTCGTCATAGAAAAGGGGTCGGGAGTCTTTACAGCGAGCAAGTCTTACCGCTGTCGTATCCGAATCGAGCCGCATCACATGTGCCAACATACCGCAACCTTCTCAGGGGACACACAGAATTCACACATGCCGGAGGGGTGGATCGTGTACTGGCCTGGTCAAACGCTCTCAGACACAGACGCCCGGCCCATTCGGTGTCCCTCGAAGACCTGCGCGTCCCGTCTTTCAACAGGAGTGACGCATCAGTACATCAATAGTCATGCCTGACCCTATCTTTTTTTTTGCGGTTCAGCACATAACTGTATTTGTCAAAATCATTGATTCACCTACCTGACATCAATAAAACGCCCATTGTTGCGTGGATCCATAAAATTATCTTCCTTGCCAGAATACGGAACATACGCTTTCACACTGCAGTTTTCGCCGGGAAGTCCCAGATAGTTAGCGAATAGTCTTGGAGGTGCGCTTCCCGAATCCCAGGTGTCATACGGAAGACTGAAACCACTGGCTCCCCCAATCCGATGCGTATGGTATTCAGCCTTTACGTAAGGTCCTGCCGGGGTTCGGGGAGCGACTGTACCAGGACTATTGTCCGTTCTTGGCTTGGAAGCATAGAACATTCCATCTGTGCCCTGATAAACATATCCTCCCCACTCATTCCCCAATGAGCTTGTAGGTTTTGAACATATTTCTGTCATTACATCCTTTGCAGCTCCATCCTGGGAGAGGAATGGGTCTCCAGCTTTGAGTCCAAATGGGTCAACGCGAGTGAGCGGATTGTTTAGCACATAGAGATAAAAGTTAAACCCTCCTTCAAATCCTGAAGGATCGTTTGAGATGAAGCGATGCGAGCGCGAACTATAGTAGCGGCGACGATAGTAGTGGACATCGCCATTGTCGTTCTCTCGGCCCGTATATTGAAACGCATTTGATGACGCGCCGCTCACCGTCGTTTTCCCAAACGGCTCATACGAGTACGCGGTTGCAGATCCACCAGCAGCATTACTTAGTGCCAGACTGCTTCCCAACACGTCCGTGTGGTAGTACTCACTCCCTGCTCCGGCCTGCCGGATGAAGGGCTCGTCGATGTTGAGTGAGCGCAGGTAGTTTTCGCCGACTGCGCCGCCGCCGATCTCCGCGACGATATCATTCCCATCGTACGCAAACTGTGACGCCACACCATTGATCGTCTTGCTCGTGCGACGGCCGAGCGCATCGTAGCTGAACGAGGCTGTGATCCCGCCACTGATTGCAACCAATCGGTTCCTCGCATCCCATTGATAGGTGTTCACGCCATCGTTGGCGAGATTGCCATTCGCATCGTACGTGAGGGCGGCCCCCGCGAACGCCGTTTGCTCGTTGGCGGCGTCGTAGGTCGCAGAAGCGACAGCGCTTGGCAAGAGACTCGCGGTGCTATTGTTCCGCGTCAACGAGGTTCTGTTCCCTGCCGGGTCGTACTGATACGTCAAGGCCTCAATGATCCCGCTTGGTCCAATGTGGTTGATCGAGGTGAGCCGTGATGCCACATCATAGGCGTAGCTGGTGCTCGTTCCGTTTGGATAGGTCAGGCTGGTTCTCCGATTCGCATTATCATAGCCCAATCCAACCGCGAGCGAACCTTGAGCAACTTGGGTGAGGCGGCTCGATAGATCGTATTGATACGTGACCGGCTGTTGGCCATTGGCCGTCATATTGGTGCGACGGCCCAGGATATCGTATTGGTATGTGACCGAGCCTTGGCCTGTGACCTCTTGCATGAGCCGGTCTAAATTGTCATAGCTGAAATCAATCGAGCCCGATCCTGTGGCCGTGTCGCTGGTTTTCGTCAAGCGACCGACGGAGTCGTAGGTAAAGGTGGTGGTGCTGTCGGGATAGGTCGCGGCGGTTCTCCTGTTGAGCGCATCATAGCTGAACGTCGTTTGCTGGTTCTTTCTGTCCGTAAACTGGGATAGATTCCCGGCTAGGTCATAGGTATACGACTCCGGCCGATTCAACGCATCGCGTCTGCTACTGAGTCGATCCATGGTGTCATAGATATATGTCGTGGTTTGGTTCTTCGCATCGGCGACAGAGAGCAGATTCCCGTTTGGATCGTAGGTAAAGCGCGTGATCCCCTGCCGGGCATCGGCAATTTCTGTCACGCGGTTGAGCCCGTCGTAGCGGAAAAGGGTCGAGAGGCCGCGCGGATCGGTGAGACTCGTGAGGCGACTCACTGCGTCGTACACGCGTTGTGTGGCATTCCCCAACAGGTCGGTCGTCGTCACCAAGTTGCCGTTCGTATCATAGGCAAAGGTCGTGGGTGCTTCGGTGGCGATCGGACCTTGCACCGAGAGCGGCTGACCAAAACTGTTATGGGCGATGGTCGTCACCTGCAAACGTGGATCTTTCACCGTGAGCAAGTTGCCGTTCGCCGGATCGTAGGTGAACTCGGTGATCTGGTTCAAGGCGTCGGTAATTTTCTTGACCCGGTTAAATATCGACTCGTACTCAAAGAGGGTCGCCTGGTTTGTGGGATCGGTAATCTTGGTCACGTTCCCCGCTGTGTCATACTCGAATTTGGTCACCCGGCCTAATGTATCGGTAGCAGTCGCCACTTGATTGGCCGCCGTAAACTGTGTGGTACTGGTCTGCCCGAGTGCATCGGTCGTGCTGACCGGATAGCCGCGGGTATTAAAGCGCGTCGTGGTGGTATTCCCGCGTGGATCGACCACCGTCGTGCCCGTCACGGTGCCACCGGTGATCGTATAGCCCGCTTGCAGATTCTCCCACGAATCCACCGAGGGACAGGGCACGAAGGGGAGTCTAATGCTGGTCAATGTCCCCCCGGTAGGCGGATTCACCACCGTGCAACCCGCGCCGCTGCTGATCGCCCCGCTCAGTTGATAGCGGAATCGGTATTCACAGCCATCCGCTTGGATCTATCTGAGCACGCGCCCGCTCGGGCCATAGAAATTCTGCAAGAAGGTAATCCCCTTGGCATCGGTGATCCGGGTCATCCGATTCTGGCTATTGTACTCGTAGCGGGTCGTGCCGCCTTCAGGATCGGTCACCGTAGCGAGGTTCCCCGTGCCATCGTAGGCATACTGCACCGTCCGTCCAATCGGGTCGGTCACCTTCGTGATGCGAACGGCGTTTCCATAAGTCACTACTCAAGCCTGACCCCAATTCTTTGACCCGGCGAGTCGTGAGAAACTAGTCGTGGTCTTTCGCCCAATTTAGTTAAACCAGCACAACGAATCCGTGTGGTGCTTCCAGTATTTTGAGTCGTGCGATCGAGCTGCTGCGTGAGGCCCATGGTGAGGAAATTCACGGAGGGGCCGAAGGGAAAAATGGAACAGCAAACTGTCCATGAGAGATGCATTTATTGGACAGGCGGACGGGACAGGCTTCGCTGTCGCAGGTCAATTTTAAGCAGACTCTCCTGCGCGTAATTTCTGATTTCAACGTCTGGATCAGAGGCGCTCATCTCCTCTAAAACTAAAAGTCCTTACCGTTCCAACGCAGTTTTTTCTGCTGACTCGACTCCACTTTCCCTATCAGAGTTATACGTATTAATAGCGTGTAGATACCGAACAACTACCTTGCGGATCACTTTATCCTGGGAGTTTTTAAATGCGACAAAATGCTTACCTGGTTGACTCCGGTAAGCGGTTTTGACAGTATCCCGGCATGGGCCGGCCAGAGTATCCGAAGGACATGCGCGAGTTTCGTCGCAAGTT
>JAWXBV010000127.1:0-3045 GCA_034440335.1 Nitrospirota bacterium | reverse complement strand
TGTTGGACATGGATCGGTTGTTGTCCGACGGAGACCTACAGACAGTGACCGCAGTGGCCGCGGCCTAAGCAGAAGGAGACAAGAGGATGTAGCAGGACCTAATTCAGGAGAGCATCGTTCGCAATGGGTTGCGGGCCGTACGCTCGAAGGGAGCGTCAGGCGCTGGACCTTTCGCAAGGAGGAATCATGGAGCTCATCGGGTCTGCGAGGCGGCTTCGCGTCTGGCGTCATCGACAAGAAGGACATTCAACCCCCGCCGCAATTCGGCGCCAAGGTGGACGTGAGTATCTTAACCGGTATCGGGAAATCCGGCGACAAATTGGTGGCGCTCTTGAATATCGATCGGTTGCTGAGCGAAAGCGAGATGCAGGAAGTGTCAGCAGTCGCCACTGCGTGAGGCATTGCTCGTCGTTCGCATAAGACTAAGCGCTAAGCGCGTAGGGCCAAGAATAACTAACAGGAGGAACGAGTCATGGTGACCTGGTTTGGGAATATAAAGACGATGTGGAAACTGATACTGGGTTTCGCGCTGACGGGTGTGTTTGTAGCTGCAATGGGGGGAGTCACCGGTCAGGGAGTGATGGCAATTCGTGAACAGTTGCGGATAGTCTATGAAGATTACACCGTCGCGGGAACAGACCTCGCCCTCGTGGCGAACAACCTAAACAGGACCAGGATCAACGACTTTCTGGCTCTTGAAGCTTCCACGGCAGAGGAATATGAGAAGGTTGTGTCGCGAGATGGTGAGATCACAGAGTCGGTTAAAAAGCCGCTTGAAGCCTATGCGGCGACGATTCTTCGGATATCGAAAACCGGCAGAGATGAGGCGAAGGATCTCAAAAAGTTTCGTGATGCCTATGCTGCATACGTTGACGCGGACAATCTTTTGTATGAGGCCATCAAGCAATCCTGGAACGCACAGACGAAGCAGGAAATGGATGCGCTGCGCGCAAAGGCACGCACCATTTCGAGCAAAAATGTCGGGCCGAAAATGGAAGCGACGATTATCGCTTTGAATGAGCTGGTCGCCACGGTCAAAGAGGTCGCCAAGGACATGAATGATGCTGGGTCTGCGACGGTGACGAGTTCGCTGCTCATCCTGGTGCTCGGCACGATGGCGGTGATTGTGATCGGGATTCTCATGGGCTGGCTGATCGCCCGCCTTCTGGCCAGAAATCTAAACAATGTGGTCATGGCGGCGCAGGCCCTCGGGGGCGGGGATCTAAAGGCGCGATCCTCGGTGACGACGCAGGACGAAGTGGGACAGTTGGCCCAGGCGTTCAACCAGATGGGGGAGCAGATCCAGACATCGACCGTCGAGCAGCAGCAGCGGGCTGCGGTTACGACCGCCCTCGAAAAGGTCCAGGCTGTCATCGAGTTCAACCTGGATGGCACGGTCATCACGGCCAACGAGAATTTTTGCAGGACCGTGGGCTTCAGCCTGGCCGAAATCAAGGGGCATCACCACCGGATGTTCTGCGAGACGACCTATAGTAACAGCCAGGAGTATGCTAACTTTTGGGCGAAGCTGAATCGGGGCGAGTTAGACTCGGGGGTCTATCGCCGGGTGGGCAAGGGCGGCAAGGAAGTCTGGATTCAGGCCTCTTACAATCCGGTCTTCGACGTAAATGGCAAGCCCTCCAAGGTGGTGAAGTTTGCCACCGACATCACGACGGAGAGGAATCGCAATGCCGAGTTCGAGGGGAAAATGAGTGCGGTCAGCAAGGCCCAGGCGGTCATCGAGTTCAATCTGGATGGCACGGTCATCACCGCCAACGAGAACTTTCTGGGTTGTGTGGGTTACAGCTTGGATGAGGTCAAGGGCAAACACCATCGGATGTTCTGCGAGGCCACCTATACGAACAGTCCGGAGTACCAGGCCTTCTGGGCTAAGTTGAACCGGGGCGAGTTCGAGGCGGGGGTCTACAGGCGCCTCGGCAGGGGCGGCAAGGAGATCTGGATTCAGGCGTCTTATAACCCCATCATGGACGCCAGTGGCAAACCCTACAAGGTGGTGAAGTTTGCCTCCGACATCACGGGACAGAAACAGGCGCAGGTCGAAGTCGAAAAGCTGATTACAGCTGCGGCGGCCGGCCAACTGACGGAACGCATCAAGACCGATCGCTTCGAGGGGGCCTCTAAGGCGCTCACCCAGAACTTTAACCAGCTCCTCGATGCTGTGGCCACGCCGTTGCATGAAGCCCAAAACGTCCTCACGGCGCTGGCGGCGAACGACCTCACCAAGGCCATGACCGGTACCTATCAAGGCGAGTTCGAGCAGATGAAGACCAGCCTGAATGCGGCCATCACGAACCTGACGGAGACCCTCTCGACCGTGCGGACCGCCGCCGAGAGCGTGAGCACCGGCGCCGAGCAGATCACCAAGGGCAACGAAGATCTCTCGCAACGGACCAGCGAACAGGCTTCCTCGCTGGAAGAGACCTCCTCGGCGATGGAGGAGATGACGTCCACTGTGAAGCAGAACGCCGACAATGCCAAGCAGGCGAATCAGTTGGCCATTACGGCCCGCGACGTCGCCGAAAAGGGCGGGGCGGTCACGACCAAAGCGATCGACGCGATGGGGGAGATCAACAAGAGCAGCAAGAAGATTGCCGACATCATTACGGTGATCGACGAGATCGCTTTCCAAACCAATCTCTTGGCCTTGAATGCCGCAGTCGAAGCGGCCAGAGCCGGTGAGCATGGCCGCGGCTTCGCCGTGGTCGCAGCGGAAGTCCGTAACCTGGCGCAACGGTCTGCGACTGCCGCCAAAGAAATCAAGGGCCTCATCAATGAGTCTGTCCAACGAGTGACCGACGGCAGCGAGCTGGTCAATCAGTCCGGCAAAACGCTGACAGAGATTGTAGGCTCGGTCAAGCGGGTGACCGACATCATTGCCGAGATCACGGCGGCCTCGCAAGAACAGGCCACCGGAATCGAACAGGTGAACAAGGCGATCATGCAGATGGACGAGACGACGCAGCAGAACGCCGCGCTCGTCGAAGAGGCGACCAGTGCCAGCCAGTCCATGAAGGAGCAGGCCCG
>JAWXBV010000126.1:0-9260 GCA_034440335.1 Nitrospirota bacterium | reverse complement strand
TCCGCGGGCGCCCGCGGACTCGATAAAGCCTCGGGTGACTATGCCGACCGGTCCGGGCTGACCCAGCAGCATCGCGATGCGGTGGATCGAATGACCGCGTACAAGATTCCAGACGATGAGATTCAAACATTCCTGAAATCAGGGAGACTCGGCGAGTATGCAGAGTAAGGCGCGCCGCGGACTTATTATTTTCAGCCTGGTGCTCCTCTCTACCGGCAGTCTGACGGGCTGCCAGGAAATCCAACGAGTTGCCGAGGATGCCGCTCGACGCTCCGGTGATCCACGGCTGGCAAACACGATCCGAGGCGGCGCAAACCTCATCGGTGGGCTTCTTCCTATCGGCTACGAGGAAGAACAAGCCATTGGGCAAGCGATCGCCTTACAGGTCGTGGCTCGCTACGGCGGGGTCTACGATCGGCCAGACCTGACGCGATACGTAAACCTGGTCGGCCGCTCGGTGGCCTTGACCTGCGATCGCGCCGACATCGAGTATCGCTTTGCCGTCCTCAACCACGATTCGATCAACGCCTTCGCCGCCCCAGCCGGATACATCTTCCTCACACGCGGCTTGCTGAAGACCATCAGAAACGAAGCCGAACTCGCGGCGATCTTGGGGCATGAGATCGGTCACGTCACCCAGAAACACATCCTCGACGTCATTCAACGGTCCAAACAGATCTCCGGTGTGGCAGAAGCCGGCTTGGCTTACGCGAACCAGAATCCTGACGCGTTCAAACAGGTCATCGACGGAGCGGTCAAGAAACTATTGGACGAGGGACTAGACCAGAGCAAGGAGTTGGAATCCGACCGCTTGGGAGTCATCTTCGCGTCGCGCGTGGGCTACGATCCAACCGCCTACGAGACGTTTCTGGACCGTTTACGGACCATCAAGGGCGACGACCGGGCCTTTTTCAAAACGCACCCGGATTTTTCCAATCGGATCTCAGCCGTCCAATCCACCATCCGTGAGCAGGGACTGAAAGCCACGGGCAGCCTCCTCGCCGATCGCTTCAGCCGATCATCCAGCGGAACGCTGTAGAACGCCGGCCCTTACCTTCATGCCTTCACCCCGCCGATCGAGCGGTCGCTGGGCCGTTCCGTTTCTCCATCAAGCGACAAGGCCTTCCACTGGAGTCGGCGTTACTCTTCATCGCATCCTCCTCTCACGAACGCTGGGAAGGAGCCTCGCAATCCCCCCTGCGCTGGCTGGGCGGAGAACCGGAGGAAGACCTGGCCAGTGGCTTGTTCATCCCGAGATCTGGCGCGCTCGAATGGAAACTCATGAACCCATCCTCCGCCTAACCAGCATGATTCATGACGGTTCTTGACGAAATTGCCCGAAACCGTGTTCCTTGTGAAGCGCAGCAGAGAGTGAAGCGTATCTCGTGAAGCGTGAAGCGCTGGAAGCAGGTGCGAAACATGAAACGCCCGGCTCCGGAACGAAATACGCTTCACGAACGACGTTTCACGCGAAAGAGCAGCGAATCGGCGATTGCAGCAGACGTGTTCATGAATCATGCGGGCTAGCTCTTCCCATGGCACATCAGAAGATCTGTGCGCATATCCTAGCGCTGGACCTTGAGCACCGGTCCCACCGCCAACCACGCTGCAGGGCCCATTGCGGCGTGATGCGGAAGGTGAGCGGTATACCAGAATGTCGTAACTTCTTCTTGGACGCCTTCTCCATTTAAGTAACCCAGATCTCCCCGCGCCCCGAACAACCACCCTGTATCCTCTTCTTCATGGTAGCGTCGCACGCTCACATCGCGGGTGGAGAAGCCGGATTGCGGCTCCCCGTCGTTCATCAAGGGGGGATATCCATCGCCTGGTAACACCCACACCCCATGACCATTTTGGCTATCGCGCACAAACCAACTCCGATGCTTGGGCGGATCCTTCACCGCATTCACTTCGTTCGTATACTTGTGCCACCCAGGCCCCCACCCTTCGTTCGGCGCTCCGTCCGTATAGACAAACACTTGATCGCGGCCTTCGCCGGCAATCCCAAAATCCAGTCGCCAGTAGGGATGATGTTGATGGGTTGTCTGACAAGAAAGACCGCGGCTCTGTAGGACTGGTCGAATCTCTCCGAGCTCACTCAGATACCAGGCATGATAAAGGTGATACTCGCCGATTCTGGCGTAGGCTCCGACTTCCAACCATTTGACACCGTCAACTGTGTAGGAGCGTGTGCAAACCTTATCCCCGCAGCCAGGCACAGGCTCCAAGTGCCTCCACGCGATACGGTCTTGAAAAGGACCACAGCGACCGGTCGATCGCCCGATTCCAAACCAGCTATACGGATGGTACCAGGGCCATTCCCGTTCATATTTCACCTTGATCACCGGCAAACTCGCCTTGGAAAGGATGAGTTCGCGATCGAACGTCACATCGCTCAGCGCCAGACTCTGATTCCCATACACTTCCCAATCGAAGGTCCACTTTTCCCACGTAATCGTTCCAGACCGAGGCTCGGCAAACGCCGGAGTCCCCATAACCATGGCGCAGAACAGGCAGCACGCAATGAGCACGCTTCGCATGTGACGTCACTCCTTTCGTTACCGCTTCGGTTCGGCGCCGGCTTGAAGCACGTTGGCCGTATCGATTTCATCCGTCAGATCGACCACAGCATAATATTCAGGATCTCCCGAGCCTGGCTGCGAAAAAGTGACATAGAACACACGATGCCCATGCCCTTCCCTATTCCACCACCACAAGCGCCATTCTGGGTCCGTGAGAATGACATGGGCCTTCAGTCCCTTGACCTTGTCCTGAATTCTGGCATCCAGTTGCGCGACACGAATCGCTTCTGCCTCTTCACGATCGCTTTCCGGCGGTTGATAGTCCTTGGGGATAGCCGGCAGACTGACAAATTCCTGCGCGTTCATACAGACGATCACCGGCAGCGAATGGCTGTAGCTATAATACGTCACCCGTATCATCGAAGACGGCGTTGCCGCCTGCGCGGACGTGCGAAGTAGAGACACAGGACAGAATTGGTCTTTGGATTTTGCCGGCTCGGCATCGATGAAGAAATATCGCCCCCCGAGTTTCTCACGCACGTGAGGATGCCGCCCCGCAGCTTGCACGATCGGCGAATCCTCGAGAATCTCGTCGAGAACCGCCATCTGCATCTTTGGCTGTACTACGGTTGTGTCGCCTTTCGGAATCAGGCGCCCACCATTAGGGGACTGAACAAATTCTAACTTCGACACAACCGGTATCTGTGCCGGAAGCGCCTGCTTCGTCACCGATGTTTCCGGATCTTTTCGTTCGAAGGGAGCACAGGCCAAAAGACCCGTAATGGACATCGAGAGCACGAGAACACCAGGCAGAGACCGTACTGTCGGCTTCATTGCGACCTCCTTCTCCAGCCACAAAAACCATGTGGCTGCATGCACAGTGTCAGGCCCACATGAATGAGGCAGGCTCAGAACAGAGAGCGAAAACACGAGGGCATGGTTTTCGGAGAATACGGCTGGAAGAGGTTAAAGTCAACGGCCTGAGGCGAGACTGCCGGCATTTCGCACATCCTCCGCACCAGAACTACGCCTTCTCACGCCAGGAACGTCTCTCCCTACCGGGGTGAATGACCTAACAGATCTGCGATTACGTGGCGGAGACGTGCTTCCTCGTGAAGTTGCAGACCGAGAAATTTCAGCCCGAACTCCCGGCCTTTTGCCCACCGTACTATGGCGACCTCGACCGTAATCGGCTCGGCCTCCCGTGACTGAGGGAAGAAACAGAGTTCTAACTCCGTGCCTGGTTGCAACGGTATGTCGCTTTGCATTCGACACCCGTAATGGGAAAGGTCCGACAAGGTCCCCTCTCCACCCACCATGGACACCGGTCGAAACCACACCACGGAATTGCACACGGAGTCGTTGCTGCCCCCGCATTTCGATGCCGGTGGTGGCGCCTGGATGGAGGGCGACCAGAAGATCGACGATCCTCTGCTCTCCGGTGAGCAGGCTCGGCTTGAGATAGCCTGCGATCCCTGCCCAGGCATCAGGATGTGCGCGGGTTTGCAGTTCATGCAGCCTGCTGCCGACCTGTAACCCGGCCTCGTTCATCACCTGGAGGATAGAACGGCGCGCGGTTTCATACTCTTCTAAGTCGCTCATACCTCACGACCCTTCCCCTTCTCCAGCCAATGCCTGCCTAAGGCTAGGCCGTCCGTGGAGAGGTGTCAAGGTCGCAAGGCCGCGATGAGCTGATTTCTGCCGCATGTCTGTCACCCGCATATATATGGAGACCCTGCTTACACTATCCAGAAACAATCTGATACGTATATGAGGGTGCGAAGATCTTCCAGGATGCCCCGCCCGGAAGAGCGGGGTGCATCACTTGAAATTGCGTATGTATGACGTTGACTCCGCCGACCGGTCTGGGCTAGGCGGCGGCGCCTGAACGTCATTGTGCCAATCGCCAAAGCCAGTAGGTACAACGGCTGAAATATACAGCTCTATCGGGCGATGCGGCGTAGGCACGGTGTAGGCAAAATGGGACGTCTTCACAAGGCCCAACCGGAGTCGACGTCATACACAATCACTTGAAAAAAGATGGTGGAATAGTTATTGCGCTATCCAAACACTTGCGTACCAAGTGAATACGTTGCGGGCAAATACTGTGGGACACCCCTTCATGGAAGGAATGAAAAACATGACCATGACCGCCACCCACGCTCTGCTGTCTGGGCTTTTCCCGCTGGGTTTGACAATCGCCGCGATGATCTCGCCACCCGCTACCTCCGCCGCCGAAATATTGGTCGGCGCCGGCGACATTGCAGGGTGCAGCTCTCCTTTCGATGAGGCCACTGCCACGCTGCTCGATGCCATTCCCGGCACGGTGTTCACCACCGGTGATAACGCGTACCAACACGCCACGGCGGCAGATTTCACACACTGCTACGGACCGAGTTGGGGACGCCACAAAGCCCGCACCCGCCCCACGCCGGGCAACCACGACTATCAATCAACCGGCGCCGCGCCATACTACAGCTACTTCGGCGCCAACGCGGGACCCGCAGGACGCGGCTACTACAGCTATAGACTGGGCGCCTGGCATATCCTTGCGCTTAACAGCAATGTCCCTGCGAGCGCGGGTTCTGCCCAGGAACAATGGGTGCGCGCGGAGCTTGCTGCCAATCCGTCGGCCTGCACAATCGCCTATTGGCACCATTCGGTATTCAGCTCAGGTAGGCACGGTAACAACCCCCACATGGCGGACATTCTCAAGGTCTTGTATGCCCAGGGCGTCGATATCGTCCTGAACGGCCATGACCACACCTATGAGCGCTTCGCGCCGATGGATCCCGACGGACAGCTCGATATGTCGAACGGTTTTCGGCAGTTCATTATCGGTACCGGCGGCATCAGTCTGTACGAGTTCAAGAGCGTTCAGCCGAACAGCGAGGTGCGCAATAATACAAGCTACGGCGTGCTCAAGCTCACGCTGAATGCGTCGAGCTACGATTGGGAATTCGTGCCGATCGCGGGCCAGACCTTCCGAGACCGCGGCAGCGCCGCATGCGTCGCGTCCTCGACCACGCCAAGCGTCACGCTGCCCGCCACCGACGGCTGGAATGGCAAGAACCAGAGGTCCCTGGCGAGCGATGGCACGCTGCCCATGGTTACGACCAGCGACAATAGGCAGAGCGACGTCGAAGCCGGAACCTTCGTGTCGCTCATGTTCAAAAGTGGCGTGCCGCTCAACAAGAACGTTCATTCCGCCAAGGTGTTCATCGAGCACCACGAGGAAGTAGGGTTCGCGCCTGGCGCGATCACCTGGCAGGTGGGCGACGGACCGCTTGCCGGCCCCACGGCGTGGCTCAGCGTGAATCCACCCACGCTCGGCGGCGAGGCGGTTAAGACTTGGGACGTCACATCGGTCGTGACCACCGCCCAGCAGGCAAACCAACTCAAGTTCGCTGTGCTGAACCGAGATCCTTCCGGCAAGAAGGTCAAGATCGATCAGGTGAGTCTCGCCATCAACTACCGTGGGAAGTGGTAACCGTTTCAGCCGTGCCCGACACTTCTTCGGGCAAGGCATAGGAAGTCCGTCCTGCTCTCTGTGAGTCAGGATCAACGGTGTGTGACGATTCAGTGTGTGCGCACGTGAAAGACGCGCACCCGCGACCAGGCAGGCGGCGCGAACGTCGGAACTCACCCCGCGGCATGTCGCGGGGTGAGTTCCGAGTCTTCGTGATCACAGTCACCATTCGTGTTGCGTGGCCAATGACCTAGCCCTCCTTATTCATGAGCGCTTCTGCTGTAATTAACAAAGTCGCCCCTAAGCAAGACCTGCACGCTGGTGCTAATCATGCGTACGTCAACAACGACTCCCGCCAACCTTTCTTTTCATTCGCAGACGTGACTCCAAGGGATCTGAATCTTTTCTGTCTTGGGTTATACTTCCCCTATGTCAGTCAACCTTCCCCTTAAAGACATGACCATCCTGGAAAAACTTGCGGTGATGGAATCCCTCTGGAAAGATCTCAGCCGGACTACAGACGCCATTGAGTCGCCTGCCTGGCACAAAGATACCCTTGAGGAACGTCGCCAGCGTACGAGCCAGGGACACACCAAGTTCTCCGATTGGGAGACAGCTAAAGCGGACATTCGCAAACGGCTGTCGTGAAAATCCAGATCCTGGATAAAGCCCTGGGCGATCTCATTCACGGGTTTCAATCCCACGAAGCAAGAGAACCAGATCTCGGCGGATATTTCCTCGACTGCCTCTTTGCCGACATTGACTCCTTGCTGATCTACGCAGGGATTCATCCTCTCGTGTTTACCTACCACCGTTGCCTATGCAAACGCTTCCCCTTCGCCATCGACTACGCGTGAACGGAGACATCGTGCGCGTGCAAGCCGTCTTGGACTGCCGTCGAAACCCATCATGGACGAGAACGCGCCTGGAAGAAAAACGTTAGCCGCGCAATACTGAGCGAAAGCGAGACAAGCCAACGGGTCCTACGATTTCGAGCCCAACACCTCTTTGAGCACGACAGCCAGGTCGCGGAGCGCGCGGGCGCCGTCGCCGACGAAGGCCGAGCCATGCATCGTCGCCAAGGTCTTCGGCTGCAGAGCCGCCAGGCGCTGAAGTGTCGGATCCGTGAGCGTGGAATAGGGCATATAGTTGGCCAAGGGGCCCTGCTGATACTCGACCAGCGCCTGCCGGCAGCGGCCTATCACATCCCCCTGCGTGGATGCCTCGACATCGCCGGCCTGGTGCAAGAGATCCGAACACAAGAGCGTCCGCTGCGTCTCCTCGAACAAGAACCCCGCCTCCCAGCAATGGGGCACATGCGGCGTATGGAGAAAGCGGAAGCGATATTTTCCGGTAGTCAGCACCTCCCCGTCCTTCATCCCCAAGGCAGGCCGCGTCGCCATGCAATCATCGACGCTCACCAGCTTGCCCACCAGACTGCAGACAGCCGTAGACTGCGGGGCCAACGCTTGCCACTCCGGCAACGAACCGCACTCGTCGGCTTCCACATGGCTGAACCCAATCCACCTAATCGTCTTGGGATCGAGCACCGTCGCCACGGCGTCCCGCACCGCAGCAAACATCCCGCGCGGGCCTGTGTGGAACAGCAGCGGTTCCTCGTCGCGCACCAGGAATTGATTGAACTGCAAATTGAACTCCGGCACGAAGGTCGAAATGCGAAACAAGTCCGGCGCAATCTCTGAAACAGTAGCCATGGCAGCCTCCCAGGAGGAAAAAAATAGCCGTAGGCTACCGCCGGCACAATCGACCTGTCAACGAGCCCATCAGGGCAGGATTGGCCAGAACCGGGCCTGTCGCGCACGGCTTGCTCGCCTCGCTCACAATTCACGAACGACGAGAGCCGCAATCACGTTGCACGCACGTTGGGAAGCTTGATAGAGACATTCTCCGCCAGGAACGCATTTATAATCACAACGGTATAACGCCTTGCACGCGGACGAGGCGTTCAAACAAAGACTCCTGACACCTTTTCGCTATCCAGAAAATGACTCCCGACCCCTTTGATTCTGACAAGACGGGAGAAGACCCTCGCAAAGTTGCCTCGCGACAACATCCACCTCCGCTGATGCGGCAAAGAGTATTCGAGCAAGTTCGAGCGAATGAGTTTCAAAATTATCGGCCGAGAATTCCACAAAACGGGACAGTCGATGGAGATCTTCCTCAACTGCAAGAAAGTAGTTCCAATGCGAAAGTTTATCGGACTCGATTATTGCCATATCTGGATTATTGCGTTACTAGAACCGCGCCGGTCCCGAGACTGAAACGGTTCCAGACACCGCGTGATTTTCCATGATGGGAGATTGGATCCAGGCACTTTTTCCTTTCAAAAACGCTCGCCACAATTGAAGAGAGCACCAGGACAGGTTCGGAGCGAACATAGCAGGATCCAGAAGCGTAGTCCGATAAAACCATTTCATCAATACAACTCTGTCGGAGATCATTGTGAATGCTCGCCATGGAATCCAGCCTCAAAGTTATATTGGGCGTCTAATGCGTCTAATCTCACAGCCAGGTTCGTATAATAAACTGAATCATTGATTGGGTCTTTCAGCTTTGCTGCTCCCTCGGAAAAAATAAAGTGGTTCACATCCCTCCGAGGTATCTCTTCAAAGATAGAAGAAGGCGGCCTTTGTCCATAGATTGGCAACTCCTTCGAGATATGCCCCGCCCACCAAAGCACAATATCATCGGGTGAACCATTTACTGGGCCACCACCAGACCACCCACTTAATTTTTCCGATGCTTCTCCAAATGGTATCTTCCCTGCCTTTGCAGCCTCATAAAGCTTTCGCGCTGCTTCTCTCATAGAGATAAACTCTGATGCATTTCCAAGATTGATTGTGCCTCCCTCTACTTTAGGAGCTGGCTTGATCGGCACTTCCTGAATGGCATTTTCAGTTTTTGACTCAATTCCGATATCCCAAAGTTTGTCATAGGCTTTCAAAAAAATATTGTACAACTCCTGTGAAGTTGCCTTCTCTATCCTCAAAATCGGTTGTGCATCTGCGTCAATAAATGGGGTTGAGAAGCCGATATAAATCCAGGCTTCTGGCTTGTCGGGATTACAGATCAAAAAGCTAATGCCCACATGGTCTGATAAATACCGCACATCAACGCCTTTTTGCCTGGCAACACGCCCATAATTTTTTAGGCTCAATGCAGATTCGTGTGGGTGAATTCTGCTCATTTCCGCGGCAAGAAGGCGGTCAGAATCTTGAGCCGCATGTACTCCTCATCCCGATAGCCAT
>JAWXBV010000125.1:0-3158 GCA_034440335.1 Nitrospirota bacterium | reverse complement strand
TACCCGGCAATCCAGATTGAACGAGAGCACAGCTCATTGCCGAGGAACCAGTCGGACGAGAAAACTGCCGGATTCAAGCCCAGTTGATCGCTGAATTGGTGGCCACCGCCAAAAAGCGCTTCGCCTTCTTCATCCTACTCCCCATCGTCGTCCTCGCTGTCTTCGTCGTCTTCATCCTGTGGATCGCTCACAATCTCAAAAATGGCGACAGTGTTGCTGACCTCGTGTGAGATGACTAAGAGGGGTTTGCCGTTCGGGCTGTCGCTTTTCTTGATGAAGAACAGGCCTTCTGGGGCAAGGTCGGTTGGGGCGGTATTGATGTAGGTGGCAAACTTCGGCGAAGTGGGCTTGGAGATGTCGTAGACCATGACACCACCGATTCGCTCAAGGCCGATGAAGGCGTAGGTTCTGCCGGAGACTTTCCCGATCGCCACGCCCTCAGGTTCGGGGCCTTTGTTGTCGCTTCTAGTATCGAAGGTGGCGATGTCCCCTTGTGAATTAAACAGATCGGGAAGCAGTGCCGCCGTGCGTTGTTCGATGTCGCCGCCGCTGTCGTACACCAATGTGCCGTTTGCGCGGCGAATGGAGAAGGAGCGGCCACCCGGAACGTAGAGGCGTTCAAACTCCGTGTCGGTATCGAGTTCCTTGGCGCCGTTGACATTCGTCACCGTCAGCCGACCGAGATTGTCGTTATTGCGCAGACCGGTTGCTCCCGTGGTCACGTCGGGATACCCTTGGGCGGCAAAAGAGGCGGCATCCAAGGTGAGCGCACCGACGCGCGCTTCTTCGCTGAAGCCCGGGGGATAGTCGCGCGTGTCGCCTTCATTGGCTGTGACGAGATAGGTGTCTCCGTTCACGCGATACGAGGCAATCGCGTCGGGCTCGTACATTCCGAACACCGGCCAGTTACGGATGTTGATGATGCCGTTGTTGCTCGCTCCGGGCACGTCCCGGTCACTGGCGTCCAATTTGTTGCCGGTGAGGGAGTGGTCTTTGAAGCCGAGCCCGACGAGCTTGGTGAAGGTGGCGGTCGGAATATCTAGGATGCCGATCGCGTTGTTTTCTTGTAAGGTCACCCAGGCGGTTTTGGAATTATGAGACACGGTGATGTATTCCGGCTCAATATCTTGCGCGAATGTCGCGTTGGGGCCGTAGATCCTGATGCTCGCGGCATTTTCCTGTGGAATAGCGAGGCTGAACGTCGCGGTCCGGACGTTGAGCTGCGTGAGGCTGGTCACGCCCGGCGTCATGTCGATGACGCTAACAGATCCTTCCGGGTCCACGGAGGGCACCGGGTTATTGTTGTAGCTGTTGGGCTCGCCTTCGTTCGCCACGAGCAGCCACTTGCCGTTTGGTGAAAAGACGAGCATATCGGGCAGAGCGCCGACCGTGAGGGTATTGAGGAGCGCGCCGCTGGTGTTGAAAAATTTCACGGCCCCTGGGTCCGTTTTCTGAGGGCCTTCGACGGCCACCGCAACGATGCCGTCGTGCACGGCCACGCTATTGGGTTTGCCGCCGAGCGGAACGGTCTGGACTGGGGCCAAGACCTGTGACTCGGGGTTGCTGAGATCGAGTACATCCAATTGGCGAAGATTGAGATTGATGCTGAATAACCGTTTGGACGCCGGATCATACGAGGAGATTTCGGCCCGAGGCTCATCGGCGACTGTGCTGACCCCGGCGCTATATCGACCGATCTGTTTCAGCGTGATGGACTTCGAGTCCGACGCCTCCACGGAAATCGGCAGTCCCATCACGCTGAGTAATCCTATCCCGACGATTGCCTGTTCAAACTTCATGTGTCTTCCTCCAGGTTACATCAATGTTTTCTGCCTGACGCAGGCGGGCATTATGGCTGAACTCGATTAGGGCGAGGTTACGCGAAAGTTAAAATCGAGTTACAGAGGAGGTTCCCCTGCTTGACTGTGTTGCGCGATCAGGCGTGTCTCGCGTACAAGGATTGACTGGTGAGGTATTGCAGGGTCTGGGCAACCATGGCCTTTTCGAGCTGATGCGCTGCAGATTTCATAAACAGGCCGAGATGATTGTTATCACCCAATTCACGAATCGACGTGCAGCCATGGGAGTTCTGTTCCTCCTCATCGCTTTCATGAGAAGTGATCCTTCAGTCCAAGCCGAGCTCTTGCCATCCCAAGTCATGATCGTTGTCAATGCCAACAGCCGGGAAAGCCTGATGGTCGCGGAGCATTATGCGACCCGTCGGGGAGTTCCCCTGCAGCAGATTGCCAAATTGGATCTTCCGCTCGACGACACGATGAACCGGGAGGACTATGATCGTCGATTGGTCATGCCGCTTCGGCAGGCGTTGCAGGACCATCGAATCCAGCAATCTATTCGTGTGCTGGTGACGGTTTATGGCGTGCCTCTCCGAGTCGCGCCGCCGAAGGTTACGGCAGAGGAACAGCGCTGGCAGCGTGACGCGAACGACAGACTCAGTGCCGCAAGGGTGCAGTTGGTGGACATCGAGCGACGGGCTCGCGGAATCGCGGTGCAGCTCGGTTCCAGGCCGGCCCTGCTCACGAAGGAAGAAGGCGTTGTCGCGCATGAACGTCACGTGGCGTTCTTATTGCGTGTCGACGCGGCGGTTCAGGAGTCCATGAAGCGGGTTACGCAGCTGACGCTGCCGACCCTTCATCAATGGACTGCGCAGTTAGACGCTGTGGTCCGGGACCATCAAGGGCTGGCCGGCCTTGCGCAATGGCATCATGATCTCCCTCGGGAAGGACAGGTTTCAGGTGGTGGGGAAAATGCAATGGTTCGGGCTGAGCAATTGGAGGGATTGCAACTATTGCTGGGGTCCTTGGAACTCCCGATCCGTAGCCGGCGAGCTGAGCTGTATCAAGTGGTTGGGAAGGTCTATGGGGCCTATGGGGTATTTGGCCTGGCGGCTCTGGAGTTGGAACGCTTATCGGATGAATTTTCCGACGGGAGCCTGGACAGCGAGTTGAGCTTGTTGTGGTGGGATCGAGGTCAGTATGGAGTTGCCTGGCGCCGCCCCAATCCGTTCCATCATGCGTTCAAGAAGACGAGGGAAAGATCTAGAGCGTTTTTGGTTTATGTCTTTACATAGCCTGAGGACGCGAAGTAGCGCGTGCATTCGTCGGGTGTGAAGCGGTCGAGCAACACGCCGATGTCAG
>JAWXBV010000124.1:0-4764 GCA_034440335.1 Nitrospirota bacterium | reverse complement strand
GTCGTTTCTGCGGAGAGCAGCACGCTTTGGAACATCATCACTCGCAAGACGCTACAGGTGGTTAGAGGAAATGGGCTGGTCGAGTTTGCTGAAGAATGCTATCGAGTGACTGGCGAAAAGAACGTCCTGAAAAATATCCGTGCCTTTCAGTCCGGCAAAGTCGAGCACAACGCCCTTCGGGAATGCATCGTCGATGCATGTGACGTCATCATGCGGCACACTGATGACTATGAGGAAACGCTGCGCGCTACCGAGATAGCCGAGGCAGCGGCACAGAATTTCGTGGCATCGGTGAATAAACTCGAAAAGCAAGTGCAGCAGCGACTGGCCATTGTTGAGGCCCGAATTCAGTTTGAACGACAAACATTTCTGGAAGATATGGAGGATGCAATTCATGACGCCGGCAATGCCATTGAGCTGGACGTTTCCGACCGACTCAAGATTGACCAAGTAAAGCTACCGAAAGTTTGGGAGAGCATTGGACGTACGAGCTTTGGCAAGGAACTGGAGCGACGAATCGACCGGATCGTTTCCCGACGAGAGAAAACCCTTCGGCTCCTCAAAGAGGATCTCCGGCTATTCCAGGAGGACATGCGGCTAAGCAGTGTATCGATACTGCAGCAGCGTCATCACACCCACTTCACGAAGCTGATGCCTCCACTACGAATTCGCACTCGAATAGCGAACACCGTTGAAGACGCAGCAGACGTCACGATTGGTGTTGGCATTCTGTCACTGGCAGGCACGGGTGCAGCTGCCTATGCGTTGGGAACGGCCGTAGTACTTCCGCTCATTGCCCCTATAGCGCCTTTCGTTGGTGGCGCCATGGTGGTAGCCGGGGTCATCAAGTGGCTTAGTGACTCAGCCGGCCGTAAGGACAAGGAGATTCGTCACAAGCGTGAGGCTTTTGAAAAAGCGTTGCGCGAGCAACTCGAAGGCGCGCAGGTGTGTCTTGATCGGCAGCTTGATGACCTCGCCAACGAATTCCTGCAGACAGGAAAAAACATGCTTGAACCGTTGATGTTGGAAGCCCAGGCATCCGTGCGTTTGAACGATCTTCAAGTCAAGACGGCCAAGCGCCTGATCAAGCAATCCCGAACTGCGGTTACCGAGGTTATAACGAAGGTGGCTGCCCTGCCCGCTTGAGTCATCAGGAAATGCGGATCGGATCATCACTTTTTTCATAGGGCATTTCTGTTCTAGGTCAATTTTTTCTGGACCCTCGCTCTCATGCGCAATGATGCGCATTCCCTGAGAAAACCAGCCCCGCAGCGTGTAGGTTTCCCCGTTCTTTACCACCGGGTCGAGCTGCTTCTTGTAGGCGTCCTTGGTCACGGTGATGCCGGCCGAACCAAGCGCCAACTTGGTGCGCCCATCGGTGCCGTAGGCGGCGATGAGCCCGTACTCCACCACCGCGAAAAATCCGCTGAAGGTCAATGTCGAGTAGCCAGACGGCATCGCGAAATCAGTGCGCACGAGATCGCCCTGCGCACCCACCGAGACCGCGAACACGGCGAATGAGTTGAACGGGAACTGCTGGTATTCGGTGACCGCGCCATTGGCAAGATTCATCGCCAACACGGACGCGATGGTATTGATCGACAGGTCGCCGGCGATGGCAGCCTGCAACAGCGTAAGGATCGGCGCCGCGCTGCCGGTGACCGGGATGTAGTCGGAAATCGAGACGTTGAGCAGCTTCAGCGTGTCCGCGGCGCTGCCGGTCACGCCCAGGAGGCCGGTGCCGCCGCCCGTCAAACGGCGCAACGATCCCGACACCTTCCC
Organism: Nitrospirota bacterium; assembly: GCA_034440335.1. Lineage (GTDB taxonomy): Bacteria > Nitrospirota > Nitrospiria > Nitrospirales > Nitrospiraceae > Palsa-1315. The sequence goes on along the minus strand of JAWXBV010000124.1, from coordinate 2,982 downwards.
CTGCGAAGTCAGGGTGCCGGCAATTTGTCAATTGCCGATCGCGGCAAGGTGAGGGGAACCGCAACGGCGCCGTTGGTGACCTGCGTGACCACAAAGCTGGCCGCCTTCGGCGTCGACAGCTTTGCCGCCACAGCGCCAATCGAGCCGGAGGATCCGCTGATGCTAGCCGTCAGCAGGGTCAGCGACATCGCCGCATTGACCGACCCGAGGATGTTCGAGGTCAGGAGCGGCAGCGATGCAGCAACAGATCCGCTCGAAGTCAGATTCCCGCTGATTGCCGCCGTCAGCAAGCCGACTTTCGCCGTGACGGTTGCACCCACGCCGCCAGTGCCGGTGATCATGGCGACAAGAACGTCCGCCAATGTGATCGTGCCGACACTGGCCCCGGTCTCTCCGCCATCGAGCAGCGGCAGCGCCGGGTTGGTGCCGTCGTTCGGCTGCCATTGGTTCCGAGATGCAGCGGCAAGGCCGGTCGGCGCCAGCCGATACCGCGGATTCATGGTTTACGCTTCAGCTATTGCGTGAACAACGCGCTCAAAATCGAGACTCAGCGACCCCGGCGAAACGGTCGGGCTTCTTGGGTTGGAGCATTCCACAAGATTCCGATAGGTCCTGAGGGCTGGAACTGCCCTCAACCACAAAGCCTTCGACCTCAAGACCACGATCAGTGCCCCGCGGGCCACCGCGTTTTCGATGAGTGAAAACGTGTACCGCTGAGAGGGAAAAAGCGTCTTTGTATCAACGTACTCATTCGAGTGATACGGCATGTATTGCGCGAGGAACAGCTTTTCGCAAAGGACGTCGGTGTCGAAACGCTGCAGCAACGCCTTGACCTGCCAGCGCGCGTACGACTTGCCCGGGCATGCCGGCAATTCGGGGTGGAGAATGTAGTAGCCGGCCTCATGGTTGAGATTCGCCTTGCTCATTCTTCGATAGATATCGTTGGCCTCACCTAGTTCATCCCCCGGCTTGTCGCCAGGGTTCAGCGTCAACAGCACCACCGGTGCCTTCGGATCTCCAATATAGGGCACCGGTCGCAATTTCAAGTTGATTCGGCCCGTCTGCTTGCGCTCGCATTTGGGATGCGCATTGTGTTGGGCGACCAAGGCCGAATCGCCGGCAAGGACGAACGGCGCCGACTTCGGCAAATCAAGCCAAGGGTTTTTCATTTAAGGCCTCAAGGTGATTTAGAAGGTCCCGCTGAACAGCGATTCTATTTGGCGCCGGCCGGAACAAGTGCTGCGCTTCGCGGCACCGTTTCGGCGCCATGCCGCCGACGCTTGGCGCCCTCCCTATTTAGTGCCTGACCGAGAACCTCCGTTCCCCATTGGAGGAAGGCTCATTGTGTAAGACGAAGATTTTCGCAAACGGGGGTTTTGGGGTGATTTTCGGTGGACTGATGGCCCAAAGTTAGCTTTGTACGGCAATCTTCGTTTCGAATGTGCAGCGGTCTGGGTGCAAAACTTCTCCTCGAAGATCGTGAATTCCTGTGTGCCTTTTGCCTTGCTCGAACGTTAATGAACGAGCCCCGCAAAGCGTCAATCTTCGATACAGGAAATACACCGTGCGCGTAGTCCAAAGCCAGCAGTTGAGCATCGGCGAAATCGATGTCTCCAAGATCAAATTCGATGCCAAATCACGCGACGACATCCCCAAAATCCTGAGGGGTCTGCAGCAGCTTTACACGGACCCCGTGCTTCGAGCCGCGACCTTCGAGTTGCTGGCGCGTCAAGTCGCCCCACGGGTGAACAAAAGCAATCGCCGCCCCGGCATGACCCTGTGGACGATATTGGTCTGCGGCGTGATCCGGCTGGACCTCAACATTGATTACGACCGTTTGCACGAATTGGTCAACCACCACAACACGATTCGCGAAATGCTTGGCCATGGTGCTTTTGCGGATGTCAGCTACCACCATCAGACCCTCAAGGACAACGTCGCCCTGCTCACGCCAGAACTGCTCGGTGAAATCAACCAGTTGGTCGTGCAGGCCGGCCATGGATTGATAAAAAAGTGGGAAGAAGGAGCGCTGCGTGGGCGGTGCGACTCAAAGGTAGCCCATCAAGAGTATCTCGATGCGGCCCAGCGCTACCTGGACAAAGCACGTCAGACGATCGTCGAACTTGACGCGCAGGGGCACGCCGATTTCCTCGACCTGGTGAAGAAGGAAGAAATCGAAGGCTTCATGGCCCACGCAGATCGCCAGATCGATCAGGTTCGCCGTCGTGTGATTGAGGGTGCAGTGATTGGGCATGAGGAGAAAGTCTTCTCCATCTTCCAGCCCCACACGGAGTGGATATCCAAGGGCAAGGCGGGTGTGCCGGTGGAGCTCGGAGTCAAGGTGTGCATCCTGGAGGACCAGCACCAGTTCATCCTGCACCATCAGGTGATGCAGCGCCAAAGCGATGATCAGGTGTGCCTCGACATGGTGGTGCAGGCGAAGAACCGCTTCCCCAAGTTGAACGCTTGCAGCTTTGATAAGGGGTTGCATTCCACTGCCAACCAGGCCGCTCTCAAAGAGCAGCTCGAGCTGGTGGCGCTGCCCAGAAAGGGCAAGCTGTCCCAGGAGACGCAGGCGACAGAACAAGCGCCCGCGTTCGCCCGGGCCCGACGGGCCCACTCGGCGGTGGAGTCCGCCATCAATGCGCTAGAGGTCCATGGCCTCGATCGGTGCCCCGATCACGGAATCCATGGCTTCAAACCCTACGTGGCCCTGGCAGTGCTGGCCAGAAACTCGATGTGAACTTGAAATTCTTCGCGCTCAAGCTCTTGATGTACGCAGTAACCGTGAAGGCGGGTCGTTCCTTCTTGCAGCGCGTCGTCCGCGAATTCGGCAGTGACTTCAGTTTCCCATTCCGGGTTGTAAGCGCGGTTGGCTGGATTTTAAGAGGGCAAATACTTTAAACTTGCCTCGTCAGCGGAATTTGTGGGTGATTTTCTCTCTTGTGAACGGAATCCGAGCCTGTCGCTTGATGCCGGCTT
>JAWXBV010000123.1:0-50053 GCA_034440335.1 Nitrospirota bacterium | reverse complement strand
TCCAACATCTGATCGGCCTCGTCCATCACAAGAAACGTCACGCCACCCAACTTCAAGTGGCCAGAACCGGCCAAGTCGAGCAACCGCCCTGGCGTACCGACCACCACCATCGGAGGCCGTTGCAGCGCACGGTAATGGCGCTCGATCGGCGTCCCACCGTACACCGACAGCGAGGTCACGGACATCGGGGCATACTTGCGCAACTCCATTTCGATCTGAAGCGCCAACTCCCGTGTGGGCGCGAGCACCAAAAACTTCGGTCCAGACGCGTGGCTCGGTCCAGACCTGGTATAGGGACCAGGCGCGGGCGCAGAGGCCTCCCCTCGCATAACCTGCTCAATAATCGGCAGCAAAAATGCCAGTGTTTTTCCACTCCCAGTTTTGGCTTGCGCCATAATGTCCTGGCCTTTCAGCGCGAGTGGAATGGCAGCCTGTTGCACCGGCGTGGGTGTCGTGAGGCCTGCCTGTATCAGGCGCTGGGCAAGGGACTGGGGCAGATTCATATCAGCAAACGTAGACATAAGACTCCTTGTAAGGAAACACTTCCTGGGACTGCACGGTCCGGCCTGTTAGAGGGCCGAGAAACGCATCACGTTGATGGGCAATTCTAGGAAGGAAATAGCGGGGCTGCCGGATAGGCAGCCCCGATGTGTGCAACACTCGTTACGACTTAGTACCGGTCTCCACCACCGCCGCGACCACCGCGACCACCGCCACCGCCACCAGTACGTGGCTCCTGGGGGCGCGCTTCGTTGACGGTCAATGTGCGACCGCCCAACTCAGTGCCGTTCAATGCGGTAATTGCCGCCTGCGCTTCTGAATCCCCCGACATCTCCACGAATCCAAACCCGCGAGACTGGCCGGTGAACTTATCTGTGATAATCCGGGATGATGTCACCGCTCCATGCACAGCAAACAGATCACTCAGTTGCTGCTCAGTGGTGGAATACGGTAACCCGCCGACATAGATCTTCGAACCCATTGGGCTCCTCCTTTGAGAATAGGTGTTGTTTTGGACTCGAGAGCAAAGTGAGGAAGGAGTGGGCCGAAGACGCGAACACCATAGCGGCTCAAGGCTGGCTTCCGATCAAATTCCCGTGCAGGACCAAAACAACATCTGGCTTAGGCCTTGTCTCTCTCTGTACTATCACCACCAGGCCTTTCGCGATGATATACAAGGCGCACTGTACTCCTTAGCCGTCTCGAATGCAAGCGGGCGACGCAACCACGCGCGATGCCGTTGGTCCAGCTAATAGGCGGCAGGGGCGGACAGCGGTCGCTGAGAAAAAAGCGGAATGGCGTGCAGGCTGTCGAACTCCAGTGCTGTGCGCCCGAGAACCAAGAGCCCGACCTGACCGATCGCCAGCGACTGATCTTGCACCGTCACCGCAAGCTGCCCGTCAAAGAAGGTTTCGATAAAGTCTTTACTAAGAATGGTATTCCTCTGGATTCGCAATGTATGCCAGGGAACCGCCTTGGGTGCGATCGACGACCGTCCGAGTCTCGTCTCCACTCCATCCACCACCCGGATCACATCCAACGTCTTCGTCGTCAGATCGGCCACCACCGCATAGAAATGCGCCGTATCCTTGACCCCAAACACGACACCGCCCACTCCCGTCGCAGCGTGGACGGAAAATCGCACCCGGACCGACAGGTCTGGATATTCATACTGAAACCCGTCAGCGACGATCAATCTGTAACAGCTCACGGCCCGGCATGATGAATTCGCGGCCAGAATGTTGGACGCCGAGGGAGCATCGTCGTCCGCCTTGATCGTCCAGTCCGCAGCCGGCCCCTCGCCAAACTCCAACATCGAAAACCCGGCAGGAGCTTCGCCGGAACTCTGCTGATCGAAGGTCCACCGATTAAACAATCCCCCTGTGGCCTGACCTTTCAGATTGGCTTCTTTTTCCGTGTGACTCTCTGCCTGAATTGCGTGGGAGTACTCGATACCAACAGTCCACTCACCGGCAATCGCAGCCAATGCAAGCACCACAAAGACCTTGACGATCGCCTTAGATTTCATGTGTGTGCCACAATGATTTGCAACGAGCTTTTCAATCGCTTTTTATTTTGGTGGCCGCGTCCTGAGATCGAGAATGTCTTGCTGGAACCGGTCGCGAGCAGCCATGATCGCCTTTCGACGTTGCCATCGCCCCCACGCCCACCATCGAAGGCGATCCGGGAACGTGACGACTGGTGTCGGCGCACTTCCTCCCGGCGCATGCTGAAAATCGTAGCCCTGGTGTGACGCGCGCTTCTCGAAGAATCGGCGGTAGAGATGATCGTACAAACCTTTGCCTGAGTCGCCTATGCCCACAACACCCTCCCTACAATAACAGGCTCAATCGGTTGCTCTCCGTGACAGGAGGAGAACAGGTCTGACGTTGACAGACATAGGCCGTTGGCTGCCCATTCACACTGGTCTTCCCTACCGCAAGCGCCAAGTCGGATTCCCCGGCACGACGAGAGGCGTCGACCAGCAGCACGGTACGATTCGGCAGATAGCGCCGATACACTGTTGAGAGCAACGATTCAGTCATCGCCTCGCCACGAGTCCCGACTACCACAATCTCTCGCGGCGTCGTCACGTACCAATCCAATGCACAGAGCATCGCCGATGTGCCATAGGCGTTATGCGCCATCGCATTCCTGAATACCAGAAACAGCTGCTCAGCCCGGTCATAATAGCGCGGCTCGCGCGTGAAAGAGAATAGCCTCAACAGCACCGAGGCGACGATCGCATTACCGGATGGGACCGCACTATCGGTACCGGACTTCATGCGATGGAGAAGGGCTTCGTGGTCGTGGCTGGTATAAAAACACCCACCCGCCGTCTCATCCCAATAGCGCTCCAGCAGATGATCCGTCACCTCACGGGCTTGATCCAGATACCATTGATGCGACGTCGCCTCGAAGGCATCCAGCAATGAGGCGGCGAGGGAGGCCGCATCGTCCAGATAACCGTTCAAGCGTCCCTTCCCCGCCCTCACCGTACGAAAGACTCGTCCCTGTTCAATCGCATAGTCCAGCAGGAATGTGAGCGCTCGTTCCGCAGCTGCCAGATAGGCGGGAATCCCGAACGCGTGATAGGCGTCGAGATAGGCTGACACCATCATCGCATTCCAGCTCGTGAGCACGTTGTCATCCCGCTGCGGCTTCATCCGCTGCTCGCGTACGACAAGCAACTTCGCCCTGGCAGGCCGTAACAAGGCCTCCACGTCCCTGTGCGCGTCGGACCCCTCTTGAATCTCTCCGAGCCGATTCAACACATTCTTGCCTTCAAAATTGCCGCGTTCCGTCACCCCATAGTGCCGGCAGAACTCCTCAGCCATGTCGGCTCCCAACACCGCGGCAATCTCTCCCGGTTCCCAGACGAAGTAGCTTCCTTCATGCCCCTCGCTATCGGCATCCTGCGCGGCAAAGAATGCGCCGTCCGGATGCGTGAGTTCACGACGAACGTATTCCAACGTCTCTTCCACCACTTCACGAAAGCGGTTCTCTTTCGTAAGACGCCACCCATCGAGATAGATCCGGACCAGCTGCGCGTTGTCGTAGAGCATCTTCTCGAAATGGGGAACCAACCACCGGCCATCCACCGAATAACGATGGAACCCGCCGCCGAGATGATCGTAGATTCCTCCAGCTGCCATCGTTCGCAGTTGCAACAATACTAGTTCTTGATGAGAGACATCTTTCGTCCGAGCCGTCTGGCGGAGCAACAGGCTGAGCGGAGGAACCGTTGGAAATTTTGGGCCATCACCGAATCCACCGTGAACCGGATCGAAAAACTGCACTAAGTTCTTGGCCGCCTCGTCGAGCAAGCGATCTGTCAAGGGATCATCCGACGGCTGCGGTGTGCCGACTCGATGCAACCCGGCTTTGACCTTCTCCACATTCTTGCGGACATCATCTCGACGATTCCGATAGGCTTCGATCACACCGCGCAGCACATCGGGAAATCCCGGCAGGTTGTAGCGGGGCGCCGGGGGGAAATACGTCCCCCCATAGAACGGTTCTTGGTCAGGCGTGAGAAACATCGTCAGGGCCACCCGCCACTCCGCCCCAGGAACACCTGCGCGGACTTTTGGTAAATATCATCCAGGTCCGGACGCTCTTCTCGGTCCACCTTCACATTGATGAAGTCCCGATTCATCACCCCGGCAATCTCGACGTTGTCAAAACATTCATGGGCCATCACATGGCACCAATGGCAGGCCGAGTACCCGATCGACAATAAAATCGGCTTGTCCTCTACTTTCACTCGCGACAAGGCTTCCTCACCCCAGGGGTACCACTCCACTGGATTCTCTGCATGCTGCCGAAGATAGGGGCTGCCTTCTGCACCGAGCCGGTTCGGGAAATGCTTCGTGTGTGTGGCTGGATCTGTCATCGCTTCTTCATCCTTACAATTCGGCATAGTACCTTGGTCCGCAACCGCACTGCAATGAACCAGCCAGTCTATGCTATAGTTCTGCGCACGACCTCGAAAGGCCACGGGCATGACCCCTTCGATACGCAACCTCGCTCCCTCCCTTGTTGTGACCATTCTCCTGGGAATCGTCCTCCTTTTGCTCCCGTTCGGAGAGCAGGTCTTCGCGCAGGCGGAGAAAGAGCAACCTGCATGGCTTCGAGCGATCGACAGCCTGTCAAGTGAACGGATGCTGGCCGACGTGCGGACGTTAAGCGGCCCGGCATTCAACGGTCGCCAAACAGGAACAGCGGACGACGTCAGCTCAGCGAAATGGATTGCCGAGCGATTTCTTGCGTCAGGCCTCTCATTGGCAAGCCTTCCCGTCGATCCAATCAGCCCTCGCAGGCAGGGCCGTGGAGGCGCGATCGGATTGATGACCACATTGGTCACAGCCCCTAAAATTGCACCGGATCCCCTGCTCCGTATTTCAACAGCCAGTGACTCGCTCACCCAGCAGCTCGGAGCTGATTATCTCCCCATCCTCGACTCGCCCTCTGCTGAAGTCCATGGACCGATTGTGTTTGTCGGCTATGGAATCATCGACGCGACGCACGGCATCGACGACTACGCCGGAGTCGATACGGCCAACGCGATGGTGTTGTTTCTCCGCGGCACACCCACATATTACAAGGGAACTGTCAGCCACGCCGACAAGGTACGATTCGCACGACAGAACGGCGCGAGCGCCTACCTTACGGCTACAGGACCAGTGCTCAGCCCCTATGAGGTGCGGCGCGGCGTCACTGGGAAGCCCAGCGCTTTTTATGGACTCTCCCCTCCATCAGAATCACTCCCGGGGGCCTGGATCAGCACCGCTTTGGCCGAGCAGATCCTCACTGCTCCCGATCAGGCACAACCAAGTCGGCTGCATGCAGTACAAGAACAGTTGAACCGCTCCCCTGCCACACAATCGATCGGCACCGGACGTGATGGCGCTCTCGATTGGCAGACTCGCTTGGATGAAGGCCTCCTCATGAATGTACTCGCCTTCTTGCCTGGGAACGATCCGGAGAAGACAGAGGAGATCGTTGTGGTCGGCGCGCACCGTGACCACTTCGGACGTCAGGCCGGCCTGCTCTTTCCCGGCGCCGACGATAACGCCTCCGGCACAGCCGTGATGTTGGAAGTCGCCCGCGCCATGGCCAACACAGGCGCAAGAGGCAAACGGACTGTCTTGTTCGTCTCGTTTAGCGGAGAGGAACAGGGACTCGTCGGATCTCGACTCTATCTCGAACGACCGGTCGCTCCGATCAGCTCGACCAAAGGCATGATCAACATCGACCATGCGGGAATCGGGAATGGACGGCTGACGATCGGTGTGACGGGATTCGAGAAGACTGTGGTGCTCGAAGCGGGACAGACAGCAGGGCTCACCGACACACTCGATGTGTACGGATATTTCCCCGGCGGCGATCACGTGCCGTTCAAAGAGGCGGGAGTCCCAACCGTCACCATCGTCAGCGGAGGAGTCCACCCACACTTTCATCAACCCACCGACACCGCCGACACCATAAATCCTGACATCCTCCAGACCGCCGCTCGCTACATGCTCGCACTCACCTGGCAACTGGCGAATGCTCCTTGATCCGTGAGACGTGAATCGTTACACGTAAAAGGTTTCGGAGGAAGAGCACTCGGCAATTCCACGTTTCACCTTTCGCATTTTACCTTTCACGGTTCTTGAGAACGAAGCCGGCGGACTTTTTCAGCATCCTGTATTAGGGGATATCGTCGAGAATCGTCGACTGAATCGTCGGCACCGGCGCAGTCTGGCGGGGAGGGCCGGGAAGAACCGTCGGTGAGCCGACCTGGTTGGCGCCCTGGATGAGTCCAATCGAGAGTTGCGGTCCGAGCGTGCTCACCGCCCCGCTCCATGCCTGGCCGGTCGTGGGATTCCGAAAGCTGAACGATTGGAAATTGTTCCCTGGGTTGGACAGAAATCCCTGTGTGCCCTGATTGTCGATATAGAGACTCCCTGGGCCTGGCCCCTTGAATAGGGGCGCGACCCCTCCATCGAATGATCGAACGCTGGAAATCGATTGCCCCAGGGCCTGGGAGTTCAGTAACAGAAACGTGACGAGGAACAGGACCGGGACAGTCATCACCACAGAGCACACCACCGCTCGATGACATATTCTCATGAGCCGATGGCTCCCCACTCTCATAGCAGATTGTCCATGACAGGTTCGAAGAGAATCATTATAGTATCGACCGATATTCCTTGTCGATTAAAGGAGGGGCTATGGAGCAGGGTATCACATCGGAGAAATGGTGGCGCACAGGTGTCCGTGCCGTAGCAGTCAGCCTGGCCCTCTCACCTGGACTCAGTTGGGGCCTGGAGGCCGACAAGACTCCGACAATGGAACGACGGGAGACCATCTCCCTCGCCGATGCGGCATTACAGGCCCTGAAGCATAACTTGGATATCACCATCAGCCGACAGACGAAAGAAAGCCGGCAGGCCGACATCACCGTCGAACAAGCCAAGTTCGACCCGACTTTGAGCGTGAACGGGCAATACAACCGAGCGGTGAGCCCGCTCAACCGACCAGTGTTCGGCGCCACTGACTTCGACTTGACCCAGATTAGGGCCTTTGATCAACGCAACCATTCTGTTACATTGGACGCCACGACAAACCTACCTACTGGCGGCAATATCGATCTCAACTATAGCCCCACTCGAACAAGTGTGAATCAAAATCTGGCCAGGGGGTTCCTGTTCAACCCTTCCTATACCGGTGGCCTCTCGCTCACCCTCACGCAACCGCTCCTCCGCAACGCCGGCATCGACATCACCAAGACCTTCATCCTCGTTGCGCAGAATAACGCCACCGTGGAAGAACATGTCTTTCGCGATCGTGTCCTCACCGTCCTCGCCTCGGTGGAGCAGACCTATTGGGAAGTGGTCTTCGCCAATGAGAACCTGAAAGTTGCCGAGGCCGCATTGAAGGCGGCGCAGGAACTCTTGGCCACCAACCGGGCGAAGGCCAAGGCCGGCATCATGTCGATCGTCGACGTCTTGCAAGCCGAAGCAGCCGTCGCCTCACGGGTCGAGCAGATACTGGTCGCTGAGAAAACGATTCGAGACCAGGAAGATCAGTTGCGTAGACTGCTTAATCCTTCGGAAGAGGATCTGCGTCAAGACGTGCGCGTGACCCCGCTCGACCAACCGATCGTGACCCTTGAGCCCATCAGCCTGCAAGAAGCCATCGACACGGCCATCGAGCAGCGGCCGGAAATCGTCCAGGCAAAAAAGAATATGGAGACCAGCGATCTCAACACCAAGTTTGCTAAAAATCAGATTCTCCCGACCCTCTCGTTCCAGGGAACCATGGGCATGGCAGGACTGGGGAAAGACTACGGCGATTCGGTGAACCGGAACCTCAGCGGCGATTACTATAACTACGGCGCGGGCCTCGTCTTAAGCTACCCACTCGGCAACCGCTCAGCCTGGAGCACCTATAACAAACGGCAGCTGGAAGCAAAGAATGCAGAAGCGTTCCTCATGAGTGTCCGGCAGCAGGTCATCGTGGGTGTGCGTGAAGCAGTCCGGCGCGTCCAGACGGATTTTAAGCGGATTGAAACGACTCGATCGGCCAGAATTATGGCAGAGAAGCAGTTGCAGGCGGAGCAAGAGCGCCTGAAAGTGGGGCTCAGCAACCACACGCTTTGTCCTCGACTTTCAACGCGATCTCGCAACGGCACAAGGGAACGAGTTGCGCGCCACCGTCGATTACAACAAGTCGCTCTCCAACCTCACGAGGCACAAAGCCACGACACTCGATCGTTACAACCTCCAACTGAACTAATCCGCATGACCGCGCCTGAGTCCGGCCCGCACGTGATATCGACTCAGGCCAAAGAATGGGGAGCAGGGCTCGCTCTGCTCCCCACCGCCGCGACCGTCGGCTTCTACACCCTTCCCGTCTCACTTCAAGAACAGCCGCTGGTTCAATTCGCGCCACAGATCGTCGCCTACCTTGCCATAGGCGTTTGGGCCTTTCACAACCACGACTTCGTCATTCGACTTGGGCTGCTGAGAAGGAATGGGCGGGATGGCCTCCGCTGGGGACTGCTGACAGGCCTGCTGCTCGGCTGCCTGAATACGTTCATCATTCTCTCGGTCTATCCGCATCTGGGCTATGACATCCATTTCCTCAAAACCACGCTGCATGGCAGACTCCCTCTCCTCGTGATGCTCCCCTGGTTCATCTGTGCCATCGCCCTCTTTGTAGAAGTGAACTTTCGCGGCTTTCTTCTCGGGCGGCTGGCGGCACTCGAATCGAGGCTATGGCGATCCGGCATGGCTCAGCGTGTCTCGCCGTTGGCCCTCGTCGCCTCTGCACTCATATTTGCGTTCGATCCTTTCATGGTCCATACGTTCCACTCTCTCCACTGGATCGCCGTCTGGGACGGGTTGATCTGGGGAATCATCTGGCTACGCACAAGGAATCTCTACATCACAATCCTGGCACATGCGGTCGAAGTCATCGTCATGTACAGCGCGGTGAGATTCGCGTTGTCGTCATAGGAAAATCGGTCTCTCTCAACAAGGAGCAACGCGATGGGTGAATTCGGAAAGTACGTGCTCTATTTCCTTCTCGGTGGAACCATCGTCAGTGTCTCCACCTATCTCGGGTCGCAAGGCAAGTCGTTCCTCGCCGCCTTCGCCAGCACCTTTCCTGCCATTACCGGCGCCACGTTCGTGCTGATTTATCTGAACGGTGGTAATGACGCGATCGTCAGCTACGCGAAAAACCTATTGTGGTTTGTCCCGCCCTGGGTGGTCTACGTCATTACCATGATTCTGGCCGTTCCCCAAGTTGGCTTCTGGCCCTCTATGATCGGCTCGCTCGTGCTGTATCTGGGCTGCGTGGGGGTGGTGAAACTGTGGGCCCGGTAAGCGGGCCATCGTCATGCGTGCTGGTTCACGCCGCTCCGCTGAAATGGAGCCGATTCATTTCGCCGAGGGCCGACCGCATGTGATCGAGGGCTGCGGTGACGGAGCGGCTTGCCGCGTGGGATGGGCCATCGGCTCCGGTCCATATGTCGGGAGGGTTGTCGACCTCTCGCACGTTCTGACAGAACCGGGCGATCGTCTGTTTCCAATGGATAGGGCCTGATCCTTCATCGAGAAATTCCACTCGGTCCTGCGAGAAGGGCTGGTCGAACTGTGCAGCCCGTTCCTGCCACATCCGCTCCATCGCCTGCTGCCGCTCAGCACTCAACTCCATGCCGCTGGCCCGTTCGTTGAGCGCCGCAAAGAGTCCCCCCACAACATGCTCGACCTCCGATGCGGGGAACACACCGACGCAGGCTTGCATGAGCAGATATTTGTGAAAGAGAAACACCTCGGCGCTGATCCGGGCGGCATTCGCGGAAGGATCGTAGGCTCGTGCCAGTTCACGCAGCTCGTCGCCCGACGCTCCTTCAAGGCAAGAGCCCAGCAAGCGGGCCAACTGGCGACCGAGATCGAGATACTCTGCCTGCGGCAAGCGCTGCATGATTCTACTCCGGCTCCACCACGACCACCGTGCCCCTGCCCATCAACATGGCAATGCCTGCGCCAGTCGTTTCTTGGCCGATATCGATGCCGACAATGGCACCTCCAGAAACCAACCCCAAATACTTGACCGTTTTCTTTCCCTCAAGACTCGGTGTCGTGGAGAGAATCGTCCCCCCCCTCCTCTCGCAGAGCGCCCCCATCCTCTCATCCTTGAAAGCAACCACCAAACCTTTTGCCAAAATTCTCGATGGCACACAGCCTCAGGACCCGCCCCACCGGAGGCTACAGCGAACCACATATTACAGTCACACTCCGAGAGACCTCAAGAGTCAACGTTTACCATGCTGACAGCCTTGCGTTTAGTCGCACCAAACGCCAACGTACGTGGCATGTGGTACAACTCGCAGCGACTCGTTCACCAAGTAGAAGTGTGTCGGCATGCCGCGTCGGGGCCGTCGGCTTCGCCTACCGGCCACCTGCCGTGCGGGCGGGCTCAATGCGGAATGTTGACAACAGGCACACATCGTCATAGCATGCCCACATGGAAGAATGGGTGTATGCCTTTGACCCGGACAAGAACGCCTGGCTTATTCGTGAACGAGGAATCAGCTTCGAACAGATCATCGCGCTGATCGAAAACGGCAATCTCATTCAGGTGCTGGAACACCACGACCGCGAGCGTTATCCCACCCAGCTACTCTATGAAGTCGATGTGGATGGATATATCTACGTCGTCCCGGTCGTCAGAGAATACCGGACACTGTTTTTGAAGACGATCTATCCGAGCCGCAAGGCCACCAGAAACCGTGCGAAAGGAAGCACAACATGAAGAAGAAAACTGTGCTGGATCAAGACGAGGAGGAGCTGATCGCGGAGTACGAACACGGCGCCTTCAGACCGGTCAAGAATCAGAACATGGCCAAAAAAGAAGCCCTGGAAGCCGCCCAGCGTTACACGCGCAAGGACGCCCGGATCAATATCCGCTTATCGACCGCCGACCTTGAAATGCTAAAGCGGCGAGCCGCCGAGGAAGGCCTGCCCTATCAAAGCTTGATAGCCAGCATCCTGCACAAATACGTCAGCCGCTCTGCGCCACAGGCAAATTAACCAGTCCCGCTGTGGGAACATAGAGATCGGCTGATGCCCTGTCGAGGCCCGTGCTTCGACAAGCTCAGCACGAACGGAAAAACATAATGCTTTGATGTGCTTGCCCAACGTGAATCGTCGCACGCGGGGAAGCTTATCCAGCTGCGGAATCACCCAGAGGAGCAGGTCATGGCACGATTGCACGGCAGGAGCCTGTCCGACATTGCCTTCGTGACGAGGTGAAGGAGGTGCGGCCAGATGCAAGGCCGCAGGCTCGGAAAAACCGGAGGCGTATTCGCTAGAATACGTTGAGGATCTGAACGATGCGAGAACGATGCTGGCGGACTGTATCAACAACCTGCTCGCCGACGCTGGTCCTTCGTTGAACCAGCCGCCGACAGTTGCTACCATGGTCGGTCATTCACCAGTGGGAACCATCGCTGTGCCGAATTCTCTGGACTCCAATCCCTCGAGAGACCACCTCATCGTCGAAGGCGCGCGGCAGAATAATCTCAAAAACATCTCGCTCCGTATCCCCCACAATCAGGTCACGGCCATCACCGGCGTCTCAGGGTCGGGGAAATCCTCGCTCGCGTTCGACACGCTCTTTGCCGAAGGTCAATGGCGCTATGTGGAATCGCTCTCCACCTATGCCCGCATGTTTCTCGATAAGGTCAATCGGCCCGATGTGGATCGCCTGATCAACGTGCGCCCGGCCATTGCCATCGAACAGAAGAACCCCATCCGCACCGCCCGCTCAACGGTCGGGACCACGACTGAAATCGCCGACCTTCTGCGGCTCCTGTTCGCCAAAATCGGCCATCCGGTCTGCCCCGATTGCGCCATCGCTGCGCGCAGCTTTCACCCTGGCAGCGTCGTCGACGATCTCCTGACCCATTGCAGCGATGCGCGAGCGATGATTCTTTTTCCTGTCACAGCCCCGGCGCCGAAACAGGACCAGGCTTTCCTCCAAGCGCTGTTGCTACGCGGGTACAGCAGACTGCAATGCGGTAAGGAAATCCTCGATCTCCACGAGATCCAGACCCTTCCCACAAGCAGGCCGGACCATCTGCATGTGATCCTCGATCGGCTGGTGATCCGAGAAGACAATCGATCCCGCCTTGTCGAAGCGATTGAAACCGCGTTTCGCGAGGGCGAGGGCCTCTGCCGCGTGGAGGTCATCGACCAAGGCCCTCGCACCTACAGCACAAACTTTCGCTGCCAACAATGCGGCAGAACATTCGAACCGATTCGCCCCGTCCTCTTTTCCTTCAACCATCCACTCGGCGCCTGTCCGGAGTGCAAGGGGTTCGGCAATATTCTCCGTTACGATCCCGACCTCGTCATTCCCGATCACAGTAAATCGCTGGCCCAAGGCGCGATTGAACCCTGGAGCAAACCCAGCGGCGATTGGTGGCAGAAGCAACTGTTCCTCTCCATGAAGCGGCGTGGGATCGACCTGACGGTCCCCTACAAGGACCTGCCACAGAATATCCGGCAGATGCTCTGGCAGGGTGAAGGCAAGCTGGAAGGGCTGCAGCAATACTTCGAATACTTAGAAGGGAAGCGCTACAAGTTGCACGTGCGCGTCATGCTCAGCCGCTATCGAACGCCGGTCCCCTGCCCGACCTGTGAAGGGTGCCGTCTCCGGCCGGACGCGCGCTACGTGAAGATTGCGGGCAGAGACATTCATGAGCTGTCTGCACTCACGATCGAAGAGGCTGCCGCATGGATCGCCTCCCTCACCCTCACTCCCTATGAAGAACAGGTCGCCCGCGACATTCTCCGACAACTGACGGCCAAGCTGGGCTTCCTCCTCCGCGTCGGCCTCAGCTATCTGACACTCTCCCGCCAGACTCGAACCCTCTCGGGAGGAGAGGCTCAGCGAGCGGCCTTGGCCAATCAACTCGGGGCACGCCTGGTCGGCACGCTCTACGTCCTCGACGAACCGACCATCGGGCTCCACCCACGCGACACCGCCACACTCGCCGGGATCCTTCAAGAGCTGGCAGCTCAAGGCAACACCGTGGTCGTCGTCGAGCACGACCGCCAAATGATGCAGGCCGCCGACTATCTGGTCGAGCTGGGCCCTTTGTCGGGTGAAAAAGGCGGTGAGGTGGTTTGTGCTGCGCCGCAACAGGAATTTATGGCAGACCGGCGGTCGATCACGGCGCGTTATCTGCGAGGCGAAGATGAGATTGCAATCCCACGATCCCGGCGGAAAGGGAACGGAAACTTTCTTGTGATCGCCGACGCATGCGAACACAACCTCAAAAATCTGTTGGTCCGTATTCCGCTCGGCATGTTGGTCTGCGTCACCGGCGTGTCAGGGTCCGGCAAGAGCACCTTGGTGGAGGACACCCTCTATCGAGCCGTAGCCCGCGCCTTTCGTGTCGAGTCGCTGCCGATGGGTAAATTCCGTGCGATTAAGGGAGTCGAGCATCTCACCGGCATCAAACTTATCGATCAGGAGCCCATCGGCCGAACGCCGCGCTCGAACCCGATCACCTATCTGAAAGCGTTCGATGAAGTTCGCGCCCTCTTCGCCTCTGAGCGCGATGCGCTCCGGCGCGGCCTCACGCCGGGCCATTTCTCCTTCAATACCACCGGGGGTCGCTGCGAAAAATGTGAGGGAAGCGGCGTTGAAAAACTCGAGATGTATTTCTTTGAAGATATCTATGCCACCTGCGAAGCCTGCGACGGAAAACGATTCAAGCCGGATGTCCTCTCCATTCGCTATCGAGGGAAAACGATCCATGATGTATTGCAGATGACCGCTGAAGAGGCGCTGGGATTTTTTAGCGGCTCGTCCAAGCTCACAGAAAAACTCCATCTCCTCTCGTCCATCGGGCTGGGCTACCTCCGCCTCGGCCAAGCGGCCACGACCCTTTCAGGCGGTGAGGCCCAGCGGCTGAAGATCGCCGCGGAGCTGATCGCGGGCAGGGGACTGTCACGGCAAGGGACTGTCCCCCTTCCCAGTCTACTAGACGGGGACAGGCACCGCCCTTCGACAAGCTCAGGGCGGAGCCAGTCCCCTAATGTGCTCTACATCATGGACGAGCCGACCACCGGGCTGCATGTCGAAGACATCAAGAAACTCCTGGCAATGCTGCAGAAGCTGGTGAACAGCGGCAATACCCTGGTGGTGGTAGAACACAATCTGGATGTGATCAAGACGGCAGACTGGATTATAGACCTAGGGCCGGAAGGGGGAGCAGCCGGCGGATACATCGTGGCAGAAGGACGACCGGAACAGGTGGCGAAGGTGGCGGGGTCTCACACCGGACAATTCCTCTCGCAGGTCCTTCCTCCACTGTCAGGGCCATAGCCAGCAAGGTTCGCCTCACACCATCCGCACATTGCATGCCCCGCCTCGCATCCAATCGAGGAGGGTGTTGCGCATAGTGACACCAAACGCTAAACTGCATGCTATATGGTACAGCGTGGGTGGTGGCAAGAAAAACTGGAGCGTGCCTGGAAAGAGCGGTCCATCGTGTGGCTCTCAGGCGTCCGCAGGGCCGGCAAGACCCTCCTCTGCCAGTCACTCCCCGACACGGATTATTTCGACTGCGAGCTCCCACGCACCAGACGGTTGCTCGATGACCCTGAAGACTTTCTGGGCCAGCATCGCGGACGGCGGGTCATCCTTGATGAAATTCATCGGCTCTCCAACCCGTCTCAACTCCTCAAGATTGCGGCTGACCATTACCGTGATACCAAGGTGATTGCGACCGGCTCCTCCACGCTTGGAGCCTCGCGGAAATTTCGTGACACCTTGGCAGGGCGAAAGGCTGAGGTCTGGTTGACACCGATGACAGGAGAGGATCTGTCGGCATTCAAGAAGCCGGATCTACGCCACCGCATGCTGCAGGGAGGACTCCCTCCTTTCTTTCTAGCGCCATCGATTCCAGAGCCGGCCTTTCAGGAGTGGATGGATGCGTACTGGGCCAAAGATATCCAAACCCTCTTTCGCCTGGAACGTCGGCACTCGTTCGAACGTTTTGCCGAACTCCTCTTTGCCCAAAGCGGCGGGCTCTTTGAAGCCACGCGATTCACACGCGCCTGCGAGGTCAGCCGCCAAACGATCATGAACTATCTCGCCGTCTTGGAAAACACCTATCTGGTTCACGTGGTACGGCCCTTCTCCAGCCATCCAACGGCTGAAATCGTTGCCGCGCCAAAAATCTATGCCTTCGATACCGGATTCGCCTGTTACTACCGAGGCTGGACCAGCCTCCGTCAGGAAGATCTCGGTCTGCTGTGGGAGCATCTGGTCTTGAATGAATTACAGGCCCACCTCCAGACAAGACGGATCGGATACTGGCGCGACAAACGCGGCCACGAAATCGACTTTGTCCTGGCTCAACGTGGGAAGGTGCCGTTGGCGCTGGAATGTAAATGGTCGGCTGACGATGTCGATCTAACCAACCTCAAAGCGTTCGCCCTTCGCTACCCCAAGGCAGACCTCCGTGTGGTTGCTCAGGACGTGGATCGGTCCTACCAACGCCGAACCGACGCCTTCACAGTGACCTACTGCGGGATCAAGACCCTGCTGGCTTCGCTCAATGGACAAGCCAAATAAAAGGCTGTCTGCATTTCCACGAGATCGAGAGACTACTCGCCGTCCGGCACAAGCTCATCAACGCGAGCAATAGTTGTCCAGCGGATTCGCCGCTGCGACAACATTCGTCGCTTGTCGTTCGTGAAGCGTATTTCGTTCCGGATTCCTGCGCTTCACGAGGAACGTTTCACGTTTTACGCTTTGGAAGACGGACAGATCGTGGCAGAAGAACGACCGGAGCAGGTGGCAACAGTTGCGGCATCTCATACTGGCCAATTTTTCGGCACCTGTTGCCGTATCAATAGAGAGCACAACACCGTCTATAGCCCTGGCCGCTTCTCTGCCATAACGGAAATCGCCATCGACTGTTCGGCGCGCCGCACGCTGAGATGGAGAGTTTCTCCCGCTTCCACCCGACAGAGACGCTTCGCCTCACGATCAGAAGTAACGGTCGCCAGCGCAATGCCGTTACAGGCGACGACTCGATCGCCTACCTTGAGACCTGCCTTTTCTGCCGGCAGGCCGCTACGGAGTTCCCGCAGGAGGTAGTATCGAGCGCCGGCTGATTCTTGTAGCTCCCAATTAACGCCGATGTGTCCGGACCCGAGTAATCCGGTTTGTGCCCCGAACCGCGCCAGAATGCGATGGGCGATGACGCGAGCTAGGTCCTCTGGATCACTGGCCGTGACATCTGACCCGTATCCTTCCCCGTTAAATAGCACCTGGCCGCTCTCGACATCGATCATCCGTAAGACCAGCGACACGCGGCCGACCTGGCCCCCATCGGCTCGCTGCCATTGGTGCACTTCGCCCACCACAATGGCCTGGGCACCAACAAGTTTCCCCACGTTCAACACGTTGGCATCGTCGGCATGTTTCAGTTGGACGACTTGCTCTTTGTACACTTCGTCAAGTTCAGCTCGCTCGACGATATTGACGTCCAAGTCCAATAACAGGGTCGTGACCATCCCGGCGACACGTGACCCAGATCCCTCTGCGCCAGGCGCATCTTCAAACTCCATGACCGCCATCGTTCGGTAGCGATCGATCGTCTCTCGATTGATGGGGCCGATGCCCGTCGCGATCGGTTCAGGATGCCCGCTCATCCCGCTGGACCCTAGGGTGGCAGTGCCCGACGAGGCACAGGCGCGGCGCCGCTGTAAAATAGCAGCGGGCGTACCCCAGGCACAGAGTTCGTCGTTCACCAGCACGATGTGATGCGGATATTCCCGTTGATGATCTGCAACAATGTTGGTAAAGGGATAGAGAATGCAGCCGCCGACCCAGACCGAGAGCGGGCAGAGGGCCAACTCATAGAGCCACTGTTTGCGGGCGGTGAGGGAGTATTCCCACACCAGCAGACGGCCATCGTCACGCAACACACGATCGGGCCGCCCGATCTGGTCGATCACTTCAGCCTTCGTCATCGGCACGGCCAACCGGTCCAGTTTGGATTCCGACTTCACCACGGTATACAGCACGCCACATCCGGAGCAGGCACCGGCAAGAAGCACCAGCACCATCAAACAGCCAAGCCGTCTGAGCATATCGGGCGACTCCGGGAAAGCGAACACACAAGACGGGGCAGCGTACCACCCGCACGAGAAGGCTGCAATGGAATGGGAGAAGAGAGGAGGCGATCGGAGAACTTTCTCGCAGCAGCCTCGCGCAGGATGCTCAAACAGTCCGTTCAGCAAGGCCGCAGCTCCGAGGCTGCCCCTCGTTTCACGTTTCACGCCTCACGTTTCACGGTCCCTGGGAGCGAGAACGACGCATGGGAAAAGGCGCGTCTCGGCGCGCCGGGGTCGGGCGGGTGAGAAAAGCGGCCTGTTTCAACATTCTGCTAGTTGAGGGAGGGATCGAATGGCATATCCGCATAATGGCGATAGTCGTCACCCATGGCGCTCACGATGTCTGGCCAGATACGTGTGGGATCTTTGTCGAAGACCGCATTGGGATCTGCCGGAATGGTAAACCAGGAGCCGGTCTGCATTTCAGACTCCAGCTGCCCTGGGCCCCATCCGGAATATCCGATATAGGCGCGAAAGGCCTCATGCCCCTCACTGGCAGTCAAAATACGATCGACGAGCTCGGTATCCCCACCGAGACAGATCCCATCGAAGACATGATGGGAATTCTCAGGCAATCGATCCAATCGATACAACATCATGACCTGGTTCGTCTGCACCGGCCCTCCTGAAAAGAGGACGTGCCGTTGGCCTTCGAGAATTGATACTTGAGGCAAGGCCTCCGAGACCGACATCGCCGTCGGGCGATTGACCACGACACCCAGGGCGCCGTCGGCCCCGTGCTCACAGAGCAACACAACGGTCTGCCGAAAGTTCGGGTCGCGCAGGGACGGCGCCGCAATGAGGAAGATGCCTTTGCCGAGTGGAGCTTTCATGTGCCTAATCCTACCGCGTGAGCCGGTGGCACGCAAGCGGCTCGACAAATGGCGAGACGGGCTGGACGGGCGAGACGGGCTGGACGGGCGAGACAAGGCAGGGGTCAACCTCTCCACGTCACGCCTGTCTCGCGTGTCTCGCCCCTTCACGCATCGTCATCGATAGAGGGATTCCCGTCGATCGCGGAGCAAGTCGTTGTACGGCGTGAGCGCTTTGTTCCGCGCGTCGGCAGGATCGATCTCGACGATACAGAAATCTTCCTGGTCCCGCGGCGCGCGATGCAGAATCGCCCCGCGTGGAGCGACGACCTCGCTGTTCCCAATAAAGGTCAGTCGATCTTTGCCGCCTCGCGTTTCGCTCCCGGTGCGATTACAGGTAATCGCGAACACTCGATTCTCCAGGCAACGAACCGGCATGGAGTCAGGGCAATCGGGCAAGACAAGGTTCGAAGGATGGCAAATAATCTCGGCCCCCTTGAGCGCCAAGGTGCGAGCCGCCTCCGGATAGTACCAATCGAAACAGATCATCACACCGATCTTGGCCGACCCGATATCCCACACCTGAAATCCTGTGTCGCCGGGCGTAAAGAACAGGGTTTCCTCAAAAAACAGATGGGTCTTGCGATAACACCCGATGAACCCGGATGGGCCGACGACCACGGCGGAGTTATAGCAGGCAGATCCGGCTCGCTCCGGAAGACCGGCGACGATCGTCATCCGGCGCCGCTTCGCCAGATCGAGGAGCCGTTGCGTAGTCGGTCCATTCGGTACCGGCTCCGACAGTGCGACGACTTCTTCCTGCGACACGAATTGATAGCCGGAGGCACACAACTCAGGCAACACGATCAGGTCGGCATCGGCACGGTCGAGTCGGTCCACGATCGTATCGAGATTGTGTGATACCGCTCCGAACTGTGGAGCGAACTGGTAATACCCCACCAGCATCATCGTCATGCCTCCAGAACAAAACGGGCAGGGTTGCCCCTGCCCGTTTAAGAAATCTCTGACCGAATGACTTACTTCACTTCAGACAAATGGGTGACCGCGCCTTCGGCATGTTGTGTCCCCACATCAGCGTGACCGGCCTTGCCATGGGCCACGGCTTCCTTGAGATGCGTGATGCCTTCAGCCAAATGCGGATTCTTCTTATCACCAGCCATCGCATGCTTCAATGCCTCCTCAGCATGCTGCACCAAGGCATCGGCATGGCCCTCTTTGCCATGCGCCACGGCTTCTTTGGCATGCGTCAGCGCTTCGCCTACATGCTTGTCGGCAGCGAGGGCGAGCCCGCTGAACAACGGAAGGCCGACAAGCGCCGCAACCGCCGCCACAGCCAATGCTCCGCGATAGACTCTCATTATCATGGGTTCCTCCTCAGGGGTTAAGGTTCAGTCGACGGTCACCTGTCTCGCAATATCCTCGACTCCGTTCACATTACACAGCCCTGTTTTTACTGTCAAGAAGGCCTAATTTGAGGATCGGCGTTCAGGACATGGTGCAATCCCTTGGCATCTTTTTCCACTGGACAGGCAAAATCACGGCTCCACTCCCACCAGGATCCCGGATAGTTCCGGACCTTCTGATACCCGGCAAGTTTGAGGACAAAATAGAGCCAGGCTGAACGGACACCGCCGGTGCAATAACAGATGACCTCTTGATTCTGCGCAAGACCTTTGTCGGCGAGACTCTCTGTGATCGTCAGGAGATCTTTCACCGTGGCGTTTGGCTGAAGGAATCCCGTCCATGCCAGATGAATCGCGGAAGGAATGTGCCCGGGCCTCGGGATACCCGAGACCTCTTTCCCAAGGTATTCTTCGAGGCTCCGCGCATCGACGATCGCGGTACCGGGATGTGGCTGCTTCACAAGCTGCTTCAATTCGTCTTTGCCGGCGATCACAGCGGCCACTGGCTTGACGGTGAAGGTCCCAGGCTGGGGCGTCACACGCCCATGCTCGAACGGGCGCTTTTCCTGCACCCACTTGACCCACCCCCCGTCGAGAATACGCAGACGTGTATGTCCGAGATATTCCAGCATCCAGAACATGCGGCCTTCGTCTCCCCAATTGTCGAACGGATTGGAATAGATCACCACATCGCTGTCCTGACTGATGCCTAAGGCGCGAATCTTTTGCTCCATGCGCCCGTGATCGGGATCGAGCAATCCCTTCGGCACGGCATGGGGATCGCTGTACTCATGCCAGGTCGAATGCACCGCCCCTGGAATATGGCCGCCGAATTCGTAGGTTGCCCGCCCCCGCACATCGAGAACGACCAGTCCTGGCTGCCCCAAGCTCTTCTGAAGCGTGTCCGTATCAATCAGTAACGCGTGTGTCATGTCGGTCCTTCGTAACGATTCAGGTAGATAGGCTGAAGGGGTTCAGGCTGAAGTGTTCGGAGTTTCGACCTTCGGACTGAACCCCTTCAGCCTTGCTTGTAGCCTTCAGCTCCGGCCTTGCAACTTTGCTCTTTGGACTGAAGGCTGACCGCTGACGGCTGATCGCTCTTGCTTAGTGCCGCTCCAAGCGCCCCGGACAGCGGAAACTCCCGCTCGTATACGACGAATCGATAGGGATCGTTCCCCGTCAGCCCATATTTCGTCTGCAACATCTCATGCTGCTTATCGGTCAGGATGTGGTACTGCACGCGCGTCTTCACTTTCAAGCCCTCCGCCTGAGCCGGCAGTTGGTACGCAAACTGGTATTCCCGGCTGGCCAAGGGTAACAGACGGTTATCATACAACTCGACGATGGCCGGCTGCCACATGATCCAACGACCCATCGTCGATGATTGGTGATCGAGCACCTGACCCTGTTGATCCTCCACGGAAAATTCCACCGTGAAGTATCGATCGGGATCGCCGGTCGGAATCTTATGGCCGGCTCCTGCATTGATCAGCGTGAGGGTAAATCCAACTCGATCGCCGGGCTTGGGCGACGTGTTGTCGGCCTTTACCTGTATTCCCACCGCCCGCTTCACCATATCGGGGTCATGCCCGCCGCGCCAGAGATGCTTGCGTCCTCGTCTGATCGGACTATTGGTCGCAATCGGCCGATCGACTTCAGGCATGTGGCAGCTCTGACAAATGAAGCCCCGCTCCTGCATGAAGAACTTGCCTTCGTATTCCGCGTACGTCCCGCAGGGACCGACGTTATAAAACTGGGCCGGCCCGGACACGACATTGTGGCAGCGGCTACAGACCTGCGCCGTTCTGAAATTGGGATCGAACTTGGTCGGGTGCGGCGCGGCCGAATCGTCGAACGGTCCGTAGATCACTCCGTCCCGCACATGACAAGCCGCGCAGGTCACCGATTCCTTTTGATACTCCGGATCGTACTGGGGATTGGGTTCTTGCACCGCTTTCTCTACCCGCCCCCTCGGAATCTCTTTCACCAATGTCGGCTGCTGGTTCTCCAGCGGGGTGTGGCAGTTCAGGCAGACCCAGACATTCTTGTCCTTTTTCCAGTAGGCCTGAAAGAACGGATCCTCATAGGCATGGGCATGGATACTCGTTTTCCATTCGTCGTAGATCTCGCGATGGCATTCCCCGCACGATTCGGCCTTCAGGCTGGTGAGACCCTCCGGAATTTTTTGAAATGGAATCGCATGGGCGTAGTCCGACCGCAACCCAAAAATCACAACCGGTTTGATCTCGGTGTAATAGAGATACACGAGCGCGCCGACCAAGACACACCCCAGCAACACTTTGACAAGGGTCTTCATGAGGCGAGGAGGGCCTGAATATGGCGATCCACCGACGCAGCCAAGGATGTCAGGTGATACCCACCTTCGAGCGACGCGAGCAGACGCCCCCCGGCATGGCGCGTGGCAATACCGGCCACGATACCGGTGAGGTCAGCATAACCCTCTTCCGTCAACCCCATGCTCGCAAGCGGATCGTCTTTGTGCGCATCGAACCCGGCGGAAATAATCACAAACTCCGGTTTAAACGCATCGGCCGCCGGCACCAACGATTTCTGAAAGACGGAACGATACTCCTCATCGCCCTCACCTGCTTCCATCGGCACATTGATCGTAAACCCCTCGCCTGCCCCCCGCCCCCGTTCCGAGTCTCGGCCCGTTCCCGGATAGTGAGGAAATTGATGCGTGCTGAAGAACAGCACGGAGGGGTCGTCCTCGAAACTGTGCTGCGTGCCGTTGCCATGGTGCACATCCCAATCGACGATCAACACGCGCGTGAGACCATACTTCTTCTGCACATAGCGTGCGGCAATCGCCACATTATTGAAGAGACAAAACCCCATCGCGCGCCCCGCTTCAGCATGGTGCCCCGGCGGCCTCACAGCACAGAAGACATGGTCCACCTGCTTACTCATGATCGCATCGACAGCAGCCAAAGCCCCGCCGGCTGCCAGATAGGCGGCGGTCAACGAGCCAGAAGACATCGAGGTATCGGGATCCAGCGATAGGCGACCGCTTGCCGGCGCGTTGGTCTTCAGCATCGAAAGATATGCAGGCGTATGGATCTGCGTAATCCATTCGTCTTCCGCCTCTCGCGGTGCAATCCTGGTCAACCGAGCCGCCGTACCGCCCTGTTCCAACTGCTGCATGATGGCACGCAGCCGATGAGGCGACTCAGGGTGCCCGGCCCCCATATCATGGCCGAGATAGCATGGGTCGTAGACAAGTCCGGTGTTGCCCATTAGAGAATCCGTGAAGCGTGAAACGTGAAGCGTCGTTCGTCCGGAAGCGGAGTTGCTGGTTTCTAGTTTCAGGTTTCAAGTCGTTCGTTTCGGATTGCTGAAACTCTGGTCTCGAACCTGAAACTTGGAACATGAAACTAGAAACTCGAAACCTGAAACGCTTGAACGAGATACGCTTCACGAGATACCAATTACGCAGTCAGATTAGCATGCAGGAAAGAGCATAGACAACGAGCACATGCCGCTGCTATCGTCAGTGAAATTGGAGGAAGAGATGCCAAATCGACGAATCGAACCGCTCAAAAAAGTCCTGGCGATTGACCCGAACGACGAGGTGGCCTGGTTTGGTCTCGGGAAGGCCTACATGGAAGATGCCAACTTCGACGAAGCGGCCAAGGCCCTTCAACAATGTGTGACGGTCAAACCCACCTACTCAGCCGCCTACTATGCCCTGGCCCAATCACTCCATAAGCTGGGTCGAATCGAAGAATGCCGAACCGTCTGCGCCAACGGCATCGACGTCTCCACGAAAAACGGCGACGCGATGGTGACGAAGAATTTCGAGATGCTGAAACTTTCCTTGCCATTATAAAGCCAGGCTTTTCACCGATGTCTCCTTTCCGACTTCCGCCTTGGGCCAACCGCCTCGCGCGTCGCCAACAGAGGCCTATTCTGAAGCCCCGCGACCGGATGCGCTTCGTCATACAGTTGGCGCATATCAACGTCACGCAGAAGACCGGCGGACCATTCGGCGCCGCTGTGTTCGAAACCACGACCGGTCGGCTCCTGTCCATCGGTGTCAATCTCGTCATGTTCTCGAACTGTTCACATGCCCACGCCGAAATGGTCGCCCTCGCCAACGCACAACGGGCCATCGGATATTTCAACCTTGGCGCGGACGGCATGCCGGAGCATGAGCTCGTCACGAGCTGCGAGCCCTGCGCCATGTGTTACGGAGCCATCCCCTGGGCCGGAGTTGGGAAAGTCCTCTGCGGTGCCCGATCAAGCGATGCGGAGGCGATCGGATTCGATGAAGGTTCAAAACCGAAGCACTGGGTGGCGGCACTCAAGAATCGAAAGATCGCCGTGATGCGGGATCTATGCCGGGATGAGGCTGTGGTTGTCTTGCAGCGATACGAAAAAACCGAAGGCGCCATTTACAGCGGACGGCAGAAATCGTAACGTATTCCTCTCAACCCCTCGCCGCGATAAAGACGAACGATTTGGAAATGCTCACACGATGGCACCGTCATAGGGAGTGGAACCTCGACTACATGGTTGTGCGGTATTCCGATTGAAAGTCATTCGTCTTCTTGACCAGGAATGTGCTTTGTTTGGCTCTTCAGCTCCTAACCCACATTGTTCATGAGCGTTTCTACCGCAATCGCCGATCCGCCGTTGCCACGAGCCGTCATAAACAATGTCGCGCCCCACTCATATTGTAGATAGTTTGCTTCGTCGGATAGGTGGAGGAAACTCTCTGAAACTATTCACCACTCATCGTAGCGGGAGACAGCCGGGATTTCTCACCAAAGTCACAATCGAATGCGCTCGGCTATCTCGCGAGAAATGGAGACGTCAAGAGGGCTGAGCACTCTGCAAAAGTGATAATGTGTAATGTTCAACACACTGTCCGGAAATTAAGCGAGGCAGCATAAGAGAACAGTACCGTTGAGGTCAGTCATCAGAAGTCCATCCCTAACATGAGTGACCACAAGTCGATGCCCATGGCAGGACGCTGGGTTCCAGCACTCGGCATCCGCCACAAGTCGAGGGATAGCTCATACCTATCATGCTTCACGTAGGCCCGGGTATCTCGTTCAAACGCAATACTGAGCGGGCGAAGTAGGGGTGTCTATGAACGCATACGGACGCTCCAGACCTGTACTGACCGATGTCTCGCACGGGGTCAAGAGACTCACAGCAAACATGAAAGAGAGTAAACAGGTCATGACTCTTCGCCTGGGTTATTGACCCAACCAATCCTCGGCAGAAAAAACCCACGCACCCCTTCGTCCAACCATTGAATCCATGTGTTCTTCTTTTCTCTCTTTTAATATGCACTGAATGCGGCTCGAGGTCTGTGCAATTGTGCTCACTTGTGAAAAATTACCAGGCTGCACCAGGCATGACCGTTCACGGCCTTGCTGAGCGTGCAGGTGAGAGGAGCCCCCTTGTTGGTAGAGGGGTGCGCCATATTCTCGAGAATGATGAAAGGACGGCGAACGAAATCTCGAACAGAATGACGCTCCCACGCAGCAGCCTACTCCGCCGAAGTAGCACTACGGCTACGAAGGCCCGAAGCGACGCGGTATTCGGCGGAGGAGAATACAGTAAGTCGTCAGGTCAATGCGCCTTGTCAAGATTGCCATTAAGTCTCTGGTTTGTCTCGTATACATGGTTGAACCAACTACGCGAGACAAACCAAACAAACCAGAGCAGTCAACTTCTCCCCGCGTTTCACGTTCAACCCTTCACGTTTCACGATTTTTTAGACTGGCTCCGTCCCTTCGTCGTCATCGTCAGATGAAAGCCCGAGAGCTTTCGGCTGGCGCTTGGCAATTTCCTCGTACACTTCATCGAGCCAGCGGCCCGCGCAGCCAAGGATCTCCCTGACCAACGGTTCCGTTTGGCCTGTGCGTTTGATGGTCCATTGACAGACATATTCCAACAGCAGGTCCCGGTCGAACCGTTCCGACGATTGCATAGACAGCGACGTCATCTCGCCTAGCCCTGTCGTAAGAATCTCGGCCACCATGTCGCGCCCATAGGATGTGCGGGCGGTGACGTACTGAACTGCTCGGTTGATTTCTTGGTCGGTCATGACGTCTCCCGTGATTCCTGGCGCATCATACCGAGAATGCCGCTGCAGATGGAAGATTGAAGCCAGTGAAAATCTCTGTGGCCTGGTCGGCGAGAATGGTATGATCGTGGCCGGATAAGCCCAGCCTGCATGATGCACGAGAGCGAGACGAAGGAGATAGATATGCCTGCGAAGACCAGTCGGAACACGTCGATGAAACGCAAGACCTCATCCCCTAAGCGACAGAAGCCCACCTACTCCGAACGCTGGGATCTCTCACATTTGGCAGAAAAACCGGTTCAGAATTTCGAGGCCCTGTTGGGAGAAATCGAGATCAAGGTGGCGCAATTTGAATCTGTGCGAGCCCAGCTCAGCCCGACCATGGAAACATCGATCTTCCGTCCACTGCTAAATCTGAGTGAAGACATCGCGGCTGGCGCCTCCAAAATCGGCGCCTATGCCTACCTCTGGTTCTCCGAAAACACGAAAGACCTGGCCGCTCGTTCGTTTAAGACCAAAGTCGAGGAACGGCTCACAGCGCTCCAGAACCGATTGGTGTTTTTTGACTTGTGGTGGCAGAGCGTCGATGCCGACAATGCCCGCCGGCTCATGACCGGAACCGGCACGTTCCGGTATCACCTTGAAACCATTCGCCGGTTTCAGCCTCACACGCTGTCCGAACCGGAAGAAAAGATCGTCAACATCAAGAACATCACGGGTCGCAGCGCCGTCCATTCGCTGTACGACGTCGTGACGAACGCCTTCATGTTTACCCTCACCATCAACGGCAAACGAAAGACGATGACCCGAGAGGAACTGACGTCCTATCTCCGCCACGCGAGCGGACGGGTGCGTGAGGCTGCCTATCGAGAGCTCTACCGTGTCTACGCCGATCAGCACGATCTGCTGGGTGAAATCTACAAAACCTTGGTCAACGACTGGAAAGCGGAAAATCTGCAACTGCGCCGGTTCACCTCCCCGATTGCCACCCGCAACCTCGGGAACGATATTCCCGATACAGCCGTGACCTCGCTCTTGAACGTCTGTCAGAAGAACGCCGGCATCTTTCAGCACTACTTCCGCATCAAGGCGCGCCTCTGCAAGATCAAGCCGATGAGCCGTTATCACATCTATGCACCGCATCGCACGGAGCAGAAATCCTATCGCTATCAGGATGCCATCAATATGGTGTTGGAGGCCTATCGGGGCTTCTCTCCCCAATTAGCCGACTTGGCAGAGCGGGTGGTGCATGAACGCCATATCGACGCGCGCGCGAGGCCCGGAAAAATCGGAGGCGCCTATTGTTACAGCGTCGTCCCAGGCATGGCCCCGTATGTGCTACTCAACTTCACCGGCGAGGCCCGTGATATCGCCACGATGGCCCATGAGCTCGGCCACGCCGTCCACGGCATGCTGGCGGCGAAACATTCCATGTTCACTTTCCATTCCACGCTCCCGCTGGCGGAAACAGCCTCAGTGTTTGGGGAACGCATCCTGTCCGATGCCCTCATGAACCAGGAACAGGACAAGAAAGTACGGCAGGGGCTTCTGCTCAACCAACTGGACGACATCTATGCCACAGTCCTTCGGCAAGCCTACTTCGTCCAATTTGAGAACCAGGCCCATGAGATGATCGCTCAGGGC
Organism: Nitrospirota bacterium; assembly: GCA_034440335.1. Classification (GTDB taxonomy): domain Bacteria; phylum Nitrospirota; class Nitrospiria; order Nitrospirales; family Nitrospiraceae; genus Palsa-1315. The sequence continues at coordinate 22,911 of JAWXBV010000123.1, read as the reverse complement.
GCGACCGTGAAGGATCTGGCCAAGACCTATCTGGCCGAGGTGCGGCAACAGTTCGGAAAAGGGATCAAGGTCCCGGAGGAGTTTCAGTGGGAATGGCTGACCATCCCCCACATCTTTGCCAGCCCCTTCTATTGCTATGCCTACAGCTTCGGCAACTTATTGGTCCTGGCCCTCTACCGGATGTATCAGAAAGAAGGGGCCTCGTTCGTGCCCAAGTATCTCGATCTGTTGAGTACCGGTGGGTCCGAGGCGCCGCAGACGATTCTTGCCAAAGTCGGCGTCGATATGGCCTCTGAGGAGTTTTGGCAATCGGGGTTCGATACGATCCGCGAGATGGTGGAGCAACTGGAACAGACGCTATAAAGGCAGCATTTTCAAAACGATAGATATTCCTCCTCCCTCACCATACCCTTCCTCCTCATCTCCTCCTTGACAGATGGGGAGGACGGGAGTATCATCTATTCAGTTGATAACAGTTATCATAATCGTTGCTGTCGAAAAAATCTTCCTCAACCATCAAGGGGTCGCCCCATGTACCTCTGCCTCTGCAAGGGAATTACCGATTCGGACGTCCGTGAAGCAGGACAGGCCGGCATCGTCATGCCCTGCCAACTCAAAGCAAAGTTCGGCCTGAAAGACCCAGGATGCTGCGGTCGTTGTTCAAAGAATATTCATGAATTTTCGCAGATCGCCATGAGTGTTCACCAAACCCATTCCCCAAACCGCGTGCGAAGCTAGCCAGTACAAACTGCTCGCCCCTACCCCACACGACGTGCGCTACCGAGTCGCTCGCGATCGACGTAACGCGTACAGGTTCTCATGACATACTCGGCGAGAGCAGAAACTCGAAGTCAGACTTCGTCAAGACGCCCTGCCCGGAGCCGCGCACGGCGCCGGCCATGACCGCGTCGTACAGTTCGAGTTTCCGCTGTTTGAGGGCAATCATCTTTTCCTCAATACTGTGCCGCATGAGAATCCGCACGATGGTCACAGTTCGTTGTTGCCCGATGCGGTGCGCACGGTCCGACGCCTGGTTTTCCACCGCCGGATTCCACCAGGGGTCCAGATGAAACACATAGCTCGCTTTGGTGAGATTCAGCCCCTGCCCCCCCGCCTTGAGACTTAAGAGAAACACGCTCGGCTGCTCGCCGGTCTGAAACGCCTCCACGCGAGTTTTACGGGCAGTGGCCACCGTGGAGCCATCCAGCCGATGATAGGGTAACGAATGCCGGACACAGGCCTCTTCCACAAGATCGAGAAAGCTGGTGAACTGGGAAAACACCAGTGCACTGTGCCCCTCGTCCAGCAAGACTTGCAACCGTTCCATCAGGAAATTGATCTTGGGCGAGGACTCGTCGGTCCGGTTCGTCAGAAGGCGTGGGGACAGACAGACCTGGCGAAGCTTGAGAATGGCCGTCAGCGCGATGAATTGCGCCTGGCCGGAGGTCTTCGACCTATAGGCCTCATCGATCGTCGTGCGAACCTGCGCGACCGTCTGCTGATAGAGCGCCTTTTGTCGATCGGTCAAGTCGAGGAACACCTCGCTCTCGATCTTCGGCGGCAAGTCATGGAGGATCTCCGCCTTGGTCCGCCGCAAGATAAAAGGCCTGGTCCGGCGGAGCAGCCGCTCCAGCATGTCGCCCTGGACATGTTTGAGACCGGCCTTGAACCGATCGTACTCACCCAGCAGCCCCGGCATGCAGAGATCGATCACGGAAAAGTACTCGCCGAGATGGTTTTCGAGCGGGGTGCCGGTCAGCGAAACTTTAAAGCGTCCGGTGAGGCGGCGGGCTGCGCCCGTCGTGTTAGCCTGAATGTTTTTCACCGCCTGCGCTTCGTCGAACACGATGACATGGAACGGCAGACCTTCCAATCGCTCGATGTCCCGGCGAACCAGCCCATACGTTGTAATGACCACCTCCCCATCCTTGGCATTGAGCGTCCGCTCGCTGCCACTGTAGACATGAACCTTCAAGCCTGGCGCGAAACGCGCAAGCTCCTGCTCCCAGTTGAAGAGGAGACTCGTCGGCACGACGACCAGATGAGGCCCCTTCACACCAACCGAGGTCTTGAGGAGCCCGTCCTGGACGGCGGCCAGGAGACAAATAGCCTGAAGAGTCTTGCCCAATCCCATATCGTCCGCCAAGCAGGCGCCAAAACGATGCTCGTACAGAAATGCGAGCCAGGCATACCCTTCCCGTTGATAGGGGCGAAGTGTGGCCTGGACGCCTTTGGGGAGGGGCCGTGGGGCGATCTGTGTGAATCCCATGAGACGACCGAGTACGGCCTCGTCTTCAGTAGGCAACGAGACCGCAATGCCTTGCTCGCGCAACGCCAGCCAATCGAGGATCAGCAGGCGCGGCACGCGCACAATCTTCGTGGCGCCCCGATCCGCCGGCGCCTCTCCGGTCAGCGCAAAGATCGCGCGCAGCTGTTCCAGGGTCTGGCGATCCAACACCCGCAAGCGGCCTTCGGCGTCGATCATCCCTCCCTGTTGGAGGGCAGCCCGCCACTCCGATTCGTCCAACGTCACGCCGTCGCACCGGATCTCCGGACGGATTTCAAACCAATCGATCCCGACCCCTTCCGACTCAACAGGCTCCACATGGGCAGCGCAATCCCAGCGAGAAGACTTGACGGGCTTATCCTCGTACAGCAATTCGATCCCGGCGGTTGTGAGCCGGTCCAAGAGAGCCGGCAATCCTTGGAACAACCGCGGCCCGTCGATCACCATCTCATTGCAGCGCCGCATACCGCGGAAAACTTCCGGGCCAAACACGTCGAAGGGAATCCGATACAGCCACACCTCATGGGCCTTGTCCACCGGCTGCAGCTCCCATCGCCCAGCGTGAATCTGCAGCCGCACATCTATCGTGGCGAAGCCCGACAGATGCTGTTTGAGCCACTGTGCCGCCTCGTCCTTCACGGCGCGGGTCCACCCCTCTAGACTAAGAGCCATGTTGATGCGTTGGTCTCGCTCCTTCGCCTCGCGCACAGACAATAGGCTGAAGAACATCTCATAGAGCACGGCCTTTCGTGTGTGCGAACGTAGCGAGCCGGACACGGCACGACCTTGCTCCAACGCCGAGATACACCCAAAGGTTGAGACGCTCGGCGCAAACCGGACCTCACCGAGGCGGCATTGGGCCTGCAGCGTCCATGAGGTAGGCGGAAGGCCATCGTCGCCGGACGGAGGCTTCAGGATCAGGGCATACGACAACGCATCGCGTGCCGAAGGAGTCGCAGGGCGTTGCACCGACACGTCCTGCCCCTCTATTTTTAAGATAAGATCGCGCACAATCCGGTTGGTTTGCTGTTGAAGCACCTCGATTTGCGCGGACTGGAACTCATCCAGCGAAATCGTACACTCCATATCCTGGTTAACACCTTGCCCCTGCCCATACCCGAACTCGCTCGATAACGGCACGGCACGGAATCCTCCGTCGGCGTCGTCATAGGGATCGAAGCACAGTTCACCGCCCTTGAAGCGTTGCCGCAGGGAACGGAACAACGCCCACCCCGGTTCGTCCTTCAAATACAGAAGCCGCCCGCCGCTCAGATCAGCCACAAACGTTCTGAATCGTACGATCCGTTCGAGTGGCACCTCGTCGGCAAGGCAAACCGCGCGGACTCTGATCTGGTCGCCGACAAGGTCGATCTCCGTCTTACTCCGGCACTTAACTGACTGGTTCCAGTGAAGCGGGATCGCTTCGTGGCTCGACACCAGCACGATCGGGTAGGGCTTCTTGTGAACCCTGAGATAATGGAGCAAGGGGTCTTCCCCGAACCCGGACATGAACCAGGACGCGTTAAGAAGCAGCAGCAGTTCAGGTGGAATCGCAGTGCCCAATCCTTCGGACAACGGCACGCCATTTTTATGGATCACGATCTGCGGATCCAGGTGGCGGGTATCAATGACGATCTCAAAGGCCGCGCCCTTGCGAGTCGCTCCGGTGGGAGACGGTCCTGATGCCCTGACCGGTACCGGGGAGCTGCCGAGCAACTCAGCCCGAAGCCAAGGTAGATCGCCTTGTTGCCCGCCCGATAATCTGAATAGCTCCGGTGAGAGCAGATGCTTGGTCGTGAAGTAGGCGCACAACACATGTTTGCACAGCCAGCTGGGATCCCAGGCCGGACAATCGCAGGAGGCCACAAGGAACCCCTCCTCGATGGAAAAGACGACCTCGTAGAGCCTCGCCCCTTCTACCTCCGCCGTCAGCGTGGTACGGTCCTGGCTCCAGACATAATGCTGAAGTCGCTGCTGTTGGTAGTAGTCGTATCCCCGGACGACGGATGCCTTCGGGGCCAATGTGTAGACCGCATTGGCTGATAGGGCGCGAAACGCGGCAAGCAGCGCGAACGATTCGGGGGCAGGGCTCGGAGCGACCATCTCCTTCCTGGAAATGGGACTGTCCCCTTTCACAATACTGGATGAAGGCTTCTTCCGCATGACGCAGCACTATAAACGGGAAAGGGGCGATTCAACAAGGCGAGGTGAGGGATGAATGACCCAACCTCATCGGTGTATGAGTCCCGTCTCGTCGTATCGGCTGCGCAATGTGGAGACCGAGGGAGAGGCGCTACTTGGCAGAACCGGCTTTGAATTGCATGGCGACTTCGGCCACACGTCGGCCCAACGCCTTGGCATCGGCCGATTCCTTCTTGTCGATGCCTGGACTATCACCTTCCGTGGTGGCCGAGGCGCCGAAGGCTCCACCCCCACTGACGACGATCATCTGATTCCCCAGCATCGCGGCAAGGATCGTCAACATCGTCACCTCTTTCCCGCTCGACACCTGCCCCCCAGTGGCAAAGGCCGCGCCGATCTTGTTCTTCATCTTGAAGTCGGGAAACACACCGAATTTAAACTGCCAGTTGTCGAAAAATGTTTTCACCTCGCCTGACATATTCGACCAATAGACCGGCGAACCGACCACCACCGCATCGGCGGAGAATAAATCCTCCGCCGTCACCTTGCCGACTCGTTTCAACAGCGCGTCGGCGCCGGATACGCTGTTCACACCATCCGCCACGGCTTCGGCCATGCGTTCCGTATGACCGGAGAGCGAATGGTAGGTCACGAGCACCTTCACCAGTGGGGCCGGCTCGTCGGCTGATGCCGTGCTGACGCTGACGCCTAGTATGGGAAGAAGGGCGCAGAGAAAGAATGAACGAATGAGGCTGAATCGTACAATAGCGGTGAGAGCAAACAATATCGACTCACAGAGAGAATGTACTGGGGCGCAGGATTGACGCCGGCTCAACGACGGACAATTTCCTCTTCCATCCGTTCTTCAACGGACACTTCCGTCAACGTTCCGCGATAGTCGCACTTGTGACAGCGAACCCGCCATTCTTCGATCCATTTTTCTTGCACATACGATTGCCGGCACTTTGGGCAGACAAACACACCTTTGACATAATGTACTTTCCGCGTCTCTTTCATACACCCCTCTCGTGGTTCGGCTGTACGAGGATGGCACAGGCCACCGCGTGATTACAAGATACTCTCAGCCGAAATCGCCGACAATCCTATGCGCCACAGAGGGATTCCGGCTTGACTCATCTCCGGTTGGCCGATAGGATGCCGCCGTGCAACGACGCCGATTATTCGCGCTTATCTCTGTCTTTCTCCTGTCGTTCTCCTTCCCTGCCTTGGCAGGAAACGATCCGTCCCCGTCCGGGCTGATCCCGATTACCCTCCCGGGGGGTGCCATCATTCAGGCAGAGTTGGCCGACACACCCCAGAAGCGTGCAGAAGGATTGATGTATCGTGAGCATTTAGCCGACGATCGCGGCATGCTCTTTACATTTTCCCAGGCGCAAGCCTGGGTGTTCTGGATGAAGAACACGAAAATTCCTCTCGATCTCATCTGGATCAACGAGAAAAAGCAGATTGTCCATATAGAACCGAACGTCCCGATCTGCACGAGAACAGACGACAGCTGCCCCCAATACAGGCCCAACGAGGGCGCGCTCTATGTCTTGGAACTCGCAGGGGGCCGAGCGGAGCGTTTGAAGTTACAGCGGGGATCGAAACTTCAATTCAAAATCCCGTAGTGGCGTGGCAGGGACTTAATAACCTGCCGGATGCTCAAAAATTTCGTCCAGCAAGGCCGCAGGCGAGTTGAAACCGGAGGCGTGCCCTCTGGGGTACGTTGAGGATTTCGACGAGTCGAGAACGAAGCTGGCGAGCTTTTTCAGCATCCGGCCCCTAAGACCGTTCCTGCCAGGCCCTCATCCGTCTCGCCGTAATCACCCCCTCCACACGCTCAACCGCTTTGAGTACCTGTTCGAGGTGATGAGTGTCCGATACTTCCACGACAAAATCCAGCGCAGCCTTCTGATCCTCTCGCGTCGTGATTTCGGCACGGCTGATGTTGGCATGACATTCCGCAATCGCGGAGGACACGTTCGCCAGCACCCCGGTCTTATCGACGGCGATAATGGACATTTTCACCGAGTGCGTGCTGGGTGTCGCAACGTCCCACTCCACTTCCACCAGCCGTTCCTTATCGTAGTCCAGCGCTTCAAGATTGGGGCAATCGACGGCATGGATCGTCAACCCGCGTCCACGAGTAATATACCCGAGGATGCGGTCGCCGGGCACGGGATGGCAACAGCGCGACAGCTGCATCAGCAGATCCCGAGACCCCTTGACCTGCACGCCTGTGCCGTCGCTCTTTCCCGCGACCGCTTTACGCGCGGCGGGACGTTCCGGAGCCGGCACCGGCGCTCCGGATGACGGAGCCGTGAGTTTGCCGATGACCTGCGACGTGGCCATGTGGCCGAACCCGACGGCCGCAGTCAATTCCTCGGTGCTGTCGAATCCCAACTGACGAGCGGCCCCTACGAGCTCCGCTGATTTGAACATCCGGGCCGGCGCCATCCCTTGACGGCGGAACTCCGACTCCAGTAACCGACGACCGATCTCAAGACTCCGCTTCTGCTCTTCAAGCTTGATCCAGTGCTTAATCTTGGTCTTCGCACGCGAGGTGCGGACAAACTTCAACCAATCCTTGTGCGGCGATTGCGTGGGAGACGTCAGAATTTCGACCGTATCTCCACTGATAAGTTGATATTTGAGCGGCACGATCTTCCCGTCCACCTTGGCGCCGACACAATGGTCCCCAACCTGAGTATGAATCGCGAAGGCAAAATCGACGGGTGTCGATCCTCTCGGCAGCTCCTTCACAATCCCTTTGGGCGTGAACACATAGACCACGTCGTGGAAGAGGTCGAGCTTGACCGAGTCCATAAACTGCCGGTTATCAGTCAAATCTGCTTGCCACTCGACGAACTGGTGGAGCCAGCCGAACGCTTTACTGTCACGATCTGCCACGTGCCCCTGTTCTTTATACTTCCAATGCGCGGCAATCCCATGTTCGGCGAGCCGATGCATGTCCTCTGTGCGGATCTGGAACTCGACGTGCTCTCCCTTCGGGCCCACCACCGTCGTGTGGAGGGACTGATAGAGATTGGATTTCGGAATCGCGATGTAATCTTTGAACCGCCCCGGCACGGGCCGCCAGGCTGAGTGAATCACCCCGAGCACGGCATAGCAGTTCATCTTGGTATCGGTCACAACCCGTAGCGCGGTCAGGTCGTAGACCTCCTCGAACGTAATCGACTGCTTGTTCATCTTTTGGTAAATGCCGTAGAGATGTTTGGGCCGACCATAGACTTGGCCGACCAACCCGTTCTCCTGCATGGTCTGATGCACCAGCTGGCGAACTTCATCGATGTACTGCTGCCGATCCTCATCCCGTTTCGCCACGCGGACACGCAAGGTCTCGTAGACCTCAGGCTTGAGGTGCTTGAGACAGAGGTCTTCCATCTCATTCTTGATCCACCCGATTCCGAGCCGATTCGCCAGCGGCGCATAGATCTCCAGCGTTTCCTGCGCGATCTCCTGCCGCTTGGCTACGTTGAGATGCTCCAAGGTGCGCATGTTGTGCAGCCGGTCGGCGAGCTTAATGAGGACGACCCGGATATCGTCCGCCATCGACAGCACCATCTTGCGGAAATTCTCCGCCTGTTTTTCTTCATAGCTCCGAAACGTGATCTTGCCGATCTTGGTGACACCGTCGACCAGATGCACGACGTCCTTCCCGAACTCCCGTTCGAGTTCCTCAGGCGTCGCGACCGTATCTTCCAGGGTATCGTGCAGCAGCGCGGCAACGATGGCGGTGACATCCGTTTTGAGCGAGGTCAGAACGCCGGCGACGGCGATGGGATGTTGAAGGTAGGGTTCTCCGGACTGACGCAATTGCCCTTCATGCGCTTTCGCAGAAAACTCGTGAGCTTTGCGAACGAGATCGAGGTCGGCATCGGCGGCATAGCTTCTGATCCGATCCAGCAACTGGTCGAGATCCGTGACAGTTTGGTAGACCATACTGCGCTCACTTACTCACTCACACTCGCTCGGACATCGCGAATCCGAAGCTGAATCCGGTCACGGCCGTTCCAGTAATTCAGCTCCGGCGTGAAGGCCAAATCGACCGGGGCGCGAGACGGAATGCCACGCTCCAGCAGCGACTTGATGCCGAATCCGATACTATCGAACGGCAGCGATCTCCCCTGCCGCACGGTCATTTTCAGATGCTTCTCGCCGACCGTGCGCGCCTCCATCACTTCGAGACCTGTCACCGCAAATGTCGGCTCTGGATTGCCCTCTCCGAACGGATGGAGCGAACCGATCTCCTGGATCAGCTGCAGATTCACTTCGTCCAAACGCACTTCGGCATCGACATGCAGCGTTGGGACCTTGGCCCCACCGTGGGTCCATCCGGCCACCGCATCGGAGAATCTGGCACGAAACTCCTCGATCCGCGACTCGCGAATCGTCACCCCTGCGGCACTCGGATGCCCACCGAAGGCCTCCAACAGCTCCCGGCAGGACGCCAATGCTCGATAGAGATCGAACCCGCCGGTCGTCCGCGCCGAGCCTTTTGCGATCCCCTGTTCGTCGATCGCCAGCACAATCGCCGGGCGCTGAAACCGATCGACCAAGCGTGCCGCGACGATGCCGACCACGCCGAGATGCCACTGCCGAGACGCCACGATGAGTGCAGGCGGTAGCTCGTGATCCTTCAACGAGGCCAGCGCCTCCGCCATGATATCCACTTCGATGCGCTGCCGTTCCCGATTCAGCTGCTCCAGCCGGCCTGCCAACTGTTGCGCCTCGGACGGATTGTCTGTCGTCAACAATCGCACCGCCAACATGGCATCGTCCAATCGCCCAGCGGCATTGATCCGCGGCGCTAACTTGAAGGCGATCGTTTCTGCCGTGCAATCCCGCGTCACCCCCGCCGCCAGCTTCAATGCCCGCACGCCGCAGCGCGCGCCGCGCGACAATTGGACCAATCCTTCGCGCACAAAGTTTCGATTCTCATCGTGCAAGGGAACCACATCGGCAACCGTCGCCAACGCCACGAGATCGAGCAACGACTCCAACGGCACTCCCGCGACCCCATAGCGCAGCTGGTAGGCCTGCGCCACCTTGTACGCCAGCGCGGCGGAACAGAGCCCTCGAAAGGGATAGATGGCGTTGGCTCGATGGGGGTTGAGCACCGCCACAGCGGGCGGCATGTCCTCGTCGGTCTGGTGATGATCGGTCACCACCACATCCATGCCCAGCTGAGCCGCCAATGCGATTTCTCTATGCGAGGTCGTGCCACAATCGGAGGTCACCAACAGCGAGATCCCTTCGTCATGCAAGCGCTGCACGGCGCCGAGGTTGAGTCCATAGCCTTCACGCAGGCGATGCGGAACATAGGCGCGCACCTTGGCGCCCAACCCGCCAAAAAACGACAGGTAGACACTGGTTGCCGTAATCCCATCGACATCGTAGTCGCCATAAAAACAGATCGGCTCCTGAGTCGTCACGGCGCGATGCAACCGTTCGACTGCCTGCTCCATGTCGGGAATCAAAAACGGATCGTGCGGCGCCTGCAGCGACATCCATGAGGTGGCTTCATCCGGCGTGGTCACGCCACGAGCGAGGAACAACGACGCCGTGGCAGGAGAAATCGAGAGGGCGTGTGATAACGAAGCCCGTTGAGTCAGATTGACATCATGGAAAACCCAGAGCTTGGACTTCATGCGGGCCTCGTACGTGAACGCGAGTCTCTGGCGGAGCTAACTATCTGAGAATTAAAGGGATACTAGCCGCTCAGCCCTCGGTTGTCAAACCGAGGACTGTAGCGCCGTGCTGCTGACGGACGACAACCGGACTCTGATGACCTGAGAATGAGGAGGAGGAAGGAAAAGAAGAAAGACGTTCCACCTGACTGCCGGCGTTACTCTCCTCCCTTTTGCACATAGTTCTTGACGAATTCTTCTGCGTTCGTTTCGAGTACCTCGTCAATTTCATCGACCAGCTTATCGATATCTTCCTTCATCTTCTTGCCGGCTTCGATGACCTTCGGATTGGCCTTGACCTCTTCCTTTCCCTGCGGCTCTCGCTTGGGTTCCTGCTTGCGCTCTTGTTTCTCCATCAGAGTACCTCCCGTGATTCTGGGAAACTCTCGTGGATCAGCTATCAGCATGATCCCGTACGACCACCTTACCGTACGATTCTTTCAGCCGTCAAGCCAAGGAACGAACGTGAAACGTCGCTCGTATCTCGTCGTTCGTAGGCGAAAGAACTTCCTCCCTTGCGAGATACGCTTCACGCTTCACGAACGACGCTCTTACACGAGCAGCGACACGATGAGCAGCGCCACAATGTTGATGACCTTGATCATCGGATTGATCGCCGGACCAGCCGTATCCTTATAGGGATCGCCGACCGTATCGCCCGTCACCGCCGCCTTGTGCGTATCCGTCCCCTTCATGCCCTGCTCTTCAACATACTTCTTCGCATTGTCCCAGGCGCCGCCGCCGCTCGTCATCGAGATGGCAACAAACAGACCCGTGACGATACTGCCGACCAGCATGCCGCCTAAGGCCTGCGGTCCTAAAACCACACCGACCACAATCGGAGAAATGACCGGAATCAATCCCGGCACCATCATCTTCTTGATCGCCGCCTGCGTCACAATATCCACGCAGGTCCCGTATTCCGGCTTGCCCGTTCCTTCCATAATCCCTTTGATCGTCCGGAACTGCCTGCGCACCTCTTCCACGACGAGGCCGGCTGCCTCCCCCACGGCTTTCATACAGAGAGCCCCGAAGATAAAGGGCAGCATGCCGCCCAAGAAGAGTCCAACCAGGACGGATGGATTGGAGAGGTCGAACGTGCTCGCCCCACTCCCTTTGGCCACCTCACGTGCATATTCAGCGAACAACACCACTGCCGCAAGACCGGCTGATCCGATCGCATAACCCTTGGTCACCGCTTTCGTCGTGTTGCCGACCGCATCCAATGGATCGGTGATGTCCCTCACCTCTTTCCCGAGATGGGCCATTTCTGCAATACCGCCTGCATTGTCGGTGATCGGGCCGAACGCATCGATCGCCACCACAATACCGGCCATCGACAACATCGACACCGCCGCCACCGCCACGCCGTACAAGCCGCCCGATGCCGCGCCGCCGCAGATCCAGTAGCTCCCGAGAATCGCGGCCCCGATCACCACGACCGGCCACGCTGTCGCTTCCATACCCACTGCCAGTCCGGCGATGATGTTGGTCGCATGGCCCGTTTCACTGGCCTTGGCGATCGCCTTGACCGGCCTATAACTCTTGGAGGTGTAGTAATCGGTGATAAAGACGAGCGCCAGGGTCACAGCCAACCCAATCAACGCCGCGAGGTAGTAGCTCAACCCACTCACGCCACCCACACCATCCATAATCGAATAGGTCACGGGAACGAAGGCAATCGCTGCAATACCACCAGCCACAAACAAGCCCTTGTAGAGCGCCGTCATAATCCCGCCGCCCTGGCCCACCTTCACGAAAAAGATCCCGATGATCGTCGCGAAAATCGTCACGCCCCCGAGGGCGAGAGGATAGAGAATCGGGCCGCTGACTCCCTTAAATAGCGTGAAGGCCAAGACCATTGCCGCCACCGTCGTCACCGCATAGGTCTCGAACAGGTCAGCCGCCATACCGGCACAATCGCCGACGTTATCGCCGACGTTATCCGCAATCACAGCCGGGTTGCGGGGATCGTCTTCCGGAATGCCTGCTTCGAGTTTCCCCACGAGGTCTGCGCCGACGTCCGCCGCTTTGGTGTAGATACCACCGCCTACTCGGGCAAACACCGAGATCAAGCTGCCGCCGAACCCAAGACTCAGCAGCGCATGGATCGCCTTCTCCTGCCCTGCGTACTGCGCCGCCAAGGTGTAGAAAAGGGTAATGGCCAGCAAGCCCAAGCCGATCAATAAGAGCCCCGTCACCGCGCCGCCACGGAAGGCCACGGTCAGCGCGGCATTCATCCCATTATGGGCAGCCTGGGCCGTCCGCACGTTCGCCCGTACGGCGATCACCATGCCCACATACCCGGCCAGCGACGACGCGCCGGCGCCGATCAAAAATCCCACTGCGGTCAGTAACCCGAATTTATCGGAAAACGCCCCTGCTCCCCATAAGAGGGCAAATATGACAGCGGCGACTACGCCGACGGTCCGGTACTGGCGATTCAGATAGGCGCTCGCGCCTTCCTGAATGGCCTTGGCAATATCCTGCATCTTCTGGTTGCCGGCATCGAGCTTGAACACCCACATGGCCAAATACAGGCCATAGACAATGCCGGTCACCGCCGCTACCAACGCAAACGTAATGATGACTGAGTCGCTCACAGGTCACTCCTCCTAATAGGTGAGGGGCTTTTATGTCACACGATTCCCCATGGCTTCAACCCATCAACAGTACTCGTAGGGGGAAACCGCGGGGCAGCGCAGATTGAGTCTTGCAGGTAACTACCCGAAAAGTTGGGCCATTCTATACAGGTGAGAGAGAGGGATCAAGATGAAAAGAGGGAGGAGGACGCCTGCATCGGTTCTTTGCTCCCGGAACGCGCGCCCTGAGAAGGGCCTCGTTCGACGGGCGCAGTGGAACCGACAGCGGGCATCCTCCCGATAGAAAGTGGAAAGAGGATCACGGAGGTAGCCTGGAATGGTCCTCTGTGCTCGCCGAGCCCCCACGATGAAACGGTGGTCGCTCGATGCGCGCAGTTGAGGACCATTCCAGGCCGCCACTCTTTCATCATGAGAGGGAGAGAGGAGAGAAAACGAAGCGATCAGCCAGCCGTTGGATAGATACTGACTCCCCGATCCCCGTATGTTTCGTAGAAGTGTTCGAACACAGCGGAGCACTTCTGTTTATACAAGTCAGGGGTGTAGCTGCGCGGGAGTCCTTGATCCAGCACCTCTTCGATGGCCAATTTCACCTGTGAACGCGCACTTGCTTTTTGTCGCCATTCGAGCACCAAGAGCTGCTTGAGTTTCTCCAGCAACTCTTTCGCCAACTTCTTCACCTCGGCACGCTCTTCCGGGCCCAGCTCCGGTGCAGGCCGAGTCAGAATGTCGAACACCACCAGCTCTTCTTCTGACAGACGTTCCCGTACGTGGCGCTGTTGCTCCTCGTTGAGGGTGCGACTGAGGGCCAGGAGTTCGGCAAAGAGGTCCTCGATGTTCCGGCTACCTGCGTTGTAGGATTCGATGAGCTCCTCAAACTTCGTGAGGTAGTCGGCACGAGTCCGGTTGAGGCGAATCAGCTTGTCGAGGTGGGCGCGGATGGCAGTCTTTAGTTGCTCAAGATCAATATTCTTGGTCTTCGACTTCCCAAAGCGCTTCGCGAGAGCGTCAAAATCAATCTTCGTCAGGTCGATGACGCCGTGGTCTTTCTTGCCCTCAGGGATGTGAAAGCCATCGGCGGCCACGGAAGCATCAAGAATCTTGTTCAGATCGGTCATCACGGTGGAGATGTCCGCCGGACCTTCACCCGTCCGCTCTCGAATCGTCTCGGCAATCGTCGTGAGGCAGGCGACGCGCGAGGAAAACTTCAAGACAGCCGGATCGGGCTTCACTGCTTGAAAGAGCGTCCATACCCATCGCTCCTGGGCGAGGAAATCTTTGCGGAGCGGGTCTGGGGAGATCAGGCATTCAACGGCATCGACAATCTTCGTCAGTCGCTCCAGACTCCCGACGATCGTCCGTTCGACATCTTCGAGGCTGACGCCATGTTGACGACAGAACGCCACGGCATCCGTTATCGCCTGCCGCAGGGCCTCCACCAATTGCTGTTTATCGCGCACGGGATGCGCGCCGCTCTGACCGATGGCATAGATGGCCAAGGCTTGCTCCAGTGAAGCAAAGACGTTGGCATAATCCACAATCAGTCCGCTGTGTTTGCCAGGGAACACGCGGTTCGCCCGCGCAATCGTCTGCATCAATGTGTGGTTCCGCATCGGCTTATCGAGATACACCGTCGAACAGCTCGGCGCGTCAAACCCGGTCAGCCACATCGCGCAGACGAAGACCAGGCGCAACGGATCTGTCGGGTCCTTGAACTTCTCGTCGAGCGACTCGTCGTTCATCCGCTTGCGGTGCGGGGCAATGTCGAGCCCCAGCCGTTTCATCTGGTCAATCTCGTTCTGGCCTGGCGACACGATCAACGCCATCTCAGTGGTCTGGATCACATTCAGTCGCTCACGGAGTTCCCTGATGCGGTCCGGGTCGGACTTCGCACCGTACGTCGTGAGCTTCGCCAACTCCTGCTCTACCCGCACCTGTTCAGCCTGCCAATGCTTCCGCACCTTGTCGTGCATTCGGAGCGCCGTGGCCTTGTCGATGGAGATCACCATGGCCTTCCCCTGAAAGCCTCGCCCAAGGAAGTGCTGCACGATATCCTTCGCGACCGTCTCCAACCGGTCGTCGCGGGTGATGAGCTGGTATGGCCGATCCATCTCACGCTCTAACCGTTTCTCTTGCTCCTCATCCAGTTCAGCGGCTTCGATCAGGTGATAAATATCGTCGTTGAGGTTCGGATTTTCGAGCCGCAGTTCAGGGGTACGGTTTTCGTAAAAGAGCGGCACGGTGGCACCGTCCTCGACCGACTGTTGGAAGTCATAGATGGACACATAGTCACCGAAGACCTCGCGCGTCCGTTCCTCGCCGACAATGAGCGGCGTACCCGTGAAGGCCAGGAAGAGCGCCCGAGGCAATGCTGACCGCATGTTCATCGCCAAGGTATCGTATTGGCTTCGGTGCGCTTCGTCGGTCAGCACGATCACGTCAGGGCGGTCGCAGAGCAGTTCAGGAGTCTGGAACTTGTGAATCAGGGTGAAGACATACCGGTGATTCTCGCCAAGCAGCTGCCGCAGCTGCGCGCCACTCTGTGCGTGGCACAGCTCGCTTTCGGTCTCACTGACTGCGCCACAGGCCTTGAACGTCTTGGCGATCTGGTCGTCGAGCTCGACACGATCAGTCACCACCACAAACGTCCAGTTGCCAGGAACCTTTCGTAGGATCTTCTGTGCGAAGAACACCATCGCGAGACTTTTGCCAGAACCCTGCGTCTGCCAAAACACACCGCCACGTCCATGGCCCTGCTTCCTTGCAGTCAGCGTGGCAGTAATAGCGCTGTTCACCCCAAGGAACTGATGGTTCTGCCCCAACACTTTCACCAGCCCTGCCTTGTGCTCAGAAAAGAGCGTGAAGTTCTCTAGCAGATCGAGCAGACGTGTTGGTGCACAGGTGCCGCGCAACATGACTTCAAGCGACACTCGTCTTGGTTCGTCCTCACGTTCGATCCGCTTCCACTCAAAGAACCGTTCCCAATCAGCCGTGAGCGATCCGACACGGCTCTCCGTCCCGTTGGAGACGATCATCAGCCCGTTGAACCAGAAGAGTTGAGGAATGTCAGCCTTGTAACAGGTGAGGTTGTCGTCAAAGGCTTGCTGCGCAGGCACGCCGGGCTTTTTCAGTTCAATGACGACGATGGGTAGGCCATTCACAAATCCGACGAGGTCAGGCCGACGCGTGTAGAGCGCGCCCGTTACGCTGAATTGATTCACGAGAAGGAAATCGTTGGCAGCAGGGTTCTCCCAATCAATGACCCGAACGCGCTCAGTCTTCTGTCCCCCACCTTTGGTATCTAGAGCGAAAACAGGAATTCCCTCTTTCAGAAGCCCATACACCTCACGATTTGCCGCCACGAGGCTCATCACCGAACGGTCGCGGATCAGTTGATCGATGGCTCCCGAAATGGCTTCCGGTGGGATGGATGGGTTCAGGCGCTCAAGCGCGGTACGGAGACGAGGAACCAAGAACGATTCAGCTTTGGTTTCTCGTCCTAACGTGCCATGGGGCCCAAAGACCTCCTCCATGGCCGAGACAGTCTGCCACCCGAGTTCGGCAAGCAGCGTGATCGCGGGCTGTTCGACAAGCTGGTCTTCGGAGTAGGCGTGAGACATGCGCCGCTAGGAACGCAGCGGGAGAAACTCGTCGCCGCTCATCGGTTCATAGCCAGCAGTGAAGCGGCCTTCGAGCGCGACAAGAACACGTTGGTTGTGAGGAGCAGGAGGAGGATTAAGCTGGACGACCCGAGCGTTCACATTGCTCGGTCCACCGACAATGGCCTGCAATACATCAGGGATGAGATAACGAGGTGCCCAACCCAACATGAAGTAATCATTCGAGGTCTCAAGTTGAACCGCCACCCCAGTTGCAGGGTTATTCAACTCCACCGACACTTGCAGCGGTTCGCCGGGCTGGAGAACATTCAATCGCTCTTGTGATGGAGCGTTCACATGACTCCAGCCGTGCAAAAAGAACCGGCAAGAAAAGCCGCCATCACGACGGGCCTGAATTTTTGGGAATACCTCTAAATTATCGGTCTGTCGCCCGCCTCCGCTGATCGCCAAAATTTCAAAGGGGTCCGCGCGCTCCGGAGACAAATCGAGTCGATGGAGATATTCGGCGTAATCCTCACGTTTCGTACTAATGAGCCGATTCTGAAACAGCGGGAACAGTTCTGCTGATTCGTACAGGGCATCGAACTTCGGGAAGGCATCGAGGGGCTGGAATCCCACCTTGTCTCTAGCCTGCAACACTCCACGGGTGTAGACAAACCGGTAATGGGAATCTTCAGGCTCAGCATCCAGACGACCGATTGGAAACCACGCACGGGTGCCGTCCACGCGATCGCCGCGAAGCCGTTTGTCTTGCCAGGCTAAGAATAAGGTTTTCATGACAGAATATCTTTGACCCGTCTGAATGTGACCTGAAGCAATGCCTTCGCAAAATCACGCTGAGCCTGCACCATCGTCTCAGACGGCACCCGGTCAACTGTATCACACAGGGCATCTTCATTGACATTTTCCAAGGTCGGCAACCACGGCACAAAATAATCTGGCCATTTGCGTGCGACCAGCTCAAGTAGTCTGAGGGGATTGGCCCCGTGGGCGTCGTCGGATCGAAGATAAATTCCTCCCCGACACTGGCTTCTCGCTACGTACCACTCTGGCCGCCCTGGTTCAGACAGCCAGGTTGCCAATTTCTCCGGTGGCTCATTCCGCCCCAGAGAAGAAGCGTGATCAAACGTGGGTGCCATTTCATGAGAGACCCGGCCATCTTGGTGCATGAGCCGGACGATGGCCCAGTTCTCATGGTGCCGGTCCGTATTCAGAATGATGGCATCCAGCACAAGATAGCCCGCCATCTGTCGGAAGGCCGCTGCCTGCTCCTTCGGATGGGAAAGCACATGCGAGATCGCAGCCAGAATATTTTCGACGGTGTGATCGCTCTGGCGAAATTGCTTGGTACGGTCGTACCCGAAGCCGGCGCCTGCCAGCAAGTCATTTCCGTGGATCATTTCTGCGCCAGGTCTGGCGAGTTCGGGGAACCGTCGGCTGATACAGCCTGGAGATCCCTCAAGGGTGGCGAGTTCCACCCGCGCATGAGAAATATGGAGCAAGGCGGCTACTTCAGCCGCGACCTTTTCAGCCCAGTGCTCACCAGTGACCTGGCCATTACTGAGCCGGGCATACTTGAAGAGCCAGCGTTCGGAATCACCAGCGACTTGCACCCATCCTTTGCGCTTGCTGCCCATCTCTTCCGGGGCAAGCACATCTTCTTTGGACAAGGACAGGATGGGATAGGGTTCAAGCAAAGGCATGGAGATCGCCTGCCACAGAAATCTGCCTTCTGTCTTTATAATCTGGTGCTGAAACAGAACTCCCGTCTTTCAGAAGCCCCTACACCTCCCGATTCGCCGCTACGAGGCTCATCACCGAACGGTCTCGAATCAGTTGATCAATCGCTCCCGAAATGGCTTCCTGTGGGAGGGAAGAATTCAGACGCTCAAGTGCGGTACGAAGACGAGGAACCAAGGCCGCCTCGCCCTTCGTTTCCCGCCCAAGTGTGCCTCCAACACCAAAGACTTCCTCCAGAGCCGACACGGTCTGCCAACCCATCTGAGCAAAAAGCTGGATGGCAGGTTGTTCAACGAGAGAGTCTTCAGTGTAACTATTCGACATTGCTTGGAATTATGTTGGGCTTGAAATTGCCACAAAACTGGCGGATACTATGACCGACTCATCTACCATGTGTAGAAGGAGCATACGGAGCCGCCTTGCAGCAATGCCTGGCGGCTCTAGCTTTTTTGAGAGCGCAGAAACTCTTTTCGATCTCGCTCGAAGTCCTTTCGGCGATAAGGCTTAACCCAGTACGCCGTCTTCAAGAGAAAGTACCCATTCCGCTGAGCCAGCACCACCGCAAAGTTTTCCTGCTCATGCCAAATCACGATATGGGTATTGCTGCCACGTTTATTTTCCCACCAGCTTAACTCGGTGTGGGTAGTGGCATTTCGGATGACCCAAGCCACCCATCGTATTCTCTCACAGCGTCGGAAATCAGGAACTCGATCTTCCTCGCGTTCGCCCTCGGAGATCAGGTGCCAGAAAGTGTAGCCTTTATTCTTAGTTGGTGGCGCATATTTCGCTCTGACGGGCAAACTGCGAAATGTAAGTCCTGATTGGATAATAGTTTCCAAATAAATGGCATGGAGATCTTCCTCGTAACGAGACCACTCGCCGTGGAAAAGGAACAGCTCGGGCAAATCCATCACACCGCCTGCGCTTCCCAGATAAAAATATTGAACTTCTCTTCCGATGGGAGAGTACTGCGTCGCAGGCTGAAACCAGAACGCGATTTGACCATCTCAATCACCGCCTGCTTGGCGGGACTGCTCTGTAGCCCCCGATGCAAATAGCTCAGAGCGCCGCTCAACACGTCAGCCAGCTGCAATTGCTCGATCTCGCATGAGTGCACCTGCTGAATGCGCTCGATCATCTCCTTGTTGAAATCGCACTGGGCATTTGCCAAATAATCGTGCAGCTTCGTAACCTTCTGCTGGCTGCGGGTATCTTTGATATCTAAATAAATCCGATAACGATTGCCTGACTCAAAAATGACGTTCAGCAGCTGGAAGTACATCTTGTAATAGAAATCGTCGTGCGATTGATTGAACGCTGAATGGTTGAGTTTAGATTTGTCCGGGATGACAACCCCTCTGAAATGCAATCGTGAATCGGAGAAAAACAGATCGATCAGGGCCAGGTAAAAGTCCAGCTTGGCAGGAGAAATCTTGGTCCACTTGATCTCAAAGCCCGACGCCAGTCCGTACTGCCTTTTGAGATCGCGAACCGAACGCGCGATCGATGCCCTCTGCGAATCTGGACACCAAACTGCACCCAAGACCATCGCGGATTGCCGGTCATTCTCAAGGTGGCAGGACTCGTCACAGTAGATATTGAAGATGTCACTCATACGATCTCCTGCATCTCAGAAAAAGCGGCGTTGGGAAGCTCTATCGTGCACGACAGCAACCGCGGGAGCAGCAGGTCGCGGGTCGGAGGAATCCACTGATTGTGTGTATTGATTTCACTGATCATCAAATCTCCCGTTTCGAAAACAATTCGTCACGGACAAACGACCCGATTGCATCCAACACCTGATTGACGGTCGCCAGGCAATGCTCTATAAATTTGTCAGAAAGGTAGAAGATCCACGGCTTGTCGCCTGTAGTGGATTTGATAATCCAATCGCTCGGCCAACTTTCGTCACGCATGTGCTTGGCAAAGCGCTCTCGCTCTTCAACTGGCCATTCAAAGCCATGATGGAACATCTTGTTGCGATAGCTAAACAGGGCAGAAAGGGTGGATTTTAGATCTGCGGGTAACCTGTCGGTCAGGCCTACCGCATCGGCCAACTGAAGGATGCCTCGTACAAGGTCGGTTTGGACACGATCCCCAACCACGAATTTGTGACAATCCCATTGGGTAGCGCGTTTCGCCTTCCATCGCTCGTGTTCATCTTCCGGATGGGTTGCTGGGTAGAATCGGCTCCCGATCCCTTGGAAAACTTGGTAGAAGATCGTCTCTATCAGCGGCGCGAGCATGCCGACAGCCGACATGCTGTGGGCCGCACCTTGATAGCTCGAGTGATGTATTTGGTCGACCCACTCATCGACCACTCGCTCGCAATAAATCCCGCTGAGCCGGCTAGAGTGTTCCTCACTCTGCTTGATCTCGTTGCTGAGCGCCTCCTCTGCCTGACGATTGCGCTGCAGCAGACCTTGAATTGCCATGAGCTGCGCATCGATGTCAAAGTCCACGTCAAGTGCGTAGAGGCAGTCCCGTGACGCGATCTCGGGAATAGTGCTCCAATCGGGACCATTTAGCCAAACATGCGGTTCTGGTGTTTTTTGTGGCTCATCCATATCAGATGGCAATTTGCCCCAAGAACAGCCGCGGGAGCAGCAGGTCTCTGGTGCAGTGGAGGTTTTTGATTCTCCGCGAGAGATTGAGAATCTCAGAGAATTTCGGCCCGACTAACCGGTGGTACTGCTCAAGCAGATCATCGGGCGGTACCAAGATTTCCATCGACTCGAACTTACTTTTGTTTACGTTGCCCATCGTCGCACCGGTGGAACCAAGGTTTTCCAATTTCCGTTTCAGATCCTGCAGCCGAAGGAAGAGGAACTCACGAGTTATCTCTTTTGTCAAAACCACTGAATTGATTTGCTGGTTCGTTTGGCAATCCTCTATCGTTAGAGACACAACGCCAATGGTGCCAATACAACTTACGCAGATCGAACCGGCAGGAATAGTCTTGCTCGCCTGCGAGTCGGCACCTGCCTTGGAAAGCCTCTCTCCCGTTTCGAGGATGAACATGTTGCCATGCATGTCCGGAGTTTTCACAAACGGCATATCCTCGCCGTAAAAGTCGGGGTTAGCTTTACTCGGCGTTTTGCCAGTAATGACCTGTCCGAATTGTTGGATAGCGTTAACTTCCCAGCCTTGGGGGATGGGGCCGAGGGGGGATGAAACCATTTTGACTTTGTTGTGGCCGGGGAAACGGAAGTGGACGAACCACTCGCGATAGATGGAACGGGCCATCTCTTCCAGAATCTTGATGCGCCGCTTACTGTTCTCCATCAGCTCGTCGTAGGCCGACAGGATGCCCGCGATCCGGTCTTGCGCCGCGCGTGATGGAAGCGCGACTTCCATCTCCCGTGCCGCGCCGACGTTGAAGTGCTGTTGAGCAACGCCAACCAAGTTGCCAGCTACCGTTGCCATGCCCCACACCGAGTTGAAAAGGGCGGCGAGAAAATACGGATTGAGTTCCTTCGACGGCGTGATGACGACCAAGTCAGCGCAGTTCAACTCCGGGAACTTGTCTGGAATAACACAGGCCGTGCCGGGATAGCCGGTGCGAACGACAGCAACATCACCGGGATGCAGCGCAGACTTGCGGAGTTTTTCGTGAAAATCTGGCGGGATAAACTTGATGTCGTCCAAATGAAGTCGAAACGGCGTGATGTTTTGTGAACGAAGAAACGGAACGCCTTCGCCGGTGTACTTGTCCATCATCGGCCCAACGTGGCCAACCGTGATTCGGTCGCACACATCCTTGAGCTTCGTTTTGCGCATCCCATTCATGGCCATCATCAGGCCTGCAGAATCTCTGCAACGTTGCCGGCGATAGTTTGTTCAAGCTCGCGGGCCTGGGCGTTGAGCTTCTCAAGTTCTTCGTTCAACGTTTCGAGCTGTTCCTTGAAGCCCTCGTCGCTCACGACCTCATCAGGAGCCACGCCAACATAGCGGCCAGGGTTGAGGCTCCAGCCTTGCGCTTCAATCTCTTTGATCGTGGCGGCCTTGCATAGCCCAGGCACATCGACGAACTTCAATTTCTTGCCGAAGACTTCCTTGAGCTTGGCTTCTGCTTCCGTTCCACCGAGCGTGAAGTCTGGCTCATCTCCTCGGTACAGACGCACGACGTTGGCTAAGAATCCAATCTGCCCTTCGGTCCAGTCCCGGTGGGCTCGGTCCATTTGTCGATAGATATGCCGTGCGTCCAGAAAGAGCACTTTGTCAGCTCGCGGGGTGCGGTGTTTCCCTCTGTCGAGAAACCAGAGGGTGCAGGCCAGCGTGACGGTGTAAAACATGTTTGGCCCGACGGCGACTATGGCATCGACAGCGTGGGCTTCGATGAGCTGCTTGCGGAGGTCCTGCTCGGATGAGCGGGCGTCGGAAGCGGAGTTCGCCATGACGAATCCGGCGCGTCCGCTTGTGTTCAAAGTGGAATAGAAAAGCTGAATCCAGAGATAGTTGCCGTTGTCCGTGCGCGGCAGGCCGAAGGGATATCGGCGGCCTTTCCCCACCTCGGCTTCCAGCCGTTCCTTATCGACCGCGTTCACATTGAACGGCGGATTCGCCAGGACGAAGTCGAACTTTCCGGTGCTGTTGTGCAAATCGTCGTAGTAGGTGATGGCTTCTTTGATATCCCCTTCAAGGCCGTGCATCGCCAAGTTCATGCGGCAGAGCTTGACGGTATCGGCAACTTTCTCCTGCCCATGTATGCTTAGGCCTCGCGCATAAATAACATGACTAAGTATTCTTTCGTGCTGGCGGGACCGTGTAGTTCCAATCACCATGAAATTTGTCCAGCTTGAGATTGA